>CAKZSB010000183.1 GCA_937920585.1 uncultured Granulosicoccaceae bacterium | reverse complement strand
AGCGGGAGTACGTCCGCCGAGTTGTCGCGAGCGACAACACTATGTCCCAGAGACAGCGTTATGCCGAGGACCGTACCAGCGGTGAGCAGTGTGAGGGGTCTGGCCCTGAGTGTCATATTTGACTCCACTGTCCCTGTCGGGATGTTAGTAACTTGTAACGTGATTGTATCATCTTGCGTCAATTTTGCCCGTCCATGGCTTTCGCGCAATGAAACGTGCCTCATCAAGACATTTGAGTCCCCGTTGGAGTCTCGTTTTTGTGACGTAGCCTGAGTATAGCGCGCTGTGTGGGCTCTTTTGCTGTATTGGATTGACCAACTTATCCGGCATCTGGCTTATGTGTATTCAGGTTGTTTTGCCAACAATTACTCTGCCATTCAGCGCCCGATCTCCAGAGCTGACATGTAATCGGGATCAGTTGCCTGAACAACGTTGACCACTCGGCGGAGAGAGCGGTGCGACGCCACGCTGAGCCCTGATCCAGTTCAATGATGCCAGCAGCCTCGAATGACCCGCCAGTTTTCGTTCCAGCCGGTGCTTACCGGGCAGGTCGGCCACAAACAGCGCCATCAAAAGGGTAAGTAGCCCCTGGCCAGGCAACAACAGCATCGCAAGCCCGGCCAGCAGCAACACCAGAGCAACCAGGTTGCGTAAGCAACTATAAAATATCGTTTGCCAGGAGCGTCTGCGGCTGGCGATGTCAGCAGAGCTCAGGAAGTAGTCGGCGGGTATGCGGCTGGCCAGTATCGGAATAAGTGCCACGCTGACGATCAGAGTGGCAGCTGAAAGCCAGCCCAGCCAATAGAGCTCGGTTTTGTATCGACTCGCCAACTCGAGCAGGAATTCCATTGTTCAGTCTGGGTCTTCCAGCCAGGCTATCTCTCTGGCCGTCACGGGGTTGATCAGCGTGCTACGTAAACTGCTCGCCATGCGGGATGAATATGCGCTCAATGGTACTCTCGCAGCCATCACTTCGGCATTGCGTTGTGGATGCAGCGGAGAACGGTCCGGGTTGGCGTAACCAACCGGAAAGAGCGGATTGCCCATAGTATCGTACTTGTCCGTTGCCCCGACAGTGTGCAGAAGTTCGTGTGCGATGATGATGTTGTTCTGTTCCGTCTGGCGATCGAGTGAGAACGCATTGACAACGCCGATCAAACCTTTTTGTAGCCCGATTGAATGGGCCAGTGGTACATCATCCTCACCTTGTTGGTATACGACAAACATACGCACCCGGCGCAGGTTGGAGTCACTGTCAGGGGTATTGGTAAACACCCAGTACCTCAGATGCAGGCCCCAGAGCACCGTGCGGATGACACCTGCGTTGCCAGGAAACACAGGAGGGGCCGATTTGACCTCTTTGCCCAGGGTGAGCTTGAACGGGGTGTGCACAGGGAGTTTGTATCTTTTAGCTTCGCGCTGAAACCACTGGTCAATCTCGGTGAAATCGTCCTGCTTCAGGCGCTCGATGTAGTTGTGTGTTGCGAGTGTGCCATCGCCATTGATCGGGAAGACGGAAACCTGCAGAGGCTCATGCCAGCTGCGTGAATAAATGCGCTGGTGTGTGCTAATTGCCAGGATGCCCATGAACAGGCAAAACAGGGCGGCGGGCCTTAGGAATTGCGCACTAAGTATTTTCATTGCAAGTAGCTCCGCGCCGTTATTACTTCCGATCTTGGTGTGCTGAACGGCATCCAGCAGTGGCAGGATATCGGCCTGGATATGAAATTCTGAATGGCGGCGCGGAATTCCAGTGCCCCGAAAATCAGGCCGATTTGCAAATGCCGGGTGTGATTCACACGGTA
This sequence comes from uncultured Granulosicoccaceae bacterium, assembly GCA_937920585.1. Classification (GTDB taxonomy): domain Bacteria; phylum Pseudomonadota; class Gammaproteobacteria; order Granulosicoccales; family Granulosicoccaceae; genus CAKZSB01. The sequence continues at coordinate 17,702 of CAKZSB010000183.1, read as the reverse complement.
AAGACCAGCACGGGGGACTGTTGATTTTTCAAAAACCGATTAAACTCATTCGGTATCGCGCCCTTAGTGTATTTTTCCGGCATGAGCATGGGCGTCACTTTGCGCAAGACATGCCGAATCCGTGAGCATTGCTATGGGAGCGCTCGATGCAGGGCAGCCAGGCACCGGAGACAATCTACCGGTCTGATTATCAACCACCTGAATTTCTAATCGACACGGTGGATTTGCGGTTTGATCTCGACGACCATCACACCCGTGTCCGTTCGATGTTGGCGCTGCGTCGCAACGACCGATCAACAACCCGTGGGCAACACCTGCGTCTCGATGGACACGACCTGACATTGATCGATCTCGCCATGAATGGCGAAGCATTGAAGGCGGGTCAACAGTTTGATGTCGATGATCGTGGTCTGACAATATTCAATGTCCGCGACAACTTTGTACTCGAATTGGTAACGGAAATAGATCCAGCTACTAACACCGCACTGGAAGGTCTCTATCAGTCTTCCGGAAATTTCTGCACGCAATGCGAGCCACAGGGATTCCGGCGCATAACGTATTTTCTCGATCGTCCCGATGTGATGGCTCGATACAGCGTAAAAATTGTTGCTGACCTCGAGCGCTTTCCCGTGCTTTTATCCAACGGCAATATGACAAACAGTGGCTCCTCAGAAGACGGGCGTCACTGGGTGCGCTGGGAGGATCCTCACCCCAAGCCAAGTTACCTGTTTGCCCTGGTCGCAGGTGACCTGGTTAGCCTGCGAGATAGTTTTGCCACCGCATCAGGACGGCTCGTGGATCTTCATGTTTATGTGCAGTCACACAATATCGATAAATGCGATCACGCGATGGCGTCGTTGAAAAACGCCATGCGTTGGGATGAAGAGGAGTACGACCGGGAGTATGATCTAGACGTATATATGATCGTAGCCGTAGATGATTTCAACATGGGGGCTATGGAGAACAAGGGGCTGAATATTTTCAACTCCAAGTATGTCCTTGCAGATCAGTCGACAGCTACAGACGATGACTTCGTCGGTGTGGAATCAGTAGTTGCGCACGAGTATTTTCACAACTGGACGGGTAATCGAATTACCTGCAGAGACTGGTTTCAGCTAAGCCTGAAGGAAGGATTGACTGTCTTTCGCGATCAGGAATTTACGGCGTGTTCGCACTCGGCTGCGGTAAAACGGATACAGGATGTTCGGTTTCTCAGGGCGCACCAGTTCGTTGAAGACTCTGGCCCCATGGCACATCCGATCCGACCGGATAGTTACATTGAAATAAACAATTTCTACACAGTTACGATCTATGAGAAAGGAGCTGAAGTAATACGGATGTTACGGTCATTGCTCGGCGACGCGCAGTTCAGAGCTGGCGTTGCGCTGTATTTTGAACGGCACGATGGGCAGGCTGTTACCTGCGATGATTTTGTCGTGGCCATGGAGGAGGCCACAGGTGTTGATTTGCAGCAGTTCAGGAGATGGTATTCGCAATCGGGTACACCGGTGTTGAAGGTAGAAACTGATTTTGATGCACCGAACAAATCATTCTCGATCACGTTGTCACAAAGTTGCCCGGCGACACCCGGGCAGGAAAGTAAAGCGCCTTTTGATTTACCAGTGCAGATAGCGATGTTTGACACTGACGGTAAACAACTGCCTGTTGCGCTTGCCGGCAGTGGAAATGGCGAAATGAAAACAGAGCAAACGTTGCGTCTTCGCGAAGCGAAAACGACGTATACGTTCGGCGACATTGAGTCCCCTCCGGTGCTGTCAGTGCTGCGCGGATTTACTGCCCCGGTGCATCTGGAATACGTACGTAGTACACAGGAATATGCATTTTTAATGCAAGTTGAAACTGACCCGTTTGCGCGTTGGGAGGCAGGGCAAACGTTAATTTCTGCCGAAATAGAACGCGCGATGCAGGCAACGACCAACGAGCATGATCTCGAGCTGAATGAACAACTCGCTTGCGGGTTTGAGCGTGTTTTGAACGATGCCGAAACAGACCACGCTTTGATATCACTGTTGCTGGAACTGCCAGATATAGAGACAGTTGCAGCCGATCACCCGCACATAGATATCGATGCTATCCTGGCGGCAACAGATTGGTTGCAGCATGCACTCGCCCGGCGCCTGAGTCAGAGCCTTGAAAGACTCTTCGAAGCTTGTCGCAATGATGCGCCGTTCTCAATCGAAGCTTCGGCTATTGGCCGCAGGGCGTTGAAAAATCAAGCATTGAGCTATCTCGCAAGTGTTGACTCCCGTTGGTGCGAAGTTTCGCTTGAGCAATTTAGAAGTGCGAACAACATGACCGATCGAGTCGCCGCACTAAAAGTTTTACTCGATTTTGATCCATTGAAAGCCACTGATGCGATTGAAGAATTTTACAAGGACTGGAATACCGAACGTCTGGTCGTAGACAAATGGTTTTCAATGCAGGCCAGGGCTCGTGATGTAAACGCCCTTGATCGAGTGGAGAAACTGTTGGAGCATCCTGATTTCGATCTTACTAATCCAAATCGAGTGCGCTCGCTCGTGGGTGCTTTTGCCGCAGGTAATCCGCGGGCCTTTCATCGAGTCGATGGCAGCGGCTATCGTTTTTTGAGTGCCCGTATTGTGGAATTGGACAGTATCAATCCGCAGGTGGCGGCGCGTCTGTGTGTGCCACTCACGCGTTGGCGGCGGTTTGATCCAACCCGACAAAATCTGATGCAAGCTGCATTGCGGAGCGTGCTTTCGGCAAACGACCTTTCGCCGGATGTCTATGAGATTGCCAGCAAGGCGATAAACGGGCAGCAGGGAGCGTGAAACATAGCAAGTTGCGACATTGTGAATCGTGGACGGAATAGTCTGCCGCGGGATATAAACCCTTGACTTTAGCCAGGCGGCTGCAAACTTTTGGGGCTGGCGGAGAGTCCCTCATTCCCGCCCGGTAGGGTTAGTATTTAAAATTCCTGTTGTTTTTCCTAACGCATCGATCCACACAGGTGAATATCTACGAGGCTATTGCCTCGCTTTAGCGGGCGTTGACTCCGGAATTGACTCGGCTCAGGCGATTTTCTGGCGATATTAACTGCTCGGAGATTAACCAAAGGGCTGTACCTTCAGGCGACAGGTTTGTACACTTGGCGCAAGCCGCAACTTTTTTACTACCAACACATATAGCGGTGTTATTGAGGGTTGACAAAATGGATAAGTCACTGGGTACAGTGAAGTGGTTTGATAATGCCAAGGGGTATGGTTTTATTGTGAATGCAGAGGGCGAGGATGTTTTCGTCCACTATCGCTCGATTCAGGGTGATGGTTACAAAACGCTCTCGGAAGGACAGCAGGTTGAGTACATTCAGACCAAGAGCGAAAAGGGGTGGCAGGCCGCCGAGGTAAGTAAAGTAGATGGTGATGACGATGACGACGGCGGTATGTAGATTACCCTGAAGTTGCTCCGTGTGGCGCTCTGCCCGGGCGTCGCGCGCACTCCTTCCCCGGGCGAACAAGCGATCTGCTAACAACTAACCGAATGTCCTGACCTGCGAGTGCAATTTACCCGTGGTGTGGTCTGTTTTGACATCTGGAGGAACCATGCCGTTTTGTTCGAGCTGTGGCGCGGCTACTACTCAATCTGTACCGGAAGGAGACAACCGGCCAAGGCAGATTTGTGGGCGATGCAATTGTGTTCACTACGAGAATCCGAAAAACGTGGTGGGTTGTCTGCTGGAATGGCAAGGCAAAGTCTTGTTGTGTCGCAGGGGCATCGAACCTCGAAAAAACTTCTGGACCCTGCCAGCCGGGTTTCTCGAAAATGGCGAGACACTTGCCGAAGGTGCAGCCAGAGAGAGTCTCGAAGAGGCCAATGCGGTGTGCGAGGGCATTCAGTTGTACGGACTTTACAGTCTTGCGCGTATCAACCAGGTGTACGTGATGTTTCGAGCAACGCTCGCCGATGGCTTCTGTGAGGCGGGTGACGAAACGCTTGAGGTGCAGTTGTGCGCCGAGGCCGAAGTGCCTTGGGACGAGCTCGCCTTTCCAATTGTTGCGGATACCTTACGCCACTATTTCAACGACTGTAGAACGCAGCACTTTCCAATTCGAAACTCCGACGTGCAGGGTTCACCTGCCGGTGGCATCACTGTGGTGCAGCAGGGTGTCTGATATGGCGAGCAGGGTCTTCGTTCAATCTGATGCACGGTTATGGTGAGTGTAGGGGAGTTTGTTTTTACTCGGGGCTCACTGCGATTATCCGCTTCGAGTTTTGGGGACGAAAACAATCCTCCTGTGCTGCTGTTGCACGGTGCAGGGCAAACGCGTCACTCATGGCGTCGGGCTGCCGAGGCCCTGGCAAAAGATGGATGGTACGCTGTGGCGCTCGATGCGCGTGGACACGGAGACAGCGACTGGGCTCCAGACAGTGACTATTCAATAGATTCGCTTATCGACGATCTGCGCTTTGTCGTTTCGCAGATGCGACGACCCCCGGCCCTGGTGGGCGCTTCACTGGGTGGAATTACGGCACTATTAGCCGAGGGTGAAAGCGACGATTCACTTTTTCAGGCACTGGTGCTCGTTGACATCACACCCCGAATCGATCGCGGTGGTGTGGAGAGGATTATTGCGTTCATGCGTGCACACGGGGACGGGTTCGATTCAATCGAAAGTGCCGCAGCTGCCGTTGAGGAATATCAACCTCAGAGACGCAACAGCCAGACGCTGGACGGGCTGCGCAAAAACCTTCGACAGCGTGATGGCCGATACTACTGGCACTGGGACCCTGATTTGCTCGATCACATTAGCGAGCTTGATATAGAGTCAGCCGATCGAATGAAAGCGGCTGCCCGTCGTCTGTCGTTGCCAACCCTGCTGGTGCACGGCAAGATGAGCGACATTGTCAGCGATGACACTGCTACCGAGTTCCTGAGTCTCGTCCCTCATGCGAAATATATCAACGTGAAAGACGCAGCCCACATGGTGGCTGGCGATAGCAACGACAGATTCAACTGTGCAGTGCAGAAATTTCTCAGTGAAGTCTAGTGCTCTGGCCCTCAATGTGCACGGCCCTGTTTCTTAAGTGGCCCGCTAGGCTGCCAGCGCGCAACACTTCTTAAATTTCTTACCACTGCCGCAGGGGCAGGGGTCGTTGCGGCCGGTTTTCGGGCTTTCACGACGCACTTGTTCTACTTTGGGCGTCTGCGCATCAACGAAATACCACTCGCCGTCGAGCTTTTCGAACAGGCTCAACTCGTGATGATTAACTGTCCGGCCCCGGGCATCGTTAAAACGGGCGACAAACTCCACTTTGCCGCTTGTGTCTTGTGCGCCACCCATCTCGGTTGATTTGATCTCCAGTCCCAGCCACTCTGAATTCTCGGCCCAGTCACGGGTGCCGGCGACGTCGATCTCATCGCGATATTCCGGATGGTGAGTCGCCTGGATGTAATCAATGTTGGCAAACGTGTGTGCGGTGTAGCGTGCGCGAATCAGTGCCAGCGCTGTGGGCGGGGATTCGTGCCCTTTCAAATAGGGAGCGCAGCAGTCCGAGAACTGCTGACCTGAATCGCATGGGCAAAGGCTCATGGTGACGTCCTCTTGTTGTTCGAGTGTTGGTTAGAGCGGGGGCAGGGTAAACGTAAACGTGTTGTTGTCGGGATGATCTTCAGTGCCGGACTTCGTCAATGTTCAGATCGAGATGCATGTCTGTCAAGGTGGCGCCTCGAACACCGACTACCCCGGATCGGCGATCTGTGCCGTTGGTGCTGAACTCGAAGTGATACCAGCGCTCGATACCCATGGTTCCCTTGCTGTCTCGCTTGAGACGCAGCTTCTGCAGAGATACGGTTTCATCCAGCAACTGAACCTGGCAGCGCCTGCAAGCGCTGCGGGCGAGTGTTGTGGCTGACTCGCGACTGCGCGCAGCAGACCACCAGGCCCACAGTGCGGCTGCTATCAATATGAATGCTAGTGCTTCGGTCTGCACGGCTACAGAATGGCAACTCGGTGAGGAGACAATTTAGTCTATACTATTGTGTTCTCTAGAATAATTTGCGATTAGCAGACATGTCAACGAAACCGGATCTCCAGACAGAATTGGAAGCGGCGGCGTTTCGTCGCCTTGTGGAGCACCTGCGTACTCGATCTGATGTACAAAACATCGATCTCATGAATCTGGCGGGTTTCTGTCGCAATTGTATGTCCAAGTGGTACAAGGCTGCCGCCGAAGAGCGAGATCAGCCAATGGACCTGGATCAGGCCCGTGAGCTAGTTTACGGGATGTCCTATGCTGAGTGGAAACAGAAATACCAAACCGAGGCCAGCACGGAGCAACGTCAACGCTACGAGCAATCCAGGCCGGCGGATTAGAAAAGTTCGGGTGCGGATCAGATTCACAATGATCCGGATCCCCTGGCCACAAAAGCGCAAGCCACGATCCCGATGAAATTTTCAGTGTAGGCGAACTTTTGCCTAATTGGTGTGTTCTATGCTTTTGTGAACCAGCACAACTAATGGTCTACGGCGAATTAAAACAAATAGATGGCAAACGCGGATAAACCTATGGCCGACATGAAAGTGTTGCAAAGCACATCGATGCTCGATGGCGGCAACATTGTCTACCTCGAACAGCAGTATGAAGACTTCCTCCGGGATCCCAACTCGGTCTCGCCCAAATGGCGAAGCTACTTTGAGCAATTGCCGATAGTCAACGGCCAGGCTCGCGACATACCGCATTCGGAGATTCGGCGCCATTTCTATGGCCTTACTCGAAACTCCGGGCGCCGCCGTCAGGCCGCGGTTCCGGATGTGTCCATCGAGCATGAGCGAAAGCAGATTCAGGTGACCAAGCTTATCGATGCCTATCGCGCGCGCGGGCACCAGATGGCAGACACCGATCCGCTCGGGCGAATGGAGAGGCTGAAGGTTCGTGAGGTGGCGCTGCACGAGTGCGGACTGTCGGAAGCCGATCTGGATACACCGTTTCAGACTGCGGCGCTTCATGGTATTGGCACAGCACCGTTGCGTGACATCCTTGCACACCTTGAGAAATGCTACTGCAGTACGATCGGCTACGAGTACATGTATATCGATCACACTGGCCAGAAGCAGTGGTTGCAGCAGCGGATCGAGAGCTATGCCTCGCGTCCGAGTCTCAGCGTTGATTCACGCAAGTGGCTGCTTCAGCGGCTGACGGCTGCCGAGGGGCTCGAACGCTACCTGCATTCGCGCTATGTCGGTCAGAAGCGTTTTTCACTGGAAGGCGGCGAGAGTCTGATCGTAATCATGAGCACGCTGCTGCAGCGCGTCTCGCAAACGCCCTGTCGCGAGATGGTCGTCGGCATGGCGCATCGTGGCCGATTGAACGTACTCGTCAACATTCTCGGCAAGAACCCGGCTGAGTTGTTCTCGGAGTTTGAAGGCAAAACCCATGATCATCTGTCTTCCGGTGATGTGAAATACCATCAGGGTTTTTCCTCCGACCTGAAAACCGCCGATGGCTATATTCACCTGGCACTGGCGTTCAATCCGTCTCATCTGGAAATCGTCTCGCCGGTAGTGGAAGGGTCGGTGCGTTCGAGACAGGACCGCCACGGTGACGCGCAGGGAGATATGGTCATTCCGGTGAATATTCACGGCGATGCTGCTTTCGCGGGCCAGGGTGTGGTGATGGAGACCTTCAACATGGCCGATTCGCACGGCTTCTCCACCAAGGGCACGATTCACCTGATCGTCAACAACCAGATCGGATTTACCACCAGTAACAAGAAAGATGCTCGCTCAACGATGTACGCCTCTGATGTGGCCAAGATGATCAGTGCGCCTATCTTTCACGTCAACGGGGACGATCCGGAGGCGGTAATGTTTGTCAGCGAGCTGGCGCTGGATTTTCGCAATCAGTTCCACAAAGACGTTGTGATCGATCTTGTCTGCTACCGACGCCATGGCCACAACGAGGCCGATGAGCCGTCGGCCACCCAGCCAATGATGTACAAGACGATAAAATCACTGGCCACCACTCGCCAGATATACGCGGATCGACTGATTGCCGAAAACCATATTGACGCCGACTACCCGCAGCAGTTGATTGACGGCTATCGGGCAGATCTCGACGCGGGCGTAACCGTCGCGCCCGAGGTCGAGGAAGACCCGGACTACATAGAGACCCACACCGCTCACTGGGCAGATTATCTGCGTGCAGACTGGCGCACCGAGCATACGACTGCTCTGCCGATCGAAACCCTGCAAAAACTCGCAACGTCACTCACTACACTACCCGACGGGCTGGTATTGCAATCGCGGGTCAAGAAGATCATTGAGGATCGTCGCAAGATGACTGCCGGTGCCCTGCCACTCGACTGGGGCTACGCCGAGAACCTTGCCTATGCCACTGTGCTGCATGATGGCCATCCGGTTCGGCTGTCGGGCCAGGATTGTGGCCGCGGTACTTTCTTTCATCGCCACGCCGTGTTGCACAACCAGAATGACACGTCGGCCTACGTGCCGCTGCGCAACGTGTTTCCCGATCAGCCCAACTTTCTGGTGATCGATTCGGTTCTGTCAGAAGAGGCCGTGCTGGCCTTTGAATACGGCTACGCGACAGCCGATCCAGAGTCGCTGGTAATTTGGGAGGCTCAATTTGGCGATTTCGCCAACGGTGCGCAAGTGGTCATCGATCAATTCATCAGCTCGGGCGAGACCAAGTGGGGCCGCTTGTGTGGCATGGCGCTTTTTCTGCCGCACGGCTATGAGGGACAGGGGCCGGAACACTCCTCCGCTCGTCTGGAGAGATTTCTGCAGCTATGCGCCGAAGACAACATGCAGGTGGTTGTGCCCAGTACGCCGGCGCAGTGTTACCACATGATCCGGCGTCAGGTTATTCGGCCGTTGCGACGTCCGTTGATTGTCATGACTCCGAAGAGTTTGCTGCGCCATCGGCTTGCCGTATCCACGCTGGAAGACCTGGCCGATGGACGGTTCGAACCGGTGCTGGGCGAAATTGATCCAATCAATCCGGCGGCAGTGGAGCGATTGGTATTTTGCTCGGGTAAGGTCTATTACGACTTGCTGGAAAAGCGTCGGGAAGAGGTGGAAAAAGATATTGCGATTATTCGCGTCGAGCAACTCTATCCATTTCCGTATACCGAAATGCGAGATGCATTGGCAACCTATCCCAACGCAAAGCAAATTGTCTGGTGTCAGGAAGAGCCTCGCAACCAGGGGGCCTGGCGTGCAACTCGACATCGCATCGAGCGCGTACTGAGCAAATCTCAGGAACTCGAGTTTTGCGGCCGACCGCCGTCGGCATCGCCCGCTGTCGGTTATGCATCACTGCATATCCAGGAGCAGACTCAGCTCGTTCGTGAGGCGCTGGCACTGCAGCCGAATAGTCAGAAGTAAAAGTGCGGGCAGAGTCATTCTGCGCGCGATCCACAATGGTCACAAAAGCCGGTAAAACACAGGATTCATCGACAAAATGAGTATAGAAATCAAGGTGCCCGCGCTCCCGGAGTCCGTCGCGGATGCCACGATACTCGCCTGGCAAAAGCAACCCGGAGATAAAGTCAGTCGGGATGAAGTGCTGGTCGAGGTGGAGACCGACAAGGTGGTGCTGGAAGTGCCGGCACCGGTTGACGGCGTATTGACCACAATCGTTGCGGCGGAGGGCACTACCGTGGTTGCTCAGGAAGTGCTTGGCATGTTAACCGAGGGTGAGGCGGCGGCGAGTGCGCCAGCGCCTGCCGCGTCTGCTGGTTCCGCACCGGCGGCGGCCAGTGAAGTGCTGCAAATCGTCACGCCGGTGTTGCCCGAATCGGTCGCCGATGCAACTGTGCTGGATTGGCGCAAGGCACCGGGTGACGCAGTGGAGCGAGATGAAGTGCTGGTTGAACTCGAAACTGACAAGGTCGTACTGGAAGTTCCTTCGCCAGGATCCGGCGTGCTGTCTGAAATCAAAGCTGCCAGCGGAGAGTCAGTGCTGGCCGGCGCGTTGCTCGGGACCGTGGCGGCGGGCGCTGTGGCCGCGTCTTCGGCGGGTGACGAGGCGGGCACCGGCGGCGCCACCAGCCCTTCGGTGAGAAATTTGATCGCTGAGCACGGTCTGGACGCCAGTCAAATTCGCGGCACCGGACGCGATGGAAGAATTGTCAATGCCGATGTGCTGCGACACATTGAGGCCTCCGGCGCCACAGCTGTATCGCCAGTTGCCAGCGCGCCAGTAGCAGCTGTTACCGCGGCTCCGGTGACACCGGCCGCCGGGATCACCGAGTCAGCGGCAGTTGACGCTGGCGATCGCTCCGAGCGGCGTGTGCCGATGTCCCGGCTGCGCGCTCGCATAGCTGAGCGATTGCTCGAAGCGTCCCAGTCCACCGCCATGCTGACAACCTTCAATGAAGTCAACATGCAGCCCATAAAGGAACTGCGCAGCACCTACAAAGACCAGTTTGAAAAAGCACATGGTGTGCGACTTGGCTTTATGTCGGTATTCGTCAAGGCGGCAACCGAGGCGTTGAAGCGCTTCCCGGATATCAACGCCTCAATCGATGGCGAAGATATCGTCTATCATGGCTTTTGCGATGTTGGCATTGCCGTCTCGTCCAGTCGCGGGCTGGTTGTACCTGTGCTGCGAGATGCCGAACACATGTCACTGGCGGATATCGAGCAGCAGATTGGCGAGTATGCCGGCAAGGCGAAGGACGGCAAGCTGGGCATCGACGATCTGACCGGTGGCACATTCACCATCACCAACGGTGGCGTGTTTGGCTCGCTGATGTCGACGCCAATTCTCAATCCTCCGCAGAGTGCTATCCTCGGCATGCACTCGATTCAGGATCGGCCAGTGGCGGAAAACGGGCAGGTTGTAATCCGCCCCATGATGTATATCGCGTTGTCATATGACCATCGGATCGTCGATGGGCAAGGCGCGGTGACATTTCTCAAAACCATCAAGGAACTGGTGGAAGAACCGGCGAAAATACTTCTCGACATCTAGCCGGGTCATTCAGATTCATCGAAAACGATTGTGCGTCAGGCGCGATCGTTTGCGGTACATGTCAAGCAGCTGGTCGGGTGTGCCGCGGATGTAATTCGCACAGCCGTCCAAGTCCAGACGCCGATCAAACAATGTTGTTTTGTTCGGCGTTTGTCTAACCAACATTTACAGGCTGATCTGTAGCCCGGCGGCCGGGCAATGCAGGTTATTGCTATTTGAGGATCAACATGGCGGAACAATTTGATGTGCTGGTAGTGGGTGGCGGCCCTGCTGGCTATGTGGCGGCGATCAGAAGTGCTCAGCTGGGAATGAAAACCGCCTGTGTTGAAAAATGGATCAATAAACAAGGCGACCCTGCGCTCGGCGGCACCTGCCTGAACGTGGGTTGCATTCCCTCCAAGGCGCTGTTGGAGAGTAGCCAGCTGTTTGCCGATGCCAACCATTCTTTTGAAGGTCACGGGATCAAGGTCGATGGCGTCTCGGCAGATATTCCCCGCATGATCGCGTGCAAGGACGATATTGTGCAAAACCTCACCGGTGGAATTGCACATCTTTTCAAAGCCAACGGGATCAGCTGGATTCAGGGTACGGCTTCCTTGCTGGCGGATAAGCAGATGCAGGTCGAGGCTGCCGATGGCTCGCAATCCACCGTTTTTGCCGAACACATTATTCTCGCCACCGGCTCGAAGTCGATCGAAATCGGCGCGGTGCCGTTGTTCGAGGATATCGTCGTCGATTCGTCGGGAGCGCTCGACTGGGAGAGTGCGCCAGAGAAGCTGTGTGTGATCGGTGCCGGTGTGATCGGTTTAGAATTGGGCAGCGTGTGGAGCAGGCTTGGATCCGAGGTTGTCGTACTGGAGGCGCAGGATGCTTTCCTGCCGATGGTGGATCAGCAGGTCGCCAAGGCGTCACAGCGTATCTTTAACAAGCAGGGCCTGGATATTCGGCTCGGTGCCCGGGTCACTGCCTCCAGTATCTCGGGGGGGAAAGTACGAATCGAATACACCGACAAGAACGGTGAACAGACGCTTACCGTCGATCGGGTGATCGTCGCGGTTGGCAGGCGTCCGAACATCGATCAACTGACCTTGCCCGAGGCCGGCCTGCTGATAGATGAACGCGGTTTAGTGCATGTCAACGGCGCGTGCGAAACCAATTTGCCAGGTGTTTATGCAATCGGCGATCTGGTCCGTGGGCCAATGCTCGCTCACAAAGGATCGGAAGAGGGTGTCGCGGTTGCCGAGCGCATTAGCGGCGCGCATTGTCATGTGAACTACGACGCCATTCCATCGGTGGTCTACACCCACCCGGAAATATCCTGGGTAGGTAAAACCGAGGAGCAGCTAAAAGAAGAGGGAACGGGTTATCGCAGTGGTGTCTTTCCGTTTTCGGCCAGTGGTCGCGCGCGCGCCATGCAGGACACTGATGGCATGGTGAAGCTGCTCGCCGACGCGCAGACCGATGAACTGCTGGGCATGCACATTCTCGGACCTCACAGTTCCGAATTGATCGGCCATGGCGTTATGGCGCTGGAGTTTCAGGGCACCAGCGAAGATATTGCCCGAACGGTCTTTGCACACCCGACGCTGGCAGAGGCTATCCACGAGGCCGCACTCGGTGCCCACGGGCGCGCCTTGCATATTCCCAACAAACGCGCACGATAATGCCGTGACCCAGTCGCTGTAAAACCTGACCCCGGGTGAGTGTCAGGTTTGTTTCGCTGGCAACAAAATGGCGCCGGACTGCTCTCAGTCCGGCGTTTTTTGTTTTTCAGCAAGGCGCAGTCGGATCGACAATCTGCCCAACGTGAATACGCGGCAGAATAGCCGCTCAACAAGGGAATGCCCGCCCTGTTTACTGCGTAGTCGCCGGATTGTGACACGATTCGACAAGCTGCCGTTTGCCTTTGAGGAGGCTTTCGACTTCGCAGTCACGTGGTACAGATCGTGATACCGCCCTAGTAGAACATGGGTGAAAGGTCGGGTTACGATGATACTGGTTTTGGGGACAGCAGAAGATCAGCACGCTGCGGCGATATACAACAAAGTTGTTGCCCGCGGTAATCGCGTTGCCTACTTTGACCCGCGACTGTACCCCAGAGATATGACCATAACCTTCGATGGTGCGCTGCCGATGAGTGGCACGGTGCGCTATCGGGATGGTCAGGCTGCCGTCGATCTGTCCACCGTGAATTCCATCTACTGCCGTAACTGGGATGATGTGTTGCCCAATGGCAAGCCACTGGGTGGGGCACAGGATGAAGTTGAAATTCGAGAAACAGAAGCGGCACTGGGCAGTCTGTTCCGCGGCATGGAGTGTTACTGGGTCAATCCGCTGGATTCACTGATCAATTCACGCTATCGCATCCATCAGTTGCGGATGATTCGGACCCAGGGCATTCGAGTTCCCGAGATAATCGTCAGCAACGATTTTCGACGGGTACAGGCATTTTTCAGTCTAACCAATGAGGAACTGCTGTATCGGCCCTCGGGTTGGAATAGCTGCCACTGGAGTGTTGGGCAGATTGATGATATCGCCCGCCGGGTGGCCGATTTGCCACTAACCCCGGTTGAGTATCAGGAAAACATCCGGGGTGAAGAAATTCGCGCCTATGTGGTTGGCGAGTCTGTGTTTGCCGGTGTGGTTGAGACAGAGCCCGATTTCACATCGATGCAGAGTGAGCATGTCAAAGTCATTGATTTGCCGGCTGAGGCGATACGCATCTGCAAGCGTGTGGCGGCCACTTTGGGATTGCGTTTTTGTTCGATCGACCTGCGTCTTACCGCAGAGGGTGAATACGCTGTGGTCGATACTGATGCCAATCCGATGTTTCTGCACTTTGAGCAGGTCACGCGCCTGCCAATCAGCGATCGGCTGGTCGATTTGCTGATCATCGCCGATGTCGATGAGTTTGATACCCGGATGGTGGCCAACGCCTGAAGGATCGGGCAAAACTAGGCTAGAATGGCGGCACTTAACGGTCGGTCCCATGTCAGCCCAACTCTTTATGATCACTGCGCCTTCCGGTGCAGGCAAAACCAGTATCGTTCGCGCCGTGCTGGCACGTATGGCGCAATTGAGTGTGTCGATATCGCATACCACCAGGCCTATGCGCCCGGCTGATCGGGATGGTGTCGATTATCACTTTGTCACGCCGTCCCACTTTGACAGCATGATTGCCGCGGGCGAATTTCTCGAGCACGCGAGTGTCTTCGACAACCAATACGGCACCTCCCGCAAAGTGGTCGATGACATGCTGGCCGAAGGTACCGATGTGCTGCTGGAGATAGACTGGCAGGGCGCGCAACAGGTTCGAGCCATCGCCGACGTCTGTTCGATCTTTGTACTGCCGCCGACGCTTGCCATATTGCGCCAGCGGTTAACCGATCGGGCCAGCGATTCCGAAGCTGTCATCGAGCGCAGAATGCAGGACGCGGTAGCGGATATGAGGCACTTTCGTCAAAGTGATTACGTGGTGATCAACGATAACTTTGACTGTGCTGTAGATGAAGTATGCGCAATAATCACAGCCCAGCGCCTGAAACTTGATCGCCAATTGCGGGTGAACGGCCAATTGTTGGGCGATCTCGTCGGTTAATCTGTTGTTTTCCGATGTGATGTCACTACAATGAAGGGTTCAGCCCCAATTCCAGATGTACCGAATCCACGCCGGAGTAGCTCATGGCTCGTGTCACCGTAGAAGATTGCCTCGAAAACGTCGAAAATCGCTTTGAGCTCGTGTTGGTAGCGGCCCGTCGCGCACGCAACATATCGTTGGGATCCGAGGCCATGGTGCCGATCGAGAACGACAAACCGACGGTTGTCGCGCTGCGGGAAATTGCACTGGGGCTGGTGACCAAGGCCGTACTCGATGCCGAGCCCACGCCACCACGACTGCCGATGGAAGGCGTGCCGGCCAGTGATGAAAACAGGATTACCACTGACTTCTAGCATGAGCAACCGCCGTAACAAGCTCAACCATCCCCCCGGGTGATCAATGAGCGTCGTGCTCGATCAGGTTGAACAGAAGCAGGAAGCGGGTGAGCGTCGCTTTGAAATAGGCGACTTGCTAAAGCTGATGGAGCGCCGTTACGGCGCGAATGAAATAGCGGATGTGCTGGCTGCCTACAAGCTCGCTGAATCCGCCCACGATGGGCAGAGCAGGGTCTCCGGCGAACCCTACATTTTTCACCCGATAGCGGTTGCACGGATCGTGTTCGAAATGAACATGGATCACCGTAGCGTCATGGCAGCGCTTCTGCACGATGTCGTTGAAGACACCAGCATTTCATGTGAAGAGATCACCGCCCAGTTTGGCGAAGATGTGTCGGTCATCGTCGATGGCCTGAGCAAGCTTACCCACCTTAAATTCAAATCGCGCGCCGAGGCCCAGGCCGCCAATTTCCAGAAGATGCTGCTGGCAATGGTGGACGATATCCGGGTCATATTGATCAAACTCGCCGACCGCATTCACAACATGCGAACACTGGGTGCGATGCGGGCCGACAAGCGCCGGCGCATAGCGCGCGAAACGCTTGAAGTTTACGCACCCATTGCCAATCGGCTCGGCATCTACAGCATGAAGAACGAGCTTGAGGATCTCGGCTTTCGCGCGCTCTATCCGGCGCGCTACCGGGTGCTGCAGGAGTCCGTTAAAAAGCGCAGCCAGAACCGTCAGGAAATCGTTCAGAAGTTCGAGATCCTGGTGGCCGCCAGGCTTGAGGAAGCGGGCATTGTTTCAACCGTGCACGGGCGCGAGAAACATCTCTACAGCCTCTACCAGAAGATGCGCAGCAAACAGGCATCGCTGGACGATATCTTCGATATGTTTGCGATCCGTATCGTCACCCAGAGTGTCGACGATTGTTACCGCACGCTCGGGGTGATGCACAACGTCTACAAACCGCTGCCCAGAAGCTTCAAGGATTACATCGCCATACCGAAAGGCAACGGCTATCAGTCGCTGCACACAGTGCTGTTCAGCCCGATGGGGGTGCCTATCGAGGTACAGATTCGCACCACCGAAATGGACACCTTTGCCGAAACCGGTGTCGCCGCCCACTGGATGTACAAAGAGGGGCAGTCAAACAGCGCGCAGCAGCGAGCTCATCAATGGCTGGCTAACCTCATGGATATGCAGGCCAACAGTGCCGACACGATGGAATTCTATGAAAACGTAAAAGTGGATCTGTTTCCGGATGAAATCTACGTTTTCTCTCCCAACGGCGATATCTACCAGCTGCCGCAGAACGCCACACCGGTAGATTTCGCCTATATGGTGCACTCGGATATCGGCAATGCCTGTCTGACCGCCAAGGTCAATCGCAAGCTGGCACCGTTGAATTCAATGCTTGAATCCGGCCAGACTGTCGAGATCATTACCTCGCCGAAACAACGGCCCACCGCGCACTGGCTGAACTTCGTCGTAACCGCCAAAGCGCGCAATGCTATTCGTACGTACCTCAAGCATCAAAGCCGCGAGAAAACGGTTGAATTTGGTCGCCAGTTGCTGGTTCGGGCGCTGACTCGTTACTCGCGATCATTGACAGATATCGATGAAAAGGCCGAGCAGGCAGTGTTGCGTCAGCTCAACCTGGCCAACCTTGAAATGCTTTACAACGAGTTGGGCCTGGGTAACCAGATTCCCAGTATGGTGGCCGCCTGGTTGCTCGATGAGGGCGATCAGCAGGCCGATATGGAGCAGGCGATGCAGCTATCGCCCGAAATCGATCCCGGTCCGCTGATCGTTGAAGGCGGTGAAGACGCGGTTATTGCGCTTGCTAAATGCTGCATGCCGATTCCGGGCGATAATATTCAGGGCATGATTACCGCGGGCCAGGGTGTCCTTGTTCATCGTGCCGGATGTCGCAACGTCGGACGTCATCGGCGGCGTCAGCGGGAATGGGTCGCGGTAGTATGGTCAGCCAGTGTGAAGGGTCAGTTTCAGACCAGTGTAATTATCGAACTCAATAATGTACCCGGCGCACTGGCAACCGTTGCCACGGCGATGTCTGATATGGATACCAACATCGAAGATATCCGCTTTGAGCGCACCAATGACAAAATCACGGTGATGAACTTCATCCTGTCGGTTCGCGATCGCACCCATCTGGGTCGCTTAATAAAGAACGTGCGCATTCTGCGCGAAACGCACAAAGTCAAACGCGCCAGTTAGGTCTGCGCGTTGTACCAACGGCGCTGGCGATGCGTGAGCGCGCCAATGTTCGATATACTGCCAGTCTTGCAAACTGGATATCAAAATGGCTCGCAAAGTAATCTCCACATCGAAGGCGCCCGCCGCCATTGGGACCTATTCACAGGCAGTTGCAATAGGTGACACCGTTTATCTGTCCGGCCAGATTCCGCTGATCGCCGAGTCGATGGAAGTGATAGAGGGCGATGTGAAGGAACAGGTTCGGCAGGTCTTTCGCAATCTGTCTGCCGTTTGCGAGGCGGCTGATGGCAGCCTTGCTGAAATCGTCAAACTTAATGTATACCTGACCGACCTGGGTAATTTCGGCTTTGTCAATGAAGTGATGGAAGAGTTTTTCAGCGCCCCGTTTCCCGCTCGCGCAGCGGTTGGTGTCGCGCAATTGCCCAAAGATGTGCCGGTCGAGATCGAGGGCGTGATGGTTACTGGCAGCTAATCCGGCGCCAACGAGACGTTGCTGTTGTGAGTCTTTCCTCGATGCCGGTGACCCGCTTGTCTGGTGTGGGTCCTAAAC
>CAKZSB010000182.1 GCA_937920585.1 uncultured Granulosicoccaceae bacterium | reverse complement strand
AGCTTGAGCTCGTTCTCGATTCGATTGTCTACCGGCGAGACAAACTGATACCAGAGCAGGCCCAGGTATTCGTGCAATACCTTTGCTGACAGATCCAGCCCTGTGGCACTCGGCAGCCAGAATCGCCAGTTGTTCCAGGGGTATTGTGTGTTGACTCGCGTCGGTGCCGCGGTCACGTTGAACCCTGCGGTTTCAAACAGGTTTACCGCGCGTGGCAAGTGATAGGCATGGCTGAGCAGAACGATATCGCGGATACCGACCGGATGCAGGATTTCTGCGCTATACAGTGCGTTTTGCCAGGTCGTGGCACTTTTGGTTTCAATCCACGCCGCAGAGATATCGTACTCCTGCCTCAGTGAACGATCCAGCACCCGGGAATGAATCTGCTGAAGCTTATTGGTCGGCCCTCCGGTTAACAACAGTGGTAGTTCGGTGCGTCTGTGGAGATTCGCGGCGTAGTGAAGGCGTACCAGGCCATCGTCATTTGGAGACGATGCGCCGTATTCGGGCGCAGTATCGATATGGGAAGCCCCCAGCACCACAATCGCCTTGGCACCGGCACGCAAGGCCTGCTCGGGGTCGATTGCCGGGTAGCGTTCCAGTGAGATAGCCAGCATTGACGAGACCACCGGTGTGCAAAGCAGCCAGAGGCTCAATGCCGACAATGCGATGAGCCCGCGCGCCAGTTGACGAAAGCTCTTGGGCAATAGCAACGCGAAAGCGATCACCATCAGGTTGATGGCGGGTGGCAACAACAGGGTTTTGAGAAGCAGCCTCAGAAACATGGCTCAGGCAAAGGCTGTGGTGTTGAATTGGTATCGGGAGCCGAGCCGGCTAAATCTGTAGGCCAGGGATTCCCTGAAGAGGATTGGCAGCAGAGGCCTGGCAGGCGGGTGGTGTTACCCGCCTGCTGGTTCGGGTATCGTTTCAGACTTTGAAGTCTTGCAGTGATTTGCCTGCTGCGAGCGCTTCTGCGAGCCAGGCCGGCTTGCGCCCTTTGCCTGCCCAGGTCTGGCGAGTGTTGTCGCCGTTCTGGTACATCGCGGCTGATTTTTGCTTGCGTTGAGCGCCTTTGGCCTGGACCAGAATACGATCCATGGAAAGCCCGAGCTTGGCCGCTTTTTCGCTCATTTCCTCGATCAGGTTCTGTTCGGCCTTCTTCGCCTTTTGATCCTTGAGATCTTCCAGTTCAGCGATCAGGTCGGAGATCTGGCTCAGCGAGAGGTCCTGTACCGCTAAAACAATGTTGTCGTACGTCATTATTTGCCGTTTTGTTAGTTAATTCAGTGGTTTAGGCAGCTGAAGTGCAACTTGCCGGTGATCGCCAGAGTTTGGCTGTCAAGCCTGTAGGATTGCTGGCTGGACAGGTGGATGATACAGGCAATTTTGCCGGATAGCATCGAAAAGGACACAGTTTAATAATTGATCGCGGCGGGAATGGATCGTCGTATTCTGTATTTCCTGTGGTGCTAGAATCGGTCGTTTCGGCCGCCGATCTGCACAAGAAATGTCCAAAATACTCCCGTTTGGTACCTGGCCATCAGCCATTACGACCAATCTGATGGTGTCTTCGAACATTGGTCTTGCCGAGGCCCGCCTTTTCGCCGACGAGCTCTACTGGCTGGAGTTTCGACCACGCGAGAATGGCCGCAACGTGATAGTGCGCAAGCGTGCCGGGGGCATTGAGGATTTAATCGGCGCGGATTACAACTGCCGTTCGCAGGTTCATGAGTACGGTGGCGCTTCCTACATGCCCACCTCAGCTGGCGTGTTTTTCGTCAACCAGGCCGATCAGCAGATCTATCGGGTTGCCGCGGACGGGCAGGTGGCGCAGATTACCGACGCTGCCAACACACGCTTCGCCGATTTGTGCTGGTGCGATCAGCCCCAGCGTCTGCTGGCAATCTCGGAACGGCACGATGCCAGCCGCGGTGAGCCCGAGAACTCGCTGGTCTCGATCAGCTTGATCGATGGCGCCGTGACACCACTGCACACCGGGCACGATTTCTATGCATCGGCGACTTTTTCACCCGATGGCAGTCAACTGGCCTGGATAACCTGGGATCACCCGGCGATGCCGTGGGATGGAACGAGTCTCTGGCTGGCGGATATCGCCGGCGATGGCAGTCTGTCTGGTGCGAGCGTTGTTGCGGGCGGCGAGTCGGAGTCCGTCTTTCAACCGGAATGGAGTCCCGCGGGGGATCTGTATTTTGTATCAGATCGCAGCAATTGGTGGAATCTCTATCAGCTAGTCGCAGGTGAGGCTCGAGCCGTGTGCCCGATGGATTCAGAATTTGGCCGGCCCCAATGGGTGTTCGGCATGACGACCTACGGTTTTGCGTCTGCTGATCAGATTATCGTGAGCTACAGCGTCGATGGATCCTCCAGGCTCGCACTGATCGATACAGCGAGTGGCGACCTGACGCAGCTACAACGTCCCCACAGCAGTTACGATTCGCTGCGAACTTTAAACGGAAAAGTGTGTTACCTGGCGCAATCACCGGTGGCGTTTCCGGCGCTTTATGTCTGCAACCTGGCAGACGACACCGAAGAGCTCGTTCGAGCGGCCTCCAGTATTAATCTCAATCCCGCGCATTACTCACGCGGCCAGTCCATTAGTTACCCGACGGGCGGCGGTGCGACTGCGCATGCATTCTTCTATCCGCCGGCACACCCCGAGTGCGAGGCGCCTGCCGGTGAAAAGCCGCCCGTTATCGTGATGATTCACGGCGGGCCAACCAGCGCAACGGCGGACGATCTCAGCCTTAAGGTGCAATACTGGACCAGCCGTGGTTTTGCCGTGCTGGATGTCAATTATCGCGGCAGCACCGGTTTTGGGCGCCAGTACCGCGATGCGTTGAAAAAACAATGGGGTGTTACCGATGTCGAAGACTGCGATTTTGGCGTGCGCTATCTGGCCGAGCAGGGTCTCGTCGATGCCGACAAGGCAGCGATCCGTGGCGGCAGCGCCGGCGGCTATACCACGCTGGCGGCATTGGCCCTGACCAATACCTTCAAGGCAGGCGCCAGTTTGTACGGTGTCTCGGACCTCACTGCTCTCGCAACAGACACGCACAAGTTCGAATCCCGCTACCTGGATAGCCTGATCGGCCCTTATCCTGAGGAGAAGGCGTTGTACGAGCAGCGATCGCCGATCAACCACGCTGATAAAATCACCTGCCCGGTGATCTTTCTGCAGGGCCTGGAAGACAAAATCGTGCCGCCCAATCAGGCCGAAATGATGATTGACGCATTGGCCGCCAACGGCGTGCCCGTGGCCTATCTGCCGTTTGAAGGCGAGCAGCATGGTTTTCGACGCTCGGAGACGATCGTCCGGGCGTTCGAGGCAGAGCTGTGGTTTTATGGCCAAATCTTCGGCTTCACCCCGGCCGACGATATCGAACCGGTTGAATTAGTCAAACGCTGAGTAGCTCCGGCGCTGCAATCAACAACAGATTCCAGTCGTTACTCTGGTGAACCGGCAACATTTGCCGGTATCGCTTGTCTATAGAGGTGAGGCCGCGCATCCGGCGCGGAGAACCTTTTTTCGAAGGATAGCCATGAGTAGCCGAAGAGACTTTCTAATCAAATCTGCCGGTGCCGCGGCACTTGCCGGAGGCCTTGGCACGCAGTCCGCAAACGCCCAGACCACCCGCGGTATCGAGGGCAGCGAGGCGCCGGAAATAGAGCTCGATTACTGGATAGATGCGAACGGCGACCCGGGTAAGTTCTCCGTGCTCGAAGCGCGGGGAAAATGGGTATTTCTAAAGTGTTTTCAGGATTGGTGCCCCGGCTGTCACAGCAGCGGATTTCCCACCCTGCAAAAATTTTCCGAACGATTTCACGATCACCCACAGGTTGCGATCGCAGGCATTCAAACGGTTTTTGAAGGGTATACCACCAACACCCTCGAAGATGTGCGCAAGCTGCAATTGCGCTACGAATTGCCTATCACGATGGGCCACGATCCGGGCAACCCGGAAACGCATGCAAGGCCGGTAACGATGCAGCGGTATCGCACCGGCGGCACACCCTGGCTGATTCTGGTCAACCCGGCGGGCGTCGTAGTTTATAACGGTTTTCACGTCGACTCGGGCAAGCTGATCGAATACGTCGCCGAGCAGGTTTCCTGATAGGTCACCGGATTAATGGCAACCAGCGCAATCACTGCTGATGCCACGTCGTTTTGCTTTGTAGCGAACGGCGATCTGACATGCAGTCTGCGCGTTCGCACAGACTCGAACACAACAAACAAACGGGATTAAACATGAACAAGAGAGAGTTCCTGGGCACTGGGCTAAAAATGGCGTTGCTGGCTGGAATGCCACTGGCGGCATCAACAACTGCTATTGCTCAGGCCGCACCCTATCAGACACTGAAATTTCCTCAAAATACGCGCAACCCCGAAAAGATCGAAGTACTGGAGTATTTCTGGTTCGGTTGCCCGCACTGCTTCGCGTTTGAACCTGCGATTAACGAGTGGGCTGCAAACCGGCCTGATGATGTCGACTTTGTGCGCCACGCGCCGCCTTTAAACAAAGGCTGGACTCCACATTCGGAAGCTTTTTACGCCGTGGAAGTGCTGGGCGAGACCGAGAAATTTTTCGAGCCAATGTTCAACGCAATCCATAGAGAAAAGCGCAATCTGCGTGATCGCAAGCGTATCGCAGCATTTGCAGGTGAGCTGGGTATAGATGAACAGAAGATGCTCGATACCATGAAGTCGTTCGCGGTCAATTCCCGGATTCGTCAATCCATGAAGAACGCAATGGATGCACGTGTGTCAGGTGTGCCGTCGGTGGTTGTTAACGGTAAGTACCTCACCAGTGTCTCCATGGCTGGCGGGCATCAGCAGATCATCCAGCTTATCGACGAGCTGGTTGAGCGCGAGCGCAAAGCCGCCTGATCAAGCCAGGTTCATGCTGTCCGCTGTCAGTGGCGGGCAGTCTGGAAGCTGCGGAGGACCGTCAGTTAAGAAAAGCCTTATTGACCCGAGCAGATAAGTCTTTTCAATACTCACGAAAACCGAAGCGGCAGCTTCAGTATGTAAACCGCTCGTACTGGAGCAAAATTTCTGTTCGTTCGGCAGTTCGGCAGAAAATGGCTGCGCTGTTACAGGCGCAGCCACCCTTCTTATAAGCCTGTAGGTTTGTGTCGTTCAGGATGCACGATCCGCAGGGTTGCTATTCGGATTGTTTGTGCCGGGCTCATGTTGGCCGCGGCGCAAAAGGCGGGTGAGGATAAACGTGGTGCGTGGCAGGTAGCGGTAAGGTGCTCGAGTGGTGGTGGGGCGACCACTCATCATTCGGAACAAGCCAAATACGGCCAGGGACGCATGGGCAATAGCGATGATGATGAACAACATTTCCGGGCCTGAGCGTTCCATCAGATAGGAAGCACCCAACGGGCTTGCGATTGCACCGATGCCATACATAAACATTAGTGAGGCACTGATCTCTACCGCTTGTTCGGGTGTTGCGAAATCGTTTGCATGGGCAGACGACAGCGAATAGACCGGGAATGTCACCAGGCCAAAGAGCGCGGCTGCAATCAGTACCGATTCCCGCGAACCACCGCTCATCGTGATCGTGCCGAAACAAGCCAGCACTGATAACACAGATACGATAATCAGTACCCAGCGTCGGTCATAGCGATCTGCAATCCACCCGATAGGCGCTTGCGCCACCGCGCCGCCGAGCACAAAGGCCGCCAGAAAGTAGGCGATGTCGCCGGCTGCCAGCCCAAGCTTTTGCCCATAGACTGGCCCAACCATTCGAAATGACGCCGCTGTTACGCCGGCAACGACAACCCCTGCCGCTCCAAGTGGTGAAACGCGCAGCGTTTTCAACGGGCTAAGCCTGGGTGAAACCGGGGTGACCGGAGGCAGTGAGCGGGTTACCAGCAGTGGCAGGAGACAGGCACAACACAGAATGGCAAGCAGGTTGTACGAAACATAGTGGCCTGGCTCAAGTACGGCGATGAATAACTGCGCCACCAGCGAAGCGCCGAGATCCACCGAGCGATACACCCCGAGTACCTGGCCGCGATTGCTGTTGGTTACTCGCGCCTGCAACCAGGCTTCCACAACGGTGTAACAGCCGGCGATGCACAAGCCTGTCATGATGCGCAGCGCAGCCCATAGCCACGGGTCGATATAGATCGGGTGGGCAATCGCGCTGATAGCCCCGCAGGCGGCGAACGCGCCGAAAGCACGCGAATGCCCGACGTTTCCCATCAGTCGAGGTGCCCACCAGCAGCCGATGAAAAACCCCAGAAAGTGGGATGAGCCGAGCATGCCCACCTGGGTGGTTGTAAATCCGTTTTGCAAACCGCTCAGTGCGTCAAGCGGTGATATCGCCCCGCTGCTCAACTGGAGCAATGCGATCGACAAAAACAAAGCAGCGAAAGTCAGCAGAGTACGCATCGCCGTATTGTATGGACATTGCCGGTCAATAAGTGGGTAAATGTCAACTGATCGTTTCGCATCGCAATGAAGCGACAATGCGAATATCATTCGCTGATGAGGAAAACAGAGCAAAACCCGGTGCAGGCAGATGCTGCGATCAGAGTGTCGGTCGATATTGGTGGCACGTTTACCGACCTCCACCTGCACAATCCGGTCGATGGCAAAACCCACGCCTGGAAAACACCGAGCACGCCCGCTGATCCGTCCGAAGGCCTGATCGAAGGGCTGAGCCAAATCACCGCGCGCAATGGTCTGGTGCTTTCGGATGTTGGGATGATATTGCATGGCTCGACAATCGCCACCAATGCCGTGCTGGAGCGAAAGTTACCCGCTGGCGCGTTGGTTACGACCGCAGGCTTTCGCGATGTGCTGGAGATCGGTCGCCACATTCGGCGCGACGTCTACACTCTGCGGGCCGAGTCGCGGTCGCTATTGATACCGCGCCAATCGAGATATGAAGTGGCCGAGCGAATTCGTGCTGATGGCAGCATTGAAACCGCGCTCGACGAACAGCAGTTGAGCCACATCATCGCGCAACTCAAACACCAACAAATCGAGGCGGTCGCGATCGTGTTTTTGCACGGCTACCGAAACCCTGTGCACGAGCAGCGCGCCGCGCAAATGTTCGCCGAGCTGGCACCGGAAATTGCCGTAGCCACATCCTTTGAATCGAGCCCTGAAATTCGCGAGTTTGAGCGCACCTCTACGACCGTGCTCAATGCGCTTTTGCGACCGGTCATCTCCGGTTACCTGCAACGTGTAGCGGGGCGGCTTGAACAAGCGGGTATCACAGCGCCACTCTATCTCGTGCAATCCAATGGTGGTGTGGCGAGTCCGGACGATGCCGCCAGGTTGCCAGCCAGGTTGTTGCTGTCGGGGCCTGCGGGTGGCGCGATGGCGATGGCAGCGCTGGCGCAGCGGCACAATATCGCCAATCTGGTGGGCTTTGATATGGGTGGTACCAGTTCCGATATCTCGGTTGTGCGCGATGGAGAAATTGGCGAAACACCGGAGTCGAGTATCGATGGTCTGCCGGTTCGATTGCCGATGATCGAGATCCGTACCATTGGTGCAGGCGGCGGCAGCCTCGCGCGGCTCGAGGCAGGCGCGTTGCGTGTTGGCCCGCAGAGTGCCGGCGCAGAGCCCGGGCCGGTGTGTTACGGCCGCGGTGGCGAGATGCCGGCAGTGACAGATGCCAATGCCGCGCTGGG
>CAKZSB010000181.1 GCA_937920585.1 uncultured Granulosicoccaceae bacterium | reverse complement strand
CATTGATGATCTGGTAGTGCAGCTCAAGCCAATTTTGCCATTGCCCCGCTTCGTTCCTGCCACTTTGCTGCAACAACGGCGATCTCTGCAAATAGGCATTTACACGCATGCCGCCCCCCAATACGGATTCGGCAAGCGCATCGGTATACGCCACGTTGAAAATTCGCTGTACCAGCACATCACCGATCTGATAACCAAAATTTCTTTCAGGCTGTTGAGTAAGCGCCGTGTCGGCATGCGCGACAAACTGGCACACGCTGCCAAGCACCAGCACGATTGTAAGTATCAGCTTTTTCAACAACGGTGCAGTGGTGATCATGCCCCCTGCTCCATGAAATACCTCGACAGTGCCTCTGCATCAAATCCGCCGCTAATGAAAAACGGCGTTGAATCAATCGGCGCAAACGCCTCAATAATTTCCGTTCTTCTGGCGGCTATGTTGTCACGCCACTTTTTTCTAAGTTTTGCATTAAGCCAAAGATGGCGCGACGTGCCGGTTCCAAGTTGATTCAACGACAAAAGTTGCCTGCCTTCGGGCGGGGTCACCTCGGCCGGATCCCAGATGACCAGCGGCACCACCAGTGCTCCGGCCAACGGATCGAGCAGTGACGCCAGGTTATCGACTGGCCAGTGAAAATCACTGCAGATGAACACCATGCGTGCACGGGCCGAAGCCTGCGCTACACACTCAGCCAACGCGCTTGCACTGGCACTGCCAACACATGTTTTAGAGGGCCGGCTTGTCTGGATAAGCTGAGACATCAGCGCGCCAGCGCCACGCCCGTAGCGCAATGGCATACTCAAATCTTCACGGGCGTGACTATCAAACGCGAGCAAACCCACAGCATCGCCATAGCTGCCGGCACTAAACCCGAGGGCGGCAAGAAAGTCAGCCGCGATGTCTATTTTTCGCGTCGCACCAAACTGCATATTTTGAGAGGTGTCGACTATAGTGACTATTTCAATCGCCGCGCGATGCTGATTGACACGAACCTGCCATTCTCTATGCAGATTAGAGATGCTGGCACGCAAGTCCAGACGACGCGGGTCGGGTTGATCGAGCAGGCGTGCATGGGCGACGAAATTCATCCCTGCACCGCGGCTGCGGCTGTGGTGGCCGCCAGGTCGATTACCGGTAGTGGTGGCAGGCAGACGGTAGAAAAACTCTGCCGGGTTGGCGTCGGTCACGGCGACGGCACTGCCTCGACAATTGCCTGCACAAGCCTGGGTGCAATCTCGGCACGGCGCAGCTCATACACCGGATTGAAAAACACCCGATGACCCAGCGCGGCAGGCAATACCGCATGAACATCTTCGGGCATCACGTAATCACGATCACCCAGCCAGGCAACCACACGTGCGGCCCGCACCAGAGCACTCATGCCTCTCGGGCTGGCACCGGCCAGAATGAGTCGATCGAGGTCGACGCCATCCAGTACGATGCCAAATGCCTGCGGTGTCTCGCTCGCACGCCATACATCGAGCAGGTATTTTTCAATCATCGGGCTGGTGCTGACATGCGCCTGAATGGCGGCTGCGATGGTGTTCAACTCATGAGCCGGGCAGATGCCGTGTGGAACCGCCTCGATCAATTGATCGGCATTGTGATATGTCGTCTCTATGATCAGGGAGCGACGGATTTCATCATCCTGAGGTGTAGCCATGTTCAGTTCAAACATGAATCGATCGCGCGCGGCAGACGCAAGCTCGAAAGTTTCTTCCTTTTCAACCCGGTTTCGATCGGCGAATACGGTCATGTGAGGAAAACGATATTCGCGGTTAAATGCCGAGACCGATCGCTCCGCCATGGCACGCAACAGCAGAGATTGCACCTGCGGGCGGGCTCGATTTATTTCGTTGAAGAAGAAAGTCGCCAGGTTTTCACCATGGCGCAGAAGTGGACCGGGATCGATGCGCGGCTGACCGTCGGCATCGACGTAGGTGTGGTAGACCAGATCATTGGGCATTAAATCAATCGTGCCCTCGGTTCGCTCGAACTCACCACCGGTGGCGCGTGCAAAGGCGCGCAGCACGGTGGTTTTTCCAACCCCGACATCACCTTCCAGCAACACATGGCCACGAGCCAGCAGGGCTACGGCGATAAGCCGAACCAACCCCGCCTGACCAATGACAACACGATTTATTTCAGCTTCAGTATCCAGCACACGCTGTCGCCACTGCACCAATAGTTGCGCTGCATGTTCAGCGCCCTGGTCGTTGCCGGACAAATTTTCCTCACTGCCACCCATGGTCGGGCGGCCATTGTTTGAATGGTGCGAGCGACGAAACGTCGTTTGCACGAGCACCTGCATTACCAACTTATATCACAGATTGCCTTGCGAGTTCCGCAAGTCATCACTAGCAGTAATGCATAGCCCGGTTTTCAACCGGGCTACGAAGCACTAACAGTAACCTGCTTTACCTACAGAAAGATTGTCACGATCGAGGGCCAGATCAGCAGCACACTAAGTGCGAGTAACTGCAGGCCGATGAACGGTAGAAAACCTTTGAAAATATCGGTCAGTGATATGTGCGCCGGCGCAACCGACTTCAAATAAAAGGCCGCAGGCCCAAAGGGTGGCGAGAGAAAACTCACCTGCATGTTCATACAGAACAATACCCCGAACCAGACGGCTACCTGGCGCGGCTCGAGTTGGCCGATAATTCCGATCTCTTCAATTGGAAGCGCCTTAACGATCGGCAGAAAAACCGGGATGATCAACAACACGATGCCGACCCAATCCATGAAAGCACCCATAAATAGCAATATGACCATCATGGTCAGCAGTACCAGGTAGGTTGGCATCTCGGCACCGACGATCAGACCCGCAATATAGGTTGGACCGCCGGCCAGCGTATAGGCGCCGGAAAGCGCCGCCGCACCCACAGTTACCCAGATGATAGTGCCGGTTGAGCGCAGGGTGCGCATAACGCTATCCCACACCAGGCCAACCGATGCTTCACCGCGGAACAAAGCGATCAGGAACACCGCCAGCGCGCCCATACCAGCCGCCTCAGTGATGCCGGTGACACCACCGTAAATCGATCCGAGTACAATGCCGATCACCGTCAACGGCGGCACCAGGCCTTTGCCGCGCCGCCAGCCCTCAAGCGATTGCCGGAAGCCGCAGACCAGCACAATAAAGAGTAGTGCCGCGATCAGTATGCCGGCCAGCTGCGGGATGTGTTCCAGCATACCGAGCACGGGTGGATCCTGATCCTCGGTTAGGTTCTGGTTGCGGCCAAGCGCGGTGTAGATGCCAATTCTGACAAGCAACAAAGCCATGGCACCGGCTACGAGAAAAGCCAGAAAACCCAAAAACATGCGCCCTTTCTGCCAGCCTTGCGGATCCCCCTGCTCAGGCTCCGGCAAAGGGGCCAGAGACGGATTGATCCTGGTGCGTACGATGATATAAATGATAATGAAACTTGCGAGCATGAACCCCGGCACAAACGCACCGGTAAACAATGCCTTGATCGATGTTTCCGTGATCAGGCCATAGATGATCAATACGATAGAGGGCGGAATCATCGTGCCGAGCGAGCCGGAGGCACAGATGGTGCCGATCGCCAAATTCTGGTTATAGCCAAGACGCAACATTTGCGGCAGCGCAATCAAGCCGAGCAATACAACTTCACCACCAATAATGCCCGACATCGCGGCCAGCAAGACGGCCATCAATGATGTGACGATGGCGATACCACCGCGGGTGCGACTGAGCCAGAAGTTAAGCGCATCGTACATCGACTTGGCAATGCCGGATCGCTCCAGCAGTGACGCCATAAAAATAAACAACGGCACTGATATCAGTACGTACTCGGTCGTTAAATCGAATATCTTCTGGGTGAGAATATAAAGTGGCCCGGTGCCTGGCCTGCTGGTTAGCAGCCCCTCACCAAAGCTCATCGGATTGGTAAGCAGAGTGGGTTCGAACTTCATGATCATGACAACCAGCGCCATAACCGCAGAGGCCAGCCCAAGCGGCATGCCGATAGCCAGGGTAAACAGCAGACCCAGTATCAACACAATCGATATGGTTGAAATATCCATCAGCTATTACCTACCGAGCGTTTAATCGCTTCCAGTTCATCTTCATCGAGATCACCGGCGATGGTTTTATCGGCCGGCACCCGATTCCAGTCGGCGATCAGATTGACCAGCGACTGCACGGCAATCAGCGCCACCGCAATCAACACCATCGGTTGCATGATGGCCGGGATCGGTGGATCAAATGCGGTACCAAACATTTCCCACTTATAGAACTTGGTGTAAAAAACCTGATGGTAACTGCCGTATATCATGAAAAACGCAAAAAACCAGATCAGCGCAACGGAGATGATGTCGAACACGTGCTGCAACCAGCGCGGCACGGCATCGTAGAGCAGGAAGATGCGGATGTGGCAACGCTGCTGCATGGCGTAAAAGCCCGATAACATAAAGACAAATCCGGCGATCCACAGTGTCAGCTCGTTGGCCCATAGTGTCGGCGCCTCGAAGGCGTAGCGCATCAGTACCTCATAGAGCATGATCGATGTCATCGCGATGATCAGCATCATGGTGACACGCCCCAGAAACAACGCGACTCGATCAAACGAACCCCAGTGTTCAAATTCCATCGGCGCGCAACGAATTGTGCGCAAGCCAAAATAAAACAGCACCGGTATCAGCAGCAGCGCAGCCCAGTCGATTGGATCGGCCAGCCCCCCGAACAGCCCGGGCAAGTTGGGCGATACATCCTTGAGCTTGTGCAGTCCGGTCATTTGATCGACCAGGCTTTGACTCTCGGGCGGAATAAAATCGAGTATATATGCCGGGGTGTGCCAAATCGCCCAGCCCGCGCAAACGATGAACGCAAAGGGAACCAACCATTCCAGCCAACTGCCAGATTCATCTCGCATAACGCAATTTCCGGTATTGTTCGAGAGTAACGAGTTTTATCGCAAAGCTATCGTTGGGACACTGCAGGATTTTTGCGGTGTCCGAAAAAAGACAGGCCCTCGCGGGCCTGTCTCTGAGCCTAGGTATTTTCTACCTGCTCTTGCTACTTCATTGCGCCCAGATCACGCAGGAAGCTCAGGTGGCTTTCCAGCAGCTCTTTCGCTTCAGGCGTGGTGGCGAACTCTGTCCAGCCAGCTTGTACGGCATCGCGGTACTTGCCCATTTCTTCAGGCGACCACTCGTACAGGTTGATGCCCTTGGCGCGCAGTTCTTTTGCAGTCTGTGCGTTCTTGACTTCATTGATGCTGGTGTTCTTGAGCGCCAGCGCCTGCATGCCGACTTTCAGGATTGCCTGGTGGTGAGCAGGCATTTTGTCCCATACGTCTTTGCGGCATGCCAGGTGATCAGCAGGCATGGAGTGAAAACCCGGGAAGTTGGTGTGCTCGGCGATATCGTACAGACCCAGACCGACGTTGTTGGTCAGGTTGGCGGCGTCGGCGCCATCGATAATGCCTGACTCAAGTGCGGTGAAGATTTCGTTGAAATCCATAACGATCGGCGAGGCGCCAAGGTTTTTGAAGATCAGTGAAATGATGCCCGGCGGAGAACGGAACTTCCAGTTTTTGAAATCGTCGACGCCGCGAATCGGTTTGGTTGAAGACAGCGACTCGGGACCCGGAATCCACCAGCCGATAAATTCCATGTTGTGCTCGTTATAGAGCTTGTTCAGTTGCGCGTAGCCATCAGCGTGCAGCAGCCACGCCATTTGCTGGTAGGGGTTCTGGTAACCGCCGTTCAGGTCACCGGTGAACTGGAAGGCCGGGTTCTTACCGGTTTGGTAGGCACCGCCTGTCATGTCGCAATCGAGGATGCCGGTAGCGGCAGCGTCGAAGGTTTCAGCAGCCTTCACAACTGAACCGGAGTAGAACATCTCTACTTTGATTTCACCGTTTGACATCGCAGTGATATCTTCGATGAATTCAGCAGCCATCTGACCAGAGAGTGTCTCGGGGGAGAAGTGCGTTTGAATGCGCAGCTTGGTGTCTTCGGCATTCGCGGCACCTGATGCCACTGCCAGAGCCACGGCGGTCAGGCCGGTTGCGGCGATTTTACCTGCCGATTTTAAATACTTTTGCATGTCGCTCCTCACTGGATTATTTGAGCGCTTCCATCGGACTTGCGAGCCGAACGGAAGCTTGTGCGTGATTGTTGTTCTCGTGAACCCGCCAATACGGGGCCACGCAACTTTGCGGTAAGCTCGCAGCTGTTTTCAATTGCAGCTTGCAGGCTGATCCCAGAGTCGCGGGAATTTAACCACAGCGAACATTTTTTGGCCAGCGCGCAACCGCATCAGTGACAATCCGGGTAGCGCCGTTTGATTCCCGTAAATGTCATTGTTTTTATTATGTTTTTCGCACGCCAACCCACCGAATACCGGATCGAGATGTCGCACCCACACTTTTCAGGCCGCATTGCATGTATTGGCGAAGCCATGGTCGAACTCACCAGCATTGGCGACGATTCCACGCAAGTTAATCTGGGCTTCGCCGGCGACAGCCTTAATACGGCGATCTATCTCAAACGCCTGCTGGGCGCCGAACCCAACGTCGCCTTCATAACCCGGTTGGGCCACGACACCTTTTCCACGCGAATGGTTAGCTACATCGATAGCGAATCCATCGATACAGGCTATATTGAACGCTCGGAAAGCCGGCTCGTCGGCCTGTATGCGATCGACACAGATGCCAGCGGTGAGCGCACTTTCAGCTACTGGCGCAATCAGTCTGCGGCCCGCACGATGTTTCAGGACGACGACGGAGGATTGTGTTTCGATGCGCTGGGCGGCTTCGATGTGTTGTATCTGTCTGCCATTACACTGGCGATTTTGCCGGCCGCTGTGCGGGCGGACCTGCTAAGGCATCTGGATGCGCTGCGACAACACGGCGCTATTGTGGCATTCGACTCAAACTACCGCCCGGCGCTGTGGGAATCGCAGGAGCAGGCACGGCTGTGCGTTGCCGACGCATGGCGAATTACCGATATCGCCCTGCCCTCGCTCGACGACGAGATGGCCCTGTTCGGTGACAATGACGAAGCATGTGCGCGCGCACGTCTGCACAGTTACGGCATTACACGCGGCGCACTGAAACGAGGTGCCTGCGGGCCGGTGTCACTCGACCCGGGGGCCGAAAACGCCTCGTTCACAGTGCCGGAATCAGCGATTGATGTGATCGACACAACCGCGGCGGGCGACAGCTTCAATGCCGGCTACCTGGCCAACGTGCTGGCCGGCTGCAGCGATACCGACGCCATGCAAGCGGGCCACAATCTGGCCGCACGGGTAATCGGTCATCGCGGTGCGATCATTCCCACC
>CAKZSB010000180.1 GCA_937920585.1 uncultured Granulosicoccaceae bacterium | reverse complement strand
GAAACACTGGCCAGTGAGGACTGGACAAAGCCTTCGCAATTCAAGCGATGGAGTTGTAACGACATTCTGGTGCATCTGCATTTCTGGAATGCGCAGGCCGATCTCTCACTGGTCGATCCTGAAAAATTCAAACTGGAAATTGCCGCTATTCACAGTGAGATAAATTCCGACGGCATGCGCGCGATGGAGAACCGACGGGTTAGTGAACGCGGCCGCCCGTTACTGGAGCGCTGGCAGCAGTTGTATCGCGACATGGGGCCGCGCTGGTCCACACTCGATCCGCGTCTGCGCGTACAGTGGGCCGGGCCGGATATGTCGGTTCGATCATCCATCACCGCGCGGCAAATGGAAACCTGGGCGCATGGCCAGGCGGTTTTTGATCTGCTCGGCAAGCGTCGCGATGAATCGGACCGAATTCGCAATATTGTCGTGCTGGGGGTCAATACGTTTGGCTGGTCGCACAAAGTACGCGCGGTTAATGTGCCAGAGCAAATGCCGTCAATTAAACTGACCGCACCGTCTGGCGAGGTCTGGGAATACGGCGATGGTGCCAGCGATAACGCTATCGAAGGATCGGCGGTAGAGTTTGCCCGTGTAGTCACGCAAACCCGTAACATCGCCGATACCAACCTTGTTGTCAGTGGCGAAATCGCCGTGGACTGGATGGCGCACGCGCAGTGTTTTGCCGGTCCGCCGGAAATGCCGCCGGCGGCGGGCAGTCGATTCTGCGCGTAGCGTTTTATGATGAGTTAGTACAACTCAACAAACTCTCGATTTCAGCGCTGATGGCATCGCGCTGCTGCAGCTCGTTGAATAGATCTGTATCAGTGGCGCCTGTGATCAAACTGACAATAAAACCCAGCACTGAACCGCGATGGGCGTTTTCACCGCCGACGTTGGTGTTGGCGAGCATCGCGGCCGTTACGTCGTGCTGAAACTTGCCTGCCAGGTAGAGCAGGGCTGGCCATGAATCGGTGATATAGCAGGCGCTGGAATAAACTCGGCCTATCACATGCAGGTCGCTTGGAGCCTTGTCGATCAGATGGCGCAGCTTGGTGCCCGGTATCACTTTGCTAGCGGTGTTGAGCGCATCAAACGGTGATTCATCGGCGCGATGCAGCAGTGACTCAATTAGCTCGACAAGCGAATCGCAGACGCGGCCCAGCAATTCATCCGGATGGGTGAGAAAAAGATGCTGGCGGCAGATTTGTTGTGCATCGTGCAACGCTATACCGAGCAGCAACTGGCTGACTGCGAGTGGGAGGATGGTCACCAGCCCGCCAACCGATGGCGTATCGTGGGTCACTGCGGCGCACTGATTGGGAGGCTTGCCGGCATCAAGGTTGGCGAAGAAGCCGCGATGACATGATTCGGCATAGGTGTCGGGATGGCGGGGCGGGTCGGCTGTCATGAAGGCGATGTAGTCGTCCAGAAATCGCGCCTCGTCGTATTGCCCCTCGCCCGCGATCAGACCCTGCATCACCACGCGTGCCCACCAGGCGTTGAGCGTGTTTTCACCGGCCGGCATGCCCTGGTGATAGTGCTGATTGGCAATCCCCCAGTACTTGCGCTTGCCGCGCAGAATGACATCGCCCACGATTTCCCGCTCACCGGTTTGTTGCTGCGAGCCACGGCCACCCTTGCTGGTGGAGTGCAATGACATAATCGAAGAGGGGTGAAACGCGGGTGCTGCTTCCATGCCGGTGATGCCGTCGGGGAAGCTGCGTTGAATGTCCATCGGGTTGTAGAACCAGTGCACCGGCATCGACAGCGCATCGGCGATGAACAGTGATTTCAGCGCGGCGCGAGCGCGCTCGATGGCGACTGGCGTTTTTGAACCGTTGGTATTAGTCATGTATCGCTGGCCGAATTTTTTGAAGATCATGCATCCGCGCCCGTGCCTGCGGTGTGAACGAGATTAGCCCCGGCTTGTTTGGGACTCGGGTGCTGCGATCTGGTCCCACGGCGCGGGATCGGACCAGGCGTCGAGCAGATAGTCGACAAAATCCCGCGCATACACTGGCAACGGTCGGCCCTGTGGATACACCACCCACGCGGAAACTTTTTGCCAGCTGTGGTCAGTCAACACGCACTCCAGTGCGCCGCGTCGAATTTCATCGCAGATGATAAAGGTTGGCATGCAAACCATGCCCAGATGGCGCAGCGCGGCATGGCAGAGTAGCTCGCCATTGTTGGCAGTGTAGCGAGTCGGTACCTGCACGCGACCGCTGCGACCATCGGGGCCGACATATTTCCAGCCAGCGGCACGATTGGGCGTGCGATGCATCAGCGCGGGGATTTTCGTCAGCGCCGCCGGGGTTTGTGGTCTGCCGTGTTTGTCCCAGAACTGCGGAGTGGCGGCAACCACAATATTGACATCAAACAGTTTGCGGGCGATCAGCCGGGAATCTTCCAGTTCGCCAATTCGCACCGCCAGGTCGAAGCCCTCCTCGATCAGATCGGTGCGGCGGTCGTCCAGATTGACATCGAAGCGAAGGTTTTCGCGCGACTCTGCATAGCGATTGAGCACCGGTTCCAGGTGCTTGACGCCAAACGTCATCGGCGTTGCGATCCGCAGCAGGCCGCGGCCGCCGGCGTGTGCGCTGCCGGTACTGGCGTCGGCGTCGGCCAGGTCGGCCAGCAGCCGCACGCAGCGTTCGTAGTAGTCCTGGCCCTGGGCAGTCGGGGCGAAACCGCGGGTTGATCGATTGGCCAGCCGAACGCCGAGGCGAGTTTCCAGCTCGCCGATTCGGCGGCTCACGGCCGATACGGCGATGCCCAGGCGTGCGCCCGCCGCAGACAGCGAGCCGGTTTCCACCACGGCGACAAAGGTTTCTAACTCTGCGAAGCGATTCATCGGTAGCTTTCTAATTTGGAGAAGAGTGTTTTGAACTTGTGAACTCTACGCCATGCCGCATTGTCGATATAGTGTGGTCGTTGATCGAGGGGCGGGAAGCGCGCCGCGTTTTCGGCTGGCTCGGTCACTCATATTTCGTCGCTCGCGTTTGCCGCACCCTCACACTGGCCGCAAGCAAACCTGAATTCTCCTGGAGATTAATGAATGAAAGCTGTTAAATTATCCGCCATCGCCCTGGCTGTTTCGCTGGCTACCGGCGCCTCTGCGGCGGATTTATCTGCGGTGCCGTCCGGCGCCTACACCGCGGATAACACTCACACCTACATCCGCCTGCAATACAACCATCTCGGGCTGTCCAACCCGTCTCTCGGGTTTGAAAAATACGACCTGTCGATGAATCTCGACAACGCCAATCCGGCGAACACTACCGTCAATCTCAGCATCGATCTGAACAGCGTTCAAACCGGCTCCGAGATCTGGCACGATCACATCACCGGCGAAAAGTGGTTCGACGTCGCCAATAATCCCACCGCCAAATTCGAAAGCACAGGTGTCACCGCGAATGCCGACGGTACCTACGATCTGGCCGGCGACCTGACCATCAAAGGCATGACCAAGCCGGTAGTGATGAAGGTCACCGTGAACGCAGCGATGATGCACCCGATGGCGAAAAAGCCGGTGGTAGGCATTTCAGCGGTTGGCGGCATCAAGCGTTCAGACTGGGGTCTGGGTGCAAACGCGCCTTTCGTCAGTGACGAAGTAAAGCTCTCGGTTGAATCAGAGTTGCTCGCCAACTAGGCTGGCTTGAAGGTCGGTCGATAACCGACCATCACTGGTTCGCAGGCGTTCTGCCTGCGAGCCGGCAATCGGCAGGCGCGGCTAAACAACTGCGTGCCGACGGTACAAAATCCCTTATCATCTGATGTCATCGCGAGCCGCCTGGCTGCTCGCCCCTTCGACGTGACCGGATTCAGGGAAAACCTTTTGAGAAAAGTCAGGCAAATCAGCGCTGCCCGCGCGGCCGAGATGGTGCAAAGCGGCGATCGGCTGGTCGTTGGCGGTTTTGGCATGACGGGCTACCCGGTCAGACTGATACACGCGCTGGCTGAGACCGAAACAAACAAGCTTACCTACATCGGCAATAACGTTGGCGAGCCGGGTCTGGGCGGCGGTCGACTGATCCGCAACCGCCAGATTGCCCGCGCGATCGGTTCTTTTTTTACCTCCAATCCCGAGGTGGTCAAATCTCATCAGGCCGGTGAAATCGAATGCGAGTTGCTGCCGCAGGGAACGCTCAGCGAGGCAATTCGAGCAGCCGGTGCGGGGCTCGGTGGTTTCTTCACTCCCACCGCTGCCGGCACACCGCTGGCCGAGGGGCGCGAAACACGTGTGATCAACGGCACCGAGATGGTCTACGTTGAGCCATTGCCAGCCGATGTCGCGTTCGTGCGCGCCTGGCGTGCCGACACATCCGGCAATCTGCAATACCGCATGACGGAGAACAACTTTAACCACGCAGCAGCCACCGCGGCGAAGCTCGTCGTGGCTGAAGTGGAGGAGATTGTCGCACTCGGTGAAATCGAACCCGAGCACGTACACACACCGGGTTGTTACGTCGATTATCTAGTGCAGTCGACGCTGAGCGTGGATGATCTGGGCAGCTCCGCCTCGATCAGTGGCGGTGCCAAAAAGGCCGACGAACAGCGCATGGCAATGGCCAAAGCGGCACTTGCTGAGCTGCAGCAGGGCGATATCGTCAATCTCGGCGTTGGCATTCCCACACTGGTCGCCGACTTCATTACACCCGAACACGGCATTGTGCTGCACTCGGAAAACGGCATGCTCGGCGTCGGCCCGGCACCTGAAAGCGGCGGCGCACTGGAGTTTCCGGTCAACGCCAGCAAAATCCCGGTAACCGCCTTGCC
>CAKZSB010000179.1 GCA_937920585.1 uncultured Granulosicoccaceae bacterium | reverse complement strand
TTGGAGGCTGAACCCGGAATCGAACCGAGGTACACGGCTTTGCAGGCCGCTGCATAACCACTCTGCCATTCAGCCCCGTGCTTACAATGGTAGCACCATCGTTGGGGATCGGCGCAATTGCCTGTTCGAAATTCGCTTTCGAATTTCTGAGCACCGTAAAAACAGAAAACCCCGGACGGGCCGGGGTTTCTAAACCTGGAGCGGGAAACGAGACTCGAACTCGCGACCCCAACCTTGGCAAGGTTGTGCTCTACCAACTGAGCTATTCCCGCGTTAGCCGCTAATTATCGTCGGGTTGGTTTACGCTGTCAAGCGTTAAGACGATCTGTTTTGGTGGCGTTATGCGATGGCTGCCTCGGCCTGCTTTGCGCTGCTGGCGGGCTGGCTGGCGGTGCTGCGCTTTGGCAGGTTGTACTGTTGCCAAACGGCTTCCAGGGCGCTGACCAGGTGCTCGATATCGTCGCTGCTGTGGACCGGTGAGGGGGTGATGCGCAGGCGCTCGGTGCCGACCGGTACGGTGGGGTAGTTGATCGGTTGCACGTAGATGCCGTGGTCGGCCAGCAGGGTGTCGGTGATGGCTTTGCAGACGCTGGCATCGCCGACCATAACGGGGATGATATGGCTGGGGTTTTCGAGGTGCGGCAGGCCGGCCTGATCGAGCTTTTTGCGCACGGCGGCGACGCGTTGCCGCTGCTGCTGGCGCTCGTCGTCGCTCTGTCGCAGGTGGCGAATGCTGGCGGTGGCGCCGGCGGCGACGCTGGGTGGCAGTGCGGTGGTGAAGATGAAGCCGCTGGCGTAGCTGCGAATGTAGTCGCAAAGGTTGCTCGATGCGGCGATGTAGCCGCCGGCGACGCCGAAGGCTTTGGCGAGTGTGCCTTCGATGACGGTGAGGCGGTGGCTGACGCCGTCGCGCTCGGCGATGCCGCCGCCCTGCGGGCCGTACAGGCCAACGGCGTGGACTTCGTCGAGGTAGGTCATAGCGCCGGCCTCATCGGCGGCGTCGCAGAGTTCTGCGATCGGGGCGATATCGCCATCCATGGAGTAGACGGATTCGAACGCGACCAGTTTGGGGCGGGCCGGATCGAGGGTGGCGAGTTTGCGGCGCAGATCTTCGGGATCGTTGTGGGCGAAGAGAATTTTCTCGGCGCGGCTGTGGCGAATGCCTTCGATCATCGAGGCGTGGTTCATTTCATCGGATAGCACGACGCAGTCGGGCAGGCGCGCGGCGAGCGTGCACAATGAAGCCCAGTTGCTGACGTAACCGGAGGTGAACAACAGTGCGGCTTCTTTGTTGTGCAGCTGTGCGAGCTCCTGCTCGAGCTGCACATGGTAGTGGTTGGTGCCGGAGATGTTGCGGGTGCCGCCGGCGCCGGCACCGCAGCGATCGATCGCCTCGTGCATCGCCTGCAATACGGTTTGGTGCTGGCCCATGCCAAGGTAGTCATTCGAGCACCACACCACGACGCGTTGTTTCGGCGTGGCGCTGTTGTAGCAGGTGGCGTGGGGGAAGTTTCCCGCCTGGCGTTCGAGATCGGCAAAGACGCGATAGCGGCCTTCGCGATGCAGCTTGTTGAGTTCGGTCTCGAAGTAGTTTTCGTAGTCCATTAGGTTTCCGGGTTGTTTTGAATCTGGTCGCGGAGCGTTGCTCATCCGTGGCGTGTGCTCGTGCATGGTACGGCTTTGAAGTGCGCCGGTTACTGATGATAACGAATCAGGGCGGCAATTGGTTGACCCTGGCAGGTGATCGGGGTTCATCGCACGAGTGTGTTTGTTGTTCTCAGAACCAGCGCGGCACACTTAGCAGGTATTGATGGAACTCTTCGCCAAATTTTTCCAGCAGTATGCGCTCTTCGGCTTTGATCTGAAATTGGGTGACCACCCACATGAATGCCGGTAATACGATGATGGGCGACAATGACCGAAACACAAACACAATTCCAGTCAGTGCAATCAACAGGCCGGTGTACATCGGGTTGCGACTCAGGCGGTACAGGCCGCCGGTGACGATGGCGGTGGTGCGCTCCGGGGCCAGCGGGTTGATCGTGGTGCGATGCTGGTGGAATTGCCATACCGCGAGCAGGTCGGTGGCGATGCCTGCGGCGATTAGTGCGAAGCCGGTGTAGCGCGGCCATAGCGCATCGGTGCTGGCCAGTGGCAGGTGACGGTAGAGCAAGTACATGCACGCGGCCGCCACTAACGCATAGACCGGTGGCGGGATGCGGATCACCTGGCTAGCGCCTCGACGGCGGGCTGAGCCGGGGGCTTTTGCGCGCAAAAGGTTGTGAATGGCAGACGCTTGTCAGTCATTTGGCAGGCCGTCGATGATCTGGTCGAGCAGGCCCCAGAAGAAATCTTCACTGTTGTAGCCGGTGATCCGGCCGACTTCGGCCTTGCCGTTCCACAGGACGAATGTGGGTGTGTAGATCACTGCCGGCAGCGCGCCGTAGCCCGCGCTGTCGATGTCGTCGATATCGAGCATTTCGAGCGGGAATTGTTTGCCCTGCGGGGTTTTGTGGTAGATCACGCCCACTTCGTGTTTCCATTTCTCGCAATAGGGGCAGTGGTCTTCTTCGAACATCAGCAGCACGGGCGTGCCGCTGGGCAGCAGGGCGCGGGCTGTTTGTGTGGTGGCCAGCGCGCAAGCGGCAAACAGCCATACTCGCAGCCAGCGGGACTTTGGGTTGGGAATATTCAATTGGAAATATTCAATTGCCAGATGGTGCAAGTATACAATGACTGCGCACACGCACAGACGTGATGCTACCTACCACAATGAGGGGAGCCTATGTTCAAGAGACACGCAATGTTGCCGGTAATCGTGCTGGCATTGTGTACCGCCGGTGCTGTCAGTGCCGGGGATATAGCGCCTGCTGACATCGAATACAAGGATGGGCGCTGGATTGAACAACCGCTGACTGATGTCGCCGGCGATCCGGCTGCGGGGCGCAAGGTTTTTGTCAATCGCAAGCTCGGCAACTGCCTGGCGTGCCACGTCAACAGCGAAATACCGGAGCAACCTTTCCACGGCGAAATCGGCCCGTCGCTCGACGGAGTGGGTGGGCGTTACGACATGCCGATGCTGCGCGGTATGGTGGTGAACATGAAAAATGCGCTCAACCCCGAGTCGCTGATGCCGGGCTTCTACTCGCTCGACAACGGCAGCCGCACGCTGGAGAAATTTGCCGGAAAAACCATTCTGTCAGCACAGCAGGTCGAGGATGTGCTGGCCTATCTGCAAACGCTGAAATAGCCGGAGAGACCATGAAAACCGATAGAAGAAATTTTTGTGCGCTCAGTGCCGGCGCGCTGACGCTAGCGCTGGCGGGTAACCGCGTAGCCACCGCCGACGGACACGCTGTTGAGGAGCGCATTGCCGAATTTACCGGCGGTGCGGAGGCAGCCACCGGCACGATTGAGCTGAAAGCGCCCGAGATTGCGGAAAATGGCAATACCGTGCCGATCAGTGTCAGCGTCGAGAGCCCGATGACCGCAGACAACTACGTCAGCGAAGTGATGATCCTCGCCACCGGCAATCCACTGCCCGGCGTGGCAACGTTTAAGTTCAGCCCGATGAGTGGCTCGGCGACGGCGTCGACCCGAATCCGGCTCGCCAAGACCCAGGATCTGATTGCGCTGGCGAAGATGAGCGATGGCTCGGTGTTTTCGGATACCAAGTCGGTAAAGGTGACAATCGGCGGCTGCGGCGGCTAGAGGAGACGAGACATGGCGAATGTAAAACCACGAGTCAAGGTGCCGAAAAAAGCGGCGGCCGGTGATGTGATAGTCATCAAGACGCTGATCAACCACAAGATGGAGTCCGGTCAGCGCAAGGACAAGAAAACCGGCGAGCCGATTCCGCGCAAGATCATCAATAATTTTGTCGCGAAATTCAACGGCGAGACGGTATTTGAAGTGGGCGTTGAGCCTGCGGTGTCAGCCAATCCGTACTTTCAGTTCAGCGTTAAGGTGATGGAGAGCGGCGAGTTCACTTTCACCTGGACCGACGATGACGGCACGGTTTACGACACTGCCAAATCGATCGAGGTCTCCTGATATGACGCAAAATCCTCTCAGAGTACCCGCACTGATTGCCGGTCTCGCGTTGCTGCTGCCACTGGCCGGGCAGGCCGGACCCGATGAAAACGTGCTGACTATCGAAGATCAGACGATAGGCACCGACGTGCCCGGCCCCGAGGGTGGTCCGCTCGATCATCTTTACTCGGGCTGGCGTTTTCGCACCGCTGAAACTCAATCGCTGCAGACCGACGACTTTGAAAACCCGGCGTTTACTGCGGTGGATCAGGCCGAGGAGCTCTGGAGCACCGTCGATGGCGCGGCAGAGAAATCCTGTGAGAGCTGTCACGACGATGCCGCGACGTCGATGAAGGGCGTTCGGGCAGCCATGCCGAAGTGGAATGCGGAGCTCGGCAAGCCTCATACGCTGGAGACTCAGGTCAATCAATGTCGTACCGATCGCATGCAGGCGGACCCCTGGAAGTGGGAGTCTGGTCAAATGCTCGGCATGACCGCCTACATCGGTTTGCAGTCGCGCGGGATGCCGGTGGCAGTGCAGACAGATGGCCCGATGGAATCGTGGATAGCGAAGGGTAAGGAAATTTACTACGAGCGCGTAGGGCAGCTGGATATGGCTTGCTCCAACTGCCACGAGGCAAATTACGGCAAGATGATTCGCGCCGATCACCTGTCTCAGGGGCAGATCAATGGTTTTCCGGTCTATCGGCTGAAATGGGCCGGGCTGGGTTCAATCCATCGTCGATTCAAAGGTTGTATGTCGAATATTCGCGCCGAGCCCTACAAGGTTGGCAGCGATGAATTCATTGCGCTCGAAGCCTATGTTGCCTCGCGCGGAGCCGGGTTGAGCGTCGAGACGCCGTCGGTCAGAAACTAGGTGTTTTTACCGGCGCAGGCTGGCCGGCCTGCGTCGCGTCAAACGCGCTGGGCAAAAGCGGGCCGGGAACAGTCCTGGCTCGCGAACGGAAATTCCGCAATTCTTACAAATGCCGTCTCGCGGCTCGTCTGACGATAAACCGCCAGCCTGTCCAGGCTGGCCGCTGCCCCGGGCACCATTTCCCCGAAGGTTTGTTCTAGCCAGGCGATGAAGTCGGCATCGTCGGGGACGAGTGCGCCGCTTAGTGTCATGTGGAAGTTAAAGTCATCCAGTACGTGCGGGTAGCCATAATCCTGCAGGTGGCGGCGCTGGCGCAGTGACAGTGTCTCCGGGCGGCGCCGGGCGATGTCTGCCGGCATCAGTGGCGCCCTGTAATCATCCAGATCAACGACTGCGGCGGCTGCCAGGCGGTTTAGCTCTTCGGGCTGGGGTTGTGCCAGTGCGATAAAAGCGGACGACGGTGTACTTTGCACGCGCAGACCGTAAAGCTCGATCGGCGAGAACTGCGCGCAGAGTTGTTCGGTGGCGGACAGCAGCTCGTTGGCGGTGGCGTCTGGTGTTAGCTCAAAGGGTGCCTTGATCGTTGAATGGAAACCATAGCGGGCGGGAACCTGGGTCAGTGCGTTCCAGCGTATCGAGTCGGCGAACGCCGGCCCGCTGTCGTTGGCGCTCGGGCGCCGGGACTGCATGGCGGTACGCCGCAGCACCGTATTGCCGAACCTCGCCAGGTCGCTGGTGTCTGCAGGGGCGTAATAGATGGCGTAACGCGCTGTCATCGTCTGTTCTCGGGTTTGCAGGCCGTCACTTGCCTATACTCAATCTCGCAACTGGGACAGCCCTTGTCGCCAGAGTTTGGTACCGTGTGCGAGCATGGTGTGCAACTTTCGCGCAGATGTTAACGAATTGAATCGACACATTGAACGAACTCACAATATTAAACGGTTTGCCCCATCCTGTGGTCGTTTTACGCAGCGAATACATCAAATTTGTCAATGACGAGCTATGCCAGCGCACAGGCCTCGCGCGCGAGCAATTTCCCGCAACCTTCGATGCGCTGATTACGGCCGGGCCCATGCTCGAAGACAATTGGCAATCCGGTACTTTTGTGCATGGTCAGGGCGGTGA
Source organism: uncultured Granulosicoccaceae bacterium (assembly GCA_937920585.1). GTDB lineage: Bacteria > Pseudomonadota > Gammaproteobacteria > Granulosicoccales > Granulosicoccaceae > CAKZSB01. The sequence goes on along the minus strand of CAKZSB010000179.1, from coordinate 12,138 downwards.
GGTTGCGGTTGAGTACAGGCGATCAGCATTGCCCGACAGGGCATTGCAATTGGTTACTTTTCGCGAGATGACCGCTTCGTGCGGAATCGAATTCAACCGCCTGCTGGAGGCTTTACCGCAACGGGTCTTTTACACTGATGCCGACGGTCGCATGCTTTGGCTCAATCGCCGCGCGGCAAAGAAATTCTCGCGCCCGCCGGAACAGCTGATCGGCCTGCACCCCGACAGCATGATGAGTCCGCAGATGGCACAGCGCATTCAGCGCGAGCGTCAACAGGTTTTCAACCAGAACCGCCCGGCGACATTCTCCAGCGGAAAGACCACAATAGCGGCAGACGGTGCCGCTTTTAGTAGCGAGATGTTTCCGGTCGATACGCCGGAGGGTACCAATCTGCTGGTGTTGTCCAGTGATCTGGTGGAGCACAGCAGTATGCACAGTTGGTCGTCGTTCAGGATGATGGTGCTGGAACACATCGCTCGCGGATCGCACATTTCGGAAGTGCTGAATTCGCTGGTCAATGCGGTTTGTCGATATACCAGCGCCACGTGTGCATCGATACTCAGTATTGATCAGGCGAATAGCTCGTTCGACGTGGTCGCCAATGCCGGCCTGCCGAAATTTGCCCTGGACTATCTCAACGGTGCCCCGGTGGCGATCGAGACCGGCCCCTGTGGCAGTGCGGCGGTAACGCAAACGGCACAGATCTACCCGGATGTTACCTCACTGCCCGGGGTTGAGTCGTTGTGGTCAAGCTTCGAGCAGCACGATATGCGCTGCTGCTTTTCGGTGCCGATCATCTCGCCCACGGATGAGACGGTGGGCGCGATGGCGGTGTATTTCTCCAAGGTGGATATGCTGGAGGATTTTGCCCGTGAGGTGGTTGATACGGCGGCGCTCATGGCCGGGCTGGCAATAGAGCATTCGCGGCGAGAGCAGGCGCAGCAACTGCTCAATCAGACGCTCGAAAAAGAGGTGATGAAGCGCACGCGTAAGCTCAATGACACCGTAGAGGAGCTGAATGAGGCGCGGGCGATTGCCGAGCGCGCCACCGAAACCCGAACCCGGTTTCTGGCTGCAGCGAGCCATGATTTGCGCCAGCCACTGCAGGCCATGCTGTTGTATCTGTCGATGTTCGAGCGCGAACTGAGCGAATCCACACGTCGGGATCTGTTCGGCCGGCTGGGAAGTGCCGTGGACTCGATGGGTGACATTCTCGAATCGCTGAATGACATCACGCGGATCTCGACCGGGCAGGTCGATTGCGAGATCTCCCGCCTGCCACTGGCCAGCCTGTTCTCGCGGCTCGAATCGGTGTACACGCCGCTGGCGATCGAGGCCGAACTGGATCTTGAGGTCAATGCCGGTAATCTGGTGGTCGAGAGTAATCCTGCGCTGTTGTTGCGGATTCTGGAAAACCTGATCAGCAATGCGATTCGGCACACCAGCAGCGGCAGCGTAAAAGTTATCGCCTTGTTGGTGGCCGATGGTGTGCGGCTCGATGTCATCGATACCGGCATCGGTGTACCGGCCGACATGCAGGAGACGATTTTCGACGAGTACGTGCAGCTCAACAATCCGGGGCGTAATCGCAGTCGCGGGCGCGGGCTGGGGCTGGCGGTAGTTAAACAGCTTAGTCGCCTGCTCGGTCACCGGATAACGCTGATATCTCGCGTTAACGAGGGCTCTACTTTCAGTATCCATATAAAAGACGGTTGGCTGGATGTTGATCCGGGCTCGGAACACCTAACGTCAGTGGCAACCGAGCTGCATGAACTGGAATCCGTGCCGACTGTGCTGGTGGTAGACGATGACGAGGAAATTCTCACCGCGATGGCCTGTCTGTCCGAACACGAATCGGTAGACATGCATCTATATTCGACTGCATCACGCGCACTTGGCGCGCTGCAGGACGGCCTGAGACCAGATTTGTTGCTCACTGATCTGCACCTGGCGGACACTTCGGGCGCCCGGTTTGTCGAGAAGGCGCGTAAGCTCGCGGGCGCAGCGCTGCCGGCAATCATCATGACAGGCGACGCTGATATCGCGCTCGACGGCAGCGACAGTCAAAACGATCTGGTGCTGCGCAAACCTGTACGTCCGCGAAGTTTGCTCAACCATATTCACCTGATGACTCGACCTCGCAGCCTGGCTTAGCAACCCTTGTGTGTGAAGGGCCGGGCGAGTTGCCGGCATTGCGTGTTTGCGTGATCAGGCTGGCGCAATCGTTTTCGCAAATCCCGACTGCGCAACCCTCTGCGTCACGACTGTGATATAAATCATCGCGTGAAAGCGACAGACCAATCCTGATGGCGCAACGCCCGACTGCACCGCCCGTGGTGCTCGATGCACTCGAGTCGGTTGCGTCGGCCAACGGCCGGGTTGAAAAACTTAATCCGGCCGAGTTTGCAATGCTTGAGCAGCTGATTCGGTTTCCGGAACAATCGATCAGTCGCGATTCATTGCGCAATGTGGCAGGCTTTGACGATGAGGCCAGCCTGCCTGATCGTCGACTCGACAGCTGGCTGCGCACTCTGATCCGAAAAACCAATGTGTTGAACCCGGATTTCCCTGTCGTACGGCAGGATGGTGCGGGCAATTATCTCTACTCGTTGAAACCACCACCGAAAAAACCGATCGACTAACCACTCGCGTTAATCCGGGCTCACCCCGGAGACGTGGCGTTGATCGCATTTGCGAGAACACCGATGACAACTCCGTTCGATTTTTCCACTATTGTCAATGCAGGGTTGCAAGCGCCGGCGGTGCCGTGGGGGGGATTTCCGAAGTACAATTTTGTCGGTGGCAACAATGATCCCGAGTCCATTCCGGTTGAGCATTTGCGTGCTGCGAGCGATCGCTTGTTCACGACCAAAGGCAAACATCTGGCAACGTATTTTGTCGACAGTGGTCCACAGGGCTATCTGGGGTTGCGCGAGTATCTGGTAGGGAAACTCGCGCACTATGCAGCGATTGAGTGTACACCGTCAGACATTCTGCTGACTTCGGGATCATCGCAGGCGATGGATCTGATTAACACTGCGCTGGTGTCGAAGGGTGATGTAGTGATTGTGGAGGAATCCAATTACGGCGGGGCGTTGTCGCGGTTTGTAAGGCTTGGGGTCGAGATGGTGACTGTGCCGGTCGACGAGCAGGGCATGCAAACAGATCGTCTTGCCGAGTCGCTGGCGCAGCTCGATAGCCAGGGGCGCAAGCCCAAATTTATTTATACCATTCCAACCGTGCACAATCCGACCGGCTCTATCCTGACGCTCGAACGCCGGCAGCATTTACTGGAGCTTGCGCGACAATACGACATAGCGGTTTATGAAGATGAGTGCTACGCCGATCTGGTCTGGGACGGCACGCGCCCGCCATCGCTTTATGCGCTGGATAACGACGCTCGCGTGGTGCACATTGGCACGTTTTCAAAAACCGTTGCGCCAGCGTTGCGGGTGGGTTACGTCGTGGCTAACTGGTCGATGCTCGGTCAGCTACTGGCGGTTAAGACCGATGCCGGCTCCGGGGCACTGGAGCAAATGCTGTTAGCCGAGTATTGCGAGGAACATTTTCAACCGCATGTCACGGCGTTGAACCGCACATTAAAAGGCAAACTCGATTGCCTGACCGACGCGCTCGATCGCGAGTTCGGCAGCGCTGCACACTATGTGAATCCACCGGGCGGAATATTTCTTTGGGTGCGCCTGCCAGCTGAAGTTGATACCTCGGCACTTGCGGTAGCGGCCGCGCAGGAGGGTATTGCCATCAATCCCGGAGTGGAGTGGTCACACCAGATGGACAACAGCCACAACTGGCTGCGTCTATGTTTCGCCAACCCGGATAAAGCCACGATTAGTGAGGGCGTCGCGAAACTTGCGCAGGTTTGCCATCGCGAATTTGGCGTTCCGGTTTATGGCGGGAATACGCCGCGCGAGTGACTGGAGTGTGCGCTGTTGCACAATTAACAGCGCCGTCTCGCGAAAACATGATAACCCGCGTCATTTGTACAGGGGTTTGGCGCGGGTGCTGCGTCGGCTGCATTTTTCACCCGAGCATCGACTATGCGCCTGCTACGAATACTGTTACAAGTACCTGTCGTCAGCTGTCTGCTGATCTGCGCCTCAGCCGCTCTGTCGGCACCGCTGCCGAGTGTGGCCGATGCGACGCCAATAGCCGGCGATGGCCAGGGGCAATGGCGCAAAGCTATTGAGAGCAGTGCAGACGGTGCACTGCCGTACCAGTTTTTCGTTCCCAGTGAGAGTGGCGCACAGGCTCTGCCGCTAGTGATATTTCTGCATGGTTCAGGGGAGGCGGGCACCGATAACCAGGCACAGATGTATGCGCGCCGAAATGTCGGCCCCACATTTTTTGCAAGCGATGTAGTGCAAAGTCAGTACAAAGCCTATGTGCTGGCGCCGCAGACACCCAAGCCGGTTCGCTGGGCGAGTGACAACCTTCACGAATACGATTTTGATACCACGCCGATCACGGTATCGATGCAGCTGTTACTCGAACTGACTGACAAACTGATCGCGACGCACAACATCGATCCGGCGCGAGTGTATGTGGGTGGGCTGTCGCGTGGTGGACAGGGCACCTGGAATGCACTGTTGCAACGCCCCGAACTATTTGCGGCAGCTTTTCCCATGGCCGGTGGTGGCAGCCCGGCGCACGCTGACCGAATTGATCATCTGGCGATCTGGGCATTTCACGGCACGGCCGACAGAATCACGCCGCCGCGTTATACCCGCAGAATGTTCTCGGCTGTTGCAGCGCTTGCGGGTGAGACCGATCGCCTGCGATTGACAGAATATGAAGGCGGTATTCATCGCAGTGCGTGGCTGCAAGGGCATCGAGAAGCGGATTTTGCCTCGTGGATTTTTCAGTGGCGCAATCCCAATGTGGCGAGCAGCGAGCCTGGCGCTCATGCCAGTGCTGAAGACTGAGCGGAAATCACGCCTGGTAAAACGGGCCACCTTAATCGACGGTTGCACGACCGTACACAAGGTCATCGGTTGACACACTAGCGGTGCATCAGCCGCTGAAACCGATAGAATAGCCACTCCGGGATTCAAGGGGTGGCTCGATTTGCAAATACACGATCTCTCAATGCCTCTCGAAGGCGATCACATACGCTGGCCGTTGACGCGTGGCGTGCGCGGCAGCTTCGAGCGTGGTGATCTTTTTGAAGTGAGCTGGCTTCAGGCCTCCTGCCATGGTTTTACCCACCTTGATGCACCTCGCCACATGGTGCCCGGCGGTGCGACGACGACAGATCTGACGCTGGATCGAGTGGTCGGTCATGCCGCGGTCATCGATATCAGCGATGTGACGCCTGATCAGGCTATTGACGATACGCTGTTAGCGTCCCGTGGTGGCCACATCGAAGACAATGAGATTATTCTGTTTCGCAGTTGCTGGGATGAGCAGCGCGACTGGCACACCGAATCTTTCTGGCGCGATGCACCGTATCTTACGCGCGATGCATGCGAATGGTTGTTAGCGAAAAAACCTACGGCTGTTGCGTTCGATTTTCCGCAGGACTGGACCATTCGTCTGTTGCTTGATGGTGAAGTCAGGCCGATAGCAGAACACGTATCACACGATGTGCTGTTGAGAAATGGAGTGACCCTGATTGAATATCTCGTCGGTACGCGAGCGTTGAGTCAACCGAGGGTGTTCTTTTCTGCAGCGCCGTTGAAGTTGCTGGATGCTGATGGCGCGCCGGCCAGGGTTTATGCGATTGAATCACTGTGAGTTGGAGAGGTTGGTGTGCTGTTTTGTTGGGCTTTTTAGTGAGGCTTCGGTGGAAGGTTAGGTTAACGTGCGGGTTGAAGTGCTGTGCGGTTGTCGGGCACGCTTAGGCTTTGCACCGACCTACGGGTTTTCGGTGTGTTGTTTGGTGTGTATTTGGGTGTATGGGTTGGAAGGAGTCATTCGCTGCGATTCTGTAGGCAGGGCACAGTTTGCGTGCCCAACAATGTCGTGAGGGGGTGTATCGAGGCTCCAAAGCACTTAAAAAAACGCTTCGACAGAGGCTTGGGTTAACCAGCGGGTTGGAGTGTTGTGCGGTTGTCGGGCACGCTTAGGCTTTGCACCGACCTACGGATTTTCGGTGTGTTGTTTGGTGTGTTGTTTGGTGTGTTGTTTGGTGTGTTGTTTGGTGTGTATTTGGGTGTATGGGTTGTAGGGAGTCATTCGCTGCGAACCTGTAGGCAGGGCACAGCTTGCGTGCCCGACAATGTCGTAAGGGGGTTGTATGGAGGCTCCAAAGCACTGTAAAAAACGCTTCGACAGAGGCTTGGGTTAACCAGCGGGTTGAAGTGCTGTGCGGTTGTCGGGCACGCTTAGGCTTTGCACCGACCTACGGGTTTTCGGTGTGTTGTTTGGTGTGTTGTTTGGTGTGTTTTTGGGTGCATGGGTTGGAGGGAGTCATTCGCTGCGAACCTGTAGGCAGGGCAAAGCAACTGCCGCTTGTGCCCAACAATGCTGTGATGGGGTTGTCGGCTATGAACCAAAACCAGCGGAGAAAAATTACGTGAAAGCGGTGCAGGTAGCGTCCTTTGGCGACGCGGAGCAGTTGCAGCTGGTTGATGTTGAGCCGCCTGCCCATAAGGCCGGTCACGCGCTGGTGCAGGTGCACTATGCCGGAATTAATTTTATCGATGTATATATGCGCGATGGTACTTATGCCCGCTCGGCGACTTATCAGACTCCGCTGCCGATGACGTTGGGTATGGAGGGGGCCGGCATTGTTATGCAGGTTGACGATGGCTGTGAATTTGCGCCAGGCGATCGGGTTGCCTGGTGTCTGGAGCGTGGCAGTTATGCCCAAACGGCATGTATACCGCTCGATAAACTCGTGTCAGTTCCGGCCGACATGCCGTTTGATGTGGCCACTACGCTGATGTTGCAGGGCAGTACGGCGCACTATCTTGCGCACTCTGCATTCGCCCTGAATGAAAGCCACCATTGTCTGATCCACGCGGCCGCCGGTGGCGTTGGGCAGCTGTTGGTGCAGCGGGCAAAAAGTGCAGGAGCGAGCGTTATTGCCACGGTGGGAACAACTGCTAAAGCAGAGACCGTAAAACATCTGGGCGCTGATCATTGCATCCTTTATCGCGAAACAGACTTTGTAAGCCAGGTGGATCATTACACTGACGGGGCCGGTGTTGATGTGGTGTATGACTCAGTGGGCGCCGACACGATCAACGGCAGTCTGAATTGCCTGAAACCGCGGGGCTATTGCATTAACTACGGTGCAAGCTCGGGGCAGGCGCCGCCCATCGCGCCGCTGCAACTGGCCGAGGCGGGTTCGGTATTTTTTACCCGCCCGCACCTGGCGGATTACATCGCAAGCCCGCAAGAGCGGCGCTGGCGCAGCGCAGAACTTTTTGCCGCCTGGCAGCAGGGTGATCTGAAGGTTTCGATCGATCAGGTGTTTTCGCTTGAGCAGGCATCGGCGGCGCATCATCGGCTTGAGTCGCGCAGCAGCAGCGGTAAGCTGTTGCTTGAGATCGTCAGCTGACTCTGCGCGAGGGCACCCGCTCGCGATCCGGCGAGGTGATCACCCGGTGTTGTCTGATACACTGGCGTCGGCAGTACTTCCGTCTAACACAGAGCAACGACATGAGCATAAAACGAATTAAATCCGGCGAGCGCATGAGCCAGGCCGTGGTGCACGGCAACCTCGTCTACACCGCAGGTCAGGTCGCGCAGAACGCTGGTGGTGAGAGCGTGACCGAGCAGACCAAAGACATACTCAACGCGATTGACGGGTTGCTGGCCGAGGCCGGTAGCGATAAATCCAAACTCATCTCTGCCACCATCTGGTTGTCCGATATCGGTACCTTCGCCGAAATGAATGCGGTGTGGGATGCTTGGGTATCGCCCGGCAATACCCCGGCGCGTGCGTGCGTTGAGTCCAAACTGGCGGCGCCGCAGTTTACCGTCGAGATCGGTGTGATCGCAGCGATCGACTAAAGCAGACTACGGGTGCCGGCATGAACAATCCCCAGGCCAGAGACGACGAATTTCTCGATTTGTCGTTTACCGTTGATGCGAAAACACCTCGCAGGCTTGGCATGGTTGTGCTGGCGTCCGACTACACCATCGAGAGCGAGTTTCGGCAGATTCTTCATGCCGCTGAACTCGAAACCTTCGCCTCTCGAATCGAAATGGCCACAACCGTCACACCGCAAACGCTGGCGGCGATGGAAAGTAAAATCGCCGATGCAGCCGGTTTGATTCTTCCCGGTGATACGGTAGACATGGTGGCCTATTGCTGTACCTCTGCATCGGTTGTACTGGGCGAGCAGACCGTGATGTCTCAGGTGCGAAAAAGCAAACCCGAAACCATCGTGACAACACCCATTACTGCCGCGTTCGCGGCCTTCAACGCACTGGGCGCAAAGCGAATCGGCGTACTGACCCCTTATCGGCGCGATGTCAATGAAAAACTGAAGGCCTACATTGAAAATGCAGGCTTCGACGTGCCGCTGTTTGCATCATTTAACGAAGAAAACGATCCGACCGTGGCACGTATTGATCCGCAGAGTATTAGCGATGCCGTGGCGAGGATTGTCGACATGGCTGATGTCGACATGGTGTTTGTGTCTTGCACCAGTGTTCGCATGGCGGCGGTGGTGGCCGGCATTGAACAGCGTGCCGGCAAGCCTGTCACTTCATCGAACCTTGCAATGGCCTGGCACATTCAACGATCACTGGGTTTCAACACGGTTCAGCCCGAGTACGGCAGGCTTTATAGTCTGGATCTTGGCGGTCGGACGCTAGGCTCTTAATCGCTCTATCGTCGCTTCAATCGCGCTGACAACCGCTGCCGACTTGCCGCTATCCAGCGCGTCTGCATGTGGCGGGCCGAAGTTGCCGGCGTCGTTGTCGAAGTATTTGCCTGAGGCGTCTGCAAATTCATCGTCCACGGCCAGGCGCGTCAGTATGGTGGCCCCTATTTTAAGATCACCGCCCTCCATGCCAAAGCCTTCCTTTACCATTTTGGATCCCAGTAGTGAACCGGGATTAACGGCTATGACGACGGGCGAGTCTGGCTGGCTGGCCATTTCTCGCGACCACATGGTGATTGCCAGTTTGCTCTGCGAGTAGGCTTCCATATCGGCAAGGGTTTTGTCGCCACTCAGGGCGCCGATATCGACACTGGCCTGGGCCGCAGAGGAGACATTGATCACTCGGCCCTGGCTCCCCAGTAACGGCAGGAGCTTACGAGTGAGGATGTAGGGCGCAATGGTGTTGACGGCGAAGCGGCTGTCGAGCCCTTGAGATGTGACGGTTTGCGGCGTTTTGTAGACGCCGGCATTGTTGATCAGTGCGTCGATTTTTTGATGTTTGCGTGCGATGGCATCGGCCAGCTCGTCGGCAGCCTGCAGGTTGGACAGATCAGCCAGAAAGCCCTCAATGGTGGCATCGCTAAACTCTGCGGCCAGTTGCTGTTCAACGCGCTGGAGTTTGTCTGCGCTGCGCCCGTGCAACAATACCTGATGCCCTTGTGCGAGCAGCATTTTTGCAGTCACCAGGCCAATGCCATCGGTGGCGCCGGTGAGTAAGATAGTTTTTTGCATGGTTTTAACTCGCTTGAAGTGGAATCAACGTCGTTTTACTGGCTGTTGGGTGCGCACAGGCAGCTTGCCGGGGAGAGTAGGGCATAGCCTATAGCATTCAGGATCTCGCTCACAGGTATGCGTATGTGAATTGATAATTCGGAAAAACCATATAACCGGATGGATATCGGGGCGATCGAGTTATAGGTGCTGGCTGTGCAATAGCTGGCTATCGATGCTGCTGTGCCGCGAGTCGGGTCTTGCCGGCGACAGCGCCGGTTCCCGGCCTGGCAACTCGGGGAAGCAGCAGCGGTGCGGCGATGTTTGCCGGGCTGGTTTTTGTCACATTGTTAAACGGGCACAAAAAAAGCAATCCTGTTGTCCAGGCCCATTTACACAACCGCAGATATCCCCATATACTGCGGGTGTGGCCTTTGGGTCACAAACGTTCTCGGGGCGGGGTGAGATTCCCCACCGGCGGTGAAGCGATTCGGGGTAGATAATCCGGAATCGATAAGCCCGCGAGCGCGTGTCGCCGCCCGGTGGCACGGTCAGCAGATTCGGTTGGAATCCGAAGCCGACGGTAACGCCTGCAGTGGTTTGCAGGCTGATAGTCCGGATGAGAGAGAGCGGGTGCATTCGCGTTGCTGCGCGCAAGGCCCCTCACGCCCTGATTCCTGGTGTTTTTTTGGAGATTGCCATGAATCAGCAAACCAGTACTGTTCAAGTTGAATCCCTGCCGGTGCAAACCGGCGACTGCTCCAATGCCCGTGTGGCGTGGATCGAGGCCTGTTGGCATCAGGATATTGTCAGTCAGGCACGGCATGCCTTCATCGCCGGTATGGGCGAGCGTGGCATGGCGCAGGATCAAATCGATATTATCGAAGTGCCCGGCAGCCTGGAAATTCCGCTGCAAACCAAACTGCTCGCGAAAACCGGCAAATACGATGTGATCGTCGGCGCCGGGCTGATTGTGGATGGCGGTATTTATCGGCACGATTTTGTCGCGCGCACCGTGCTCGATGCGATGATGCAGGTGTCGCTGGATAGCGAAATCCCGGTTTTGTCGGTGGTGCTGACGCCGCATCATTTTCACGATGGATCGGAGCACCACGATTTCTTCTTCAATCACTTTAGTAAAAAGGGTGCCGAGGCGGCCAACGCCTGTGCAAAAACGCTTGGGAATATGCAGCGCCTGAAACGCCAGACCGGCTGAGCCAAATAGCCGGTGTTTTGCTGAACCTGTTCGGGTTGACGCAGTCAATAGGCGACAACCACAAGCGGGAGCGCGAAACATGGGCAGGCACAAGGTCAGTTTTACCGGCAGCCAGGGTGGCCAACTGGCGGGATCTCTGGAAACGCCCGAGGGCGAGGCGCAAGCGTATGTGTTGTTTGCGCACTGCTTCACCTGCGGCAAAGACATTGCCGCAGCTTCGCGCGTGGCCCGCGCGCTCACGCGTCAGGGCCTCGCGGTGCTGCGTTTTGACTTCACCGGGCTTGGCAGCAGCGACGGCGATTTCGCCAACACGAATTTCTCATCGAACGTGCAGGATTTGATCGCCGCTGCCGATTTTCTGCGTGCTGAATACAACGCACCATCGCTGCTGATCGGGCACAGCCTGGGCGGCACGGCGGTGTTGCAGGCGGCGGCTCAGTTGCCGGAGTGCAAGGGTGTGGTAACGATCGGTTCGCCGTCCAGTGCCTCGCATGTGGCGCATCAGTTTGCCTGTGATATCGATGCAATCGAAACCGACGGGCAGGCTGAAGTCACGCTTGCCAGCCGTAAGTTCACCATTAAAAAGCAGTTTATCGATGACTTGCGCGCCTGGGACAGTTCGGCGCTATCGAATCTGAACGCCGCGTTGCTGGTGATGCATTCGCCGGTGGACAAGACCGTTGCGATTGACAACGCAGAGGCGATCTATCGCGGTGCGCGGCATCCCAAGAGCTTTGTCAGTCTGGACAACGCCGATCATTTGCTCAGCAACGCCGACGATGCCGCCTATGTGGCCGATACGATTGCGGCCTGGGCGAAACGCTACATCGGATCGCCGGACAAATCGCCTGCGCGGCCGTCTGTGACAGCCGGGCACGTCGTGGTCGCCGAGCGCGATCACAAGTTTGCCCAGAATGTTTACAGCGATACCCATCAGTGGATTGCCGATGAGCCGGTTCGGGTGGGTGGCAGCGATATCGGACCGGACCCTTACGATCATTTATTGGCGGCGCTGGGTACCTGCACTACGATGACGATGCGCATGTATGCCAATCGCAAGGGATGGCCGGTGAAGCACGTCAGTGTCGAGCTGTCGCACGCGCGCCAGCACGGTGACGACTGCGCGGCCTGCGACGAGGCGCATCCGCAGATTGACGTGATCTCCCGGCGGATAACGATTGAAGGTGATCTGGATGACGCGCAGCGCAAGCGAATGATGGAGATTGCCGATCGTTGCCCGGTGCATCGGACATTGCACGGCAAGCTGGTGATTGAAACGGAAGCGCAAGAGGCTAGTACGTAGTTTGGTGTGTAATTAGGGTATGAAACGAGGGTGCTTTTGTAGGTAGGTG
>CAKZSB010000178.1 GCA_937920585.1 uncultured Granulosicoccaceae bacterium | reverse complement strand
GGGTTGTCGGCGATGCTCGCGCGCTGGTTTGCCACTGATTTGCCGCAGCCTTCCTTGTTGCCGCTGATTGGCGGGTTTGCCTGCAGCATAATCGCGATGGCCGGATTCTGCCTGCCATCGGTTGTGCGTGCCGCCGATGCGCCGGTAGTGCGCGTGTTGCGCCGTGATTTGCCGGCCAGTCAGGCATCTCTGAAGTTGCTGCTGGCCTGTGGTCTGCTGGCGCTGACGGCCTTGCTGGTCTGGCTGACTCGCGATTTGCTGGTGGCGGTGCTGCTGGTGGTGGCGGTTGTCGCCGTGTTTGGATTGTTGTCGGCGGTTTCGCGCGGGCTCGTCGCGCTGGCATCGCGGCCGTCCGGTGAGCGCTGGCGTCGCTTGCTCAGTGGTATCAAGCGTCGCCCTGGCAGTGTGACGCTACAGATCGCAGCGTTCGGCGTGGGTTTACTGGCCCTGCTGCTACTGGCGATCGTGCGCGCCGATGTGCTCAATACCTGGCAGCGCCAAATTCCCCCCGATGCACCCAATTTCTTTCTGGTCAACATTCAGCCCGATGAGGTGCCATCGGTACGGGATTTTTTCATCGACCGGGAAATCGGTTTTCGCAGCCTGTTTCCGATGGTTCGCGGCCGCCTGGAACGGATTAACGACACACCGGTTGCCGACATGGATTTTGCCGGCAAGCGCAACGAATGGACGATCCGCCGCGACTTCAATCTATCGTTTGCAGACGAAGCGCGCGACGACAACCCGATTGTCGACGGGCAGTGGTGGCAACCAGAGACAACGGAACAGTTGCTGTCACTTGAGCTCGATTTCGCTGACGAACTGGGCGTCGAGATTGGCGATGTGCTGCATTTTCGCGTTGCGGAGGCATTGGTGTCTGGGCGCATCAGCAATTTGCGGGAAGTGGAGTGGGAGTCGTTTAGTCCCAATTTCTTTGTCGTTGGCAGTCCGGCAACCTTTCGAGACAGTCCGGCTTCCTACATCACCAGTGTGCAGGTGAGGGACGATCACGGTGGGTTTGTGCGTGAGCTCGTGTCGCGCTTCCCGTCGGTCACTGTGCTCGAAGTGGGGTCTATTCTCGAGCGCGTATCCGGGATCATGAATCGCGCCGCTGCCGCAGTTCAGTACGTATTTCTGTTTACCGTCTTTGCCGGCATTCTGGTCCTGATCGCCGCGGTGCTGGCGTCGCGTCGGGAGCGTTTCCGGGAGGCGGCAATTCTTCGCACACTGGGCGCGTCGCGACAATACCTGCGCGGCACACTGGGCCGTGAGTTTGCGGTTATTGGTCTGTTATCCGGGGTACTGGCTGCCACGGTCGCAGCCGTTATTGGCTGGATCATAGTCGAGCAGGTGATGGATCTGTCGTATCACTTCAACCCTTGGTTATGGCTGACCGGTGTGGCTGCCGGACTGATCGGTATCTGGACAGCGGGCATGCTGGTAACGCGGCCGGTGCTCGACCAATCTCCGGTGGATGTGCTGCGGAACCAGGTATAATAGGCAGTCGGCTGCGCGCCAGCGGCGCGCCAACTGCAGCCGTTCCACGATGTTGGCAAACAGGCATCCCGACCATCCATGCGCCATTCATACGATCCTGATCTAGATCGGCTGCAAACCAGCGAGGCAGCGGTTGAATACCTCTGTGCCGGGCTTGGCGAAGCGCAGTCAGCCTCTATCAGAGCGGCGGTGCCGCAAGTATGGGAACATCGCCACAGCACGCCCGATTTCCCCGATCCGTTTGAAGTCGCCGCCCACCTCAAAGAACTGGGCGCAGATAGTTACTGCATTGCGGCTACGCTGCTCGGGTCACATTCCGCGCGTCTGGCGATTCCCGTCGACAAACTCAGGCAACAGACTGAACAGCCGTTGCTTCGCCTGACTGAAAGCGTGCGCTGGCTCAATTCACTGTCACAGGAGAACAGTGTTGTCGCCGCTGGCACCAGCGACGTAGAGGCCCAAGCTGAAAAGCTCAGACAACTCGTACTGGTGATGGTTGAGGACGTCCGGGCGCTGTTGATCAAGCTTGCATTTCGTGTCCGTCGGCTGCAAATGCTGTTGCGTGGCGATGAACTGGTGGCGCAGCGGATCGCCCGCGAGACGCTGGAGATCTACGCACCGCTCGCCAATCGCCTCGGTGTGGCTCAACTGAAGTGGCAACTTGAGGATCTGTCATTTCGGCTGCTCGATCCGGCGGCATATAAGCGTATCGCCAGCGCACTCGAGGAGCGCCGCGAGGATCGCGAGATCTATATTGGCAACTTCGTGCAACTGCTGACCCGGCGACTGACGGAATCCGACATGCAGGGCTTTGAAGTCCTCGGTCGTCCCAAGCACTTGTATTCGATCTGGCGCAAGGTGCAGCGCAAGCGGGTTGAGGTATCCGATCTCTACGATGTGCGCGCCGTGCGTGTGCTGGTTGATACCAAGCAACAGTGTTATGCGGTGCTCGGGATTGTGCACAGTGAATGGCAACACCTGCCGCGCGAATTCGATGACTACATCGCCAATCCAAAAGAAAATGGCTATCAGTCGTTGCACACCGCCGTGATCGGCCCCGAGGGCAAGGCACTTGAAGTGCAGATCCGCAGCCGCGATATGGAGCGCGACGCCGAACTGGGCATCGCCGCGCACTGGCGCTACAAGGAGGGCGGCAAGGGAGACACCAGACTGCAGAAAAGCATCAATTCCTTACGCGCTCTGCTCGACAACGATGGCAACGACGAGCACCTGCTGGAAGCTTTCGATACGGAAGTTTTTTCCGATCGGGTTTATGTGTTCACACCCAACGGCGAAGTCATCGATCTGCCGATCGAGGCGACACCGCTCGACTTCGCCTATCACGTCCACACCGAAGTGGGCCATCGCTGCCGTGGAGCCAAGGTAAATGGCAGCATCGTGCCGTTGGGACACAAACTGCGCAACGGCGATCGGGTAGAAATTCTAACCGGCAAACACAGTAATCCCAGTCGCGACTGGATGAACAAAAGCCTTGGGTTTTTACACACCGGTCGCGCGCGGGGCAAAGTGCGGGCATGGTTCAATGTTCGCGATCAGGAAACCCACCTGGAAGATGGACGGGCCATTCTCGAGCGGGAAATCAGGCGTTTGCACGCGCGTGAACTCGCCCACGACAAGGTGGCCGAAAAGCTCGCCTGCAATCGAGTGAGTGATCTGTACCTGGCGCTTGGTCGCAATGAAATTTCGCGTGTGCGGCTGGTTGGTGCAATCAACGAATTGCAGGATCCCGAGTTTCAGATTGGTGCATCTGCTCCCAGGCGACGCAAGCAGCGGGCGAGCGTCGACGATATTCAGGTCAGAGGGGTTGGCAACCTGCTGACGCAAAAAGCCAATTGCTGTTCGCCGGTGCCCTTCGATGGCATCGTCGGTTACATCACGCGGGGAAAAGGGGTCACTGTCCACCGTATGGACTGCAGCAACGTGTTGAATCTGCGCGGGGCTGACCTGCACCGGTTGATCGACGTCGACTGGGGTGAGGATACAGCGGGGGAGTACTCCGTGACTTTGCAGGTTATCGCCTACGATCGGCACGGGTTGCTGCGCGATGTAATGGCGGTGCTGGCCAACGAGGGTATCAACATTACTGCCTCTACAACGCGCACCGATGATGTTGATTTGACCGCCAATGTCGAAGTTACGGTGTCGATTGAGGGCATCGATCAACTGGTTGGGGCAATGGATAAGCTGCGCCAGCAACGCAATGTGATTTCAGTAGAGAGAATCAGTGGTGCCAGTGCCTGACAGGTATTTTGAGTCACCTACCGGGAAACGATCGCGAGTGATATCGAATTGATCAGGAAAGAGCGCGCCGCTTTTGTACAGCGACGATTACAGGAGCTCTACCCGGAGACTCCGATACCGCTGGATCACACTGACCCCTATACCTTGCTGGTTGCCGTGCTGTTGTCCGCGCAGTGCACCGACGCGCGCGTCAACACGGTTACGCCGGCGCTTTTTTCACTGGCAGATAATCCGGCAGACATGGCGGGCAAAACGGCTGCACAGGTAGAGAAGATCGTGAAGCCCTGCGGCCTGGCGCCGCGTAAATCAAAGGCGATCGTCGAGTTGTCGGCCATATTGGTGGATCAATACGGAGGCGAGGTGCCACGTGACCTCGAAGCGCTGGAGCAGTTGCCCGGCGTGGGACACAAGACAGCGTCAGTGGTTGTAAGCCAGGCGTTCGGGGTGCCGGCGTTCCCGGTTGACACTCATATCCACCGTTGTGCCCAGCGCTGGGGGCTGACAGCCGGGCGCAATGTTGTGCACACAGAGCGCGATCTGAAAAAGCTGTTCGATGCCAGCGTGTGGAACCGGCTGCATTTGCAAATCATTTTTTATGGTCGGGAGTACTGTACCGCGCGCGGTTGCAATGGTCTGGTGTGCGAGATTTGTCGAACCTGTTACCCGCGTCGTAAAACGCCGCCGGTAGTGAATGGGGCCTGAGCCTTTGGGATCTTCAGGGTTCGCGAATGATCAGGGTGTCGCCTCGTTGCACCAGTTCGTAGTGCTGCAGTACATTCATACCCAGCAGCACGGCATCACTCAGACCCGGATTAATGTGGGCGCGCGCGTTGCGGAACTCCAGATCACCCATCATCAGTGAATCGATACTGGTGCGATAGGCGGTGGAGTAACCGTTCGCGGTGCTGATCGTAATGGGCGCACCTTTGGCCAGCCCGGCGCGTTTTGCAATCTCAACAGGTACGCTGATATTTGTTGCACCGGTGTCGACCAGAAAAAGCGCTTCGGCACCATTGATGAACCCGGTTAGCAGGTAGTGCCCGCCGCGGCCGCGCTGCAGTGCGATACTGCGTTTGCCTCCATCGATCGACGTTACCACCTGATGATTCGGGTTGGCACGATGCTGCAGCCAGCGGTTGATCGTGTACGTTGCAAGTGCAAGCATCAGTACCCACATCGCCATCATCAGCCATCGGCCTATCGATGCCTGATCATTATCTGCTGACAAAATAGCGCTCCACGAGTGGCTCAACCCACTTTTCTTATCTCTCAGCAGATACAATAGGATACTTCTGCACTGCTGGAAACCGCACTGCCATGTCTGGCAACTCATTTGGCAAACTATTTGTCACCACGACCTTCGGCGAAAGTCACGGCGCAGCTATCGGCGCGATCGTGGATGGCTGCCCGGCGGGCGTGCCGCTGGATGAAAGCCTGCTGCAGGTTGATCTCGATCGACGCAAGCCGGGACAGTCGCGCTACACGACGCAACGGCGCGAATCGGATACGGTGAAAATTCTTTCCGGTGTGTTTGAGGGCGTGACGACCGGAACACCGATTGGCATGTTGATCGAAAACACGGATCAGCGCTCCAAGGACTATTCAAAAATCAAGGATGTTTTTCGTCCCGCCCACGCGGATTTTACTTACCAGCGCAAGTACGGTATCCGTGATTATCGCGGTGGCGGTCGTTCCTCCGCGCGTGAGACCGCAATGCGTGTTGCGGCCGGCGGCATCGCACGCCAATACCTCGCCAGGGAATTCGGTATCGAAGTCAGGGGCTATCTGTCTCAGTTGGGGTCAATAAGCCTTGATCGCAACAACTTTGACTGGCAGGCGGTCGAGGAAAATCCGTTTTTCTGGCCTGATGCTGGCCAGATTCCGGCGCTGGAAGAGTGCATGCAGCAATTGGCGCGGGACGGAGATTCGGCCGGTGCGCGTGTTGATATTGTCGCCAGCGGGGTGCCGGCCGGTTGGGGTGAGCCGGTGTTCGACCGATTGGATGCCGACATCGCGCATGCGCTAATGAGCATTAATGCAGTCAAAGGTGTAGAGATCGGGGCGGGGTTCGCGTGTGTTGCGCAGCGAGGTTCGGAGCACCGTGATGAAATTACCGCGCAGGGATTTCAGTCGAATAACGCGGGCGGCGTGCTCGGCGGCATATCATCCGGCCAGCAAATTACCGCATCGATTGCCCTGAAACCCACTTCAAGTCTGCGTGTGCCAGGGCGCAGTGTGGATGTCGACAACAACGAAGTTGAAGTAGTCACTACGGGGCGACACGATCCGTGTGTCGGCATCAGAGCGGTGCCGATTGCGGAGGCCATGCTGTTGCTGGTACTAATGGATCACTGTTTGCGTCAGCGCGGCCAGAACGGTTGATTGCCAGGTCAGATCACCGAGCCAGGCAGATTTTCCAGAAACGCCTGTGCGGCACGCGAAAGCGTGCGCTCCTGCAGCCTGACCAGCGAAATCTGGCGGCTTAGCTGCAACTCGGGCACCTCTATTTTGCGCACCGAATCATCGATCATTGTGGCGGGCAGGCAACCCCAGCCGAGTCCGACCGAAATCATCATCTTGACGGTTTCCAGTTGCGAGGTCTCCAGCACCTCGGCCGGACGCTGATTGATCGACGCCAGCGTGCTGTCGACCGCAGCGCGTGTGATAGTGGCAGTACTGGGCAATATCGCCGGACATTGCATCAGTAAGTCAATCGAGATTTCCGATTCTTTGCTCAGCGGATGCTCATTGCCGACGACGATGAAAAGTTCTTCCTGCCAGACGTCAAGGCTTTTTAATCTCGGTGTTGGTTCGCCGTGGAGCGCACACAGCGCCATCTCGAATCTGCCGTCCAGTACGCCAGCGGCCGCGGTGGCGGAGCTTGTAAAGTGCAGGTCGAGTTCAACCAGCGGAAACTGCTCGCGAAAGCGTTTCAGCATCGCCGGCATGCGATAGACGCCGACATAGTGGGAGGAGACGATTCGGAGTTTTCCGCTGACCTCTCGCCCAAGGTTTGCGATGAGATCTTCGATGCGGTCGAGTTCGGAGCTGATCTGCCTGGCTGAAGGCAGCAGGACGTGTCCGGCCTCTGTCAGGTGCACCTGGCGGCCTACCCGGTCGAACAGGCGTGTGTCTAATTCGGTTTCCAGTGCGGCAATTCGTTTGCTGACTGCCGGCTGAGTGAGGTGAAGCACCTCTGCCGAGCGGGAAAACGATCGTTTGTCCGCTACGGCGATAAACGCCTTTAAATTATTAATATCCATAGGGCACCTCCTGGCCAAAAACTATCCACACTGCTGCACGTCCTACCGCCTTCCAACTTGTCATGTGTAATGACTAGCAACAGCATAGCACTGATAATGCAATCTGCCTGGACTACGAGGTTACCACAGTTGACGAATGAATATCTTTGTAAACCGACTTTGTCACATTCGACGTAAGCAGTAATTAACGAGTGGTATAATCACGGGTTCGTTGCCGGTGCGCAAGGCATTGGCATTTACCCTCCCATATTCGATAGGAACCTGAATGAAAGTTGGTATCGTCGGCTGGCGTGGCATGGTCGGTTCGGTCTTGTTGCAGCGTATGCAGCAAGAAGGCGACTTTGCGCTCATTGACCCTGTATTTTTCAGCACCTCACAAGCGGGCCAGACGGCGCCTGCAATGGGTCAGACTACGACGACGCTGCTCGACGCAACGGACCTCACGGCGCTCGCCGCAATGGACGTGGTGATTACCTGCCAGGGTGGGGGTTACACCAATGACATACATCCCGCGCTGCGCGATTCAGGGTGGGATGGCTACTGGATTGATGCAGCCTCCTCGCTGCGCATGCAGGATGCCAGCACGATTATCCTCGACCCGGTTAACCGTGATGTCATCGATCGGGCGCTGTCCGGTGGCAAGCGGGATTTCATCGGTGGCAACTGTACGGTCAGTCTGATGATGATGGCGATGGCAGGTCTCTTTCGCGAGGGTTTGATTGACTGGATCAGCGCAATGACCTATCAGGCCGCCTCCGGCGCTGGCGCGCGCGCCATGCTTGAACTGGTGGAACAGATGGGCCATTTGCACGGCATTGTTGCCGATTCGCTGGCCAGTGCCGATGCCTCGGCGATCGAAGTAGACGCTGCGCTGACCAGTGCAATGCATTCGGCCGGTTTCCCGGTTCAGGAATGTGGCGCGCCGCTGGCCGGCAGTCTGATTCCCTGGATTGACGCCGATCTGGGGCAGGGGCAAAGCCGCGAGGAGTGGAAGGCGCAGGCAGAATGTAACAAGATGATCGGCCGCGACCCGTCGCAGCCGCTTGTCGTGGATGGTATTTGTGTCAGAGTGGGCGCGATGCGTTGCCACTCGCAGGCACTCACGGTAAAACTTGTCCGCGATGTTCCACTGGCGGAAATCGAGAGCATTCTGGCCTCTGGCAACGAGTGGGTGAAAGTAGTTGGCAACTCGCGCGATGAATCCATTCCGTTTTTGTCGCCCGCTGCAGTCAGTGGCACCCCGTCTGTCGCTATCGGCCGATTGCGCAAGATGGGAATGGGCCCCGAATATGTCAGTGCCTTCACGGTCGGCGATCAATTGCTCTGGGGGGCGGCTGAACCGCTGCGCCGGATGTTGAGAATTTTGATCGAGCGCTAGCCACATTGCCCCGCTGATTATCGCGGGGTAATTTGTCGGACGGGTTGCTGTTTGCGCCCGGATCCAATCCGGCCGCCGGATATTGTCCGCTGGCGGCGGATTTTGCTGCCCAAACGAGTCGCAGGGTCGGCCTTTGCAGCAAGTTTATATTGCCTAATCGACTACCTCGTACTATATCAACCGGGGGTGGAATTTTCGTGACTGGTCAGGCAGTGACCAGACTCATCGCTGAAGAGGTGTCGACGATGGTCGGCAGCAAAGGATTTTACCTCTGTCAGCGGATGTTGAGGCTTGTCAGGCATAACGCCGACGGGATAAAGAAACTACCGATCCGGCAATTTGTGCCTTATAGCTATAGAACAAGAGATCGTATAAACGTGCGTAAACTAGCTACAGCAGCAGCGGTCAGTCTGTCACTTGTAACTGTTCCCGGCAGTATCCAGGCGGTTAGTCTGGGTGAGATAGAAATGTATTCTGCGCTCAACCAGCCCTTAGATGCGGAAGTCAGCATTCTCGATGTTCAGAGTGCAGAGTTGCGTGATCTGGTTGTCAAGGGCAAGCCGGTCGGCAACTTCGGAGACGGCGCAGACGCTGCCCCGCCTGCGCTTGCCAGTATGCGCTTCAATGTAATTCAACGTCCGGACGGCACATCGGCGATAAGGATTACCAGTGACGCACCCGTCATAGAACCCTTTCTGAATTTCACTCTCAGCGTCGATACCGCAGACGGTGAACGAATGGTGCGTGAATACACCGTATTGCTCAACCCACCCGTATTTGGACTGGCCCAGACTGATTTCAACGACGATTTGCTGCCCGCTGGAAACTCCGTTGACACGGATGGTTCGGCCGTCATCCAGCGCAAACCGGACGTAAACATCCCGGCTCGTGGTGTCGCAATCGATTTCAGCGATGAACTCGTACCGCAGGCCGCAGGCCAATTGCCAGCCGACCTGAGTGCCGCCGATCGGGTCGACGTCACAATGTCAGAGGTAACCGGTGAGCCACAAAAACCGGCGACGAGCCAGCCGAACTACAACGTCGAGACAGCGGCAGTAACTGCGTCGCAGACAACCGATGTATCGCGGGAAGTTGCGCTTGGGGATATCGATGGCTCGGATATCGACGGCTCGGAAATCGAGTTGCTTCCCGAGATGTTCGAGACAGCCGAGAAGCCTTATGACGAGATAGATCTTAACGAACTTGCAATTGCACGCGATGACAAGTGGTACTCGAGTTCAGAGGAAGTGGACCTGATCGAGCCCATCGCCCGTGATGACAGCTGGTACAAGAGCGCCGTCGACATCGAACTCACCCCTGAGATGTTCGGTCTGGATGTGCCGGCCCGGTCGATTGAAACTGTCAGTGTTGTGCGTGCCGAGCCGCAGCAAAACAATACGCCGGACGCGCCGCAGCAGAACAACTTGCCTGCCGAGTCACCAGCGCCTGACACAAGAACGGTTTTGCCAGAGAATGAAATCGATTTGCTGGCGTTGCGTGAAGAATTTGACTACAGCAAAGATGGTGTTCCGGTTCCGCTCGATGAATTGGCTGCTTCGATCGGGCGACGCGTGATCGGCAACTTCGACTCCGAGGTCAATTTGTATGAAAAGAGTCGAGTGCCGTTGGAGCGAACTGAAATACCTGCTGTAGCCACGCTGGCCGAATCACCCGCTGCGGATTTTCAACTCGATACCAGCGACAGTGATGCGGACGGTGGCGAGCCGGTAGGCGAGCGCATTGACATCGAAAAAGAGCTGCCCGCTTTTGAGGCTCGGAAAAAAGAACTCGAACAACAGGCGAACAATCCAAAGCGCTATCGCGTCAAAGACAACG
This sequence comes from uncultured Granulosicoccaceae bacterium, assembly GCA_937920585.1. Lineage (GTDB taxonomy): Bacteria > Pseudomonadota > Gammaproteobacteria > Granulosicoccales > Granulosicoccaceae > CAKZSB01. The sequence goes on along the minus strand of CAKZSB010000178.1, from coordinate 33,764 downwards.
ATACGCTCTGGAGCATTGCTGAGCAAAATCGTGCCGGCAATGTGTCAACGCAGCAAATGATGGTGGCACTGCTGCGAGCCAACCGCGATGCGTTTGTGGATCGCGATATGAACCGCCTGCGCAATGGGGCTATCCTGCGAATACCCGAGCAATCCAGTGCGTCGTCGATTAGTCAGGCAGAAGCGCTTAACGTCGTCCGCGAGCAGATGAGTTTGTGGCAAAAGTATCGTGGCACGACGCCTGTGACCAGTGTATCTCGTCCGGTGGACACGCAAACCGACCCCAAGGCGACCGAGGCTGCAGAACCGGCCCAGGAACCCGAGCCGCAGCCCGAGCCGGAGGTCGAGCAACCGATACAGGCTGATCCACAGGATCGCCTGACAATCGTCGGCGTTGATGGTTCCGCTCAGGATGCTGAAGATGCCGGGCTAGCAGATGGCAGCTCGCAGGAATCGTCGGAGGAAAGTGTGGCCGCACAGCTTGCAGCCGAGCAGGCTATTGCCGAGAAACTCGAGGCGGAGGAAAAGCTTGCCCGCGAGCGGGAGCTGGCGGCCATTGAAGCAGGCAAACAGCGCCTGATTACGTTGCAGGAAGAGCAACTGGCCGCTTTGCAGGAGCAGACCGGCACGGCAGCTGAAACAGCTTCCGAGGCGGTCGATGAGGTCGTGGAAACTGCTGCGGAAACCGCGGAGCCCGCTGAGACAGAAACAGAAGTCGCGGCGCCGTCGCAGACACTGGTTGCAATTACTGACGCTGACGAATCAGTGACAGATGATCCGGCGCTCGCGAAGGCGCTGGAACAGCGTTTGGAAGCGCTCGCTGCGGATTCGGATGCGAGAGAAAATGCGCTGGTTGCGGAGGCGCAGTCCAGAAGTGAGCGCCTGGCGGGTGAGGCCGATGCAATCGAGGCTCAATTGGTGGCGCTGCAGTCTGAAAAAGTGGCGCTGGAGGAAATTGGCGCGCTGGACAAAGCGGCTCTGGTCGCTGAAGCAGAACAGCAAAAGTCCAGATTGCTGCTTGGCGCTAAATCAGAGCAGGAGCGTATTGCCGCTGAACTTGAAGTGCAGCGCCAGGCTATCAGGGACGATCTGGAGCGCCAGCAGCTTGAGCTTAAAGCCAACCCCGGCGCATTGCTGGCACAGGTGGAGAGTGATAACACCGTCAATGAGTCTTCGACCGCCGCTGTCGACAGCGATGACGCCGACACGGATGCTCTGGGCGAAACAGCCTCCACCAGTGCAAATTCGCCAGCCGGAAACGGCAGTGAAACCGATGACGTCGATACGATTCGATTGGTAGAAGCGGATGCGGACGAGTCAGCCGTTGCGGTTGATTCTGAGCAAACGACCGGTATCGAAGCCAACGCCGAGGTGTCGGCTGCGGGCGAGACAAGCGGGTCCGAGGCATCGGGTCTGGGCGCGACATTGCAAAATGCACTGGGCGATCGCAAAACCTTGTTGGGTGCCGGTGCCGGCCTGGCGTTGTTGGGTTTACTGGGCGCGTGGCTGTTTCGGCGCAAGCCCAAAGTGGCGGCGGACACCGGTAGGCGCCTGGAGCCCGATTTCGATGATCAGCAAGTCGAGCCCGTAGCGGATTCTGACAATCAGGCTCGGGTGTCGGCGCAGCAGCCGGCTGCCGGTGCGGCTGCCGGTGCGGCTGCCAGTGCGGCGGTTGCTGTGGCCGGTGGAAAGAGCGCCGCCACAAAAGCACCTGAGGCAATGGACGAGACACTGGCACACGATGACACAGTATCGGAGGCGGATGTCTATCTGGCGTATGGCTTGTACGGCCAGGCCGAAGATCTGCTGACGGCTGCGATTGATCGTTCGCCGGAGGATCCGGATTATCAGATGAAACTGGTTGAGACGCATTTTGTGCAGCGCGATCGGGAGAAGTTCCAGGTTGCGGCGGCTCGTTTTCAAGACCAGTTCGACGACGCCGATGCGCGTGATCGTATCGACCAGATGGCCGCTGAACTCGAGGGGCCGGCAGCTGTTGAACCTGCTGACCAGACCCCGTCCGGCGTAATCGACGCGCTGGCGACGCAGAACAAATCTGTCGAAGTCGAAACTGCACCGGCGGTTCAGAGTGCGCCTGACGCTGCGGGGACGCGTGCGAATCTGTCAGCGTTACCTGATGTGGAGTCTGTAGAGACCGATACTGGCACCAGTGATGACCTGCATGGTCTGGAAGCATTACTGGGTGAAAAGCCCGAGCCGGATGATGCGCAGTTGGCGGCGATCGCGGCCGATGAGGTAGTGCCAGCTGAGTCGGTGCTGGATCAGACCATCGATCCCGGTGCAGAGTTCGAGATGTCTGAACTGGTGGCGACGGGCGATTTTGGTTCGATTGAAACCGACTTGCCGCAAGTTGTTGATGATGCCGTTGGCGATACAGGTGTCGCCGACGCCACGCTGGACGAGGTCGACCTGTCGGCTCTGGACGATGATGGCACTCTGAATCTTGACGGTATTACCGGCGACACTATGACAGACCTGGATCTGGAAAATATGGATCTCACCCAGCAGGGGCTCGACGCCACGTTGGACAATCTCACGCTCGATGATGCAGATCTCGATCTGGTCGGCAGCACAGATGAAGTTGTCTCTGCCGTTGACGGCGCCAGCGCCGATAGTGGCTCTGATATGGGGACCATGCTCGATCTGGCGAAAGCCTATCTCGACATGGGCGATAACGACAGTGCAATCAGTGCGCTTCGCGATATCGCCGACGGTGGCACGCCGGAACAGCGTGAAGAGGCTCGCTCGCTGCTGAAAAACCTCGGTTAACAGCAGTACCACCAATGATAGAAAAGGGCGCAATGCGCCCTTTTTTATGTCTGTGAATCGCGCTGCGAGCCGCTACAATTGGCGCTCGCTTTAACCCGGGATAGACAGTTCCCGCAGGCAGATTCAACAAATGAAAGTGGCCCTGCTGCTGGAGTATTGCGGTACCCGCTACAGTGGCTGGCAGCGCCAGCACCACGCCGATTCCGTTCAAGCGCATGTTGAACGCGCCATGTCGAAAGTGGCGGATGAATCGATTGCGGTGGTGTGCTCGGGCAGAACTGATGCCGGGGTGCATGCATGGCAACAGTGCGCGCACTTTGAAACCAGCGCCACACGCGAGTGCAAGGCCTGGGTCATGGGCGGCAACGCGCATCTTCCGGCGGATATTTCAATTCGCTCTGCTCATCGCGTATCCGACGACTTTCACGCTCGCTATCGAGCGACCGGTCGCAGTTACCGCTACGAGATTTTAAATCTTCCCGCACGCTCGGCACTGCGCCACAAGCGCGTGGCGGTTGTGCATACCACACTCGATGCGTCAGTCATGCATCGTGCGGCGCAGGCGTTGATTGGCGAGCACGATTTCAGCAGCTTTCGCGCGGCGGGTTGCCAGGCTCGACACGCGCGCCGGGAACTGACTTCGATCGAGGTGTCACGCCATGGCGCAAAGGTGGTGGTACAACTCAGTGGCAATGCTTTTCTGCATAACATGGTACGTATTATCACCGGCAGTCTGATCCGGGTTGGTCATGGTCTGGAGCGCGAACAGTGGATTGCCGAGGTGCTGGCTCGCAGAGATCGCAAATGCGCTGGTGTGACAGCCGTGCCGGACGGGCTTTATTTCATGGGCCCCAGTTATCCGGCAGAGTTTGAATTACCGGATTGGCGCGAAACATTCGAACACGCCGGCAGTTCGTTGTTTTAGCTTGCTCGAAACTGCGTTGTAGTGGCGTCTTGTCGGCGTCGCGAGTGTGGTATCGTCTCGCGCATGAATGTTGCGCAACCCGGCACTGGCACCGTTAGCCATACCCAGATCAAGATCTGCGGATTTACCCGGCCAGATCAGGCGCTTGCGGCAGCTGAACTCGGGATTGATTCTATCGGTCTGGTGTTCTATCCGCCGAGCCCCAGATTTGTCACAATTGATCAGGCCCGTGAGATAGCCTGCAATCTGCCCCCTTTTTTAGCGGTTACTGCCTTGTTTCTCGATGCCACAGCCGACGAGGTACAGGCGGTGCTCGATGCGGTTCCAGTGAATCTGCTGCAGTTTCATGGTACCGAGACAGAGGCGTTTTGCGATTCCTTCGGGCGCCCCTATATCAAAGCCGTGGCGATGGGCTCGATAACGCAGGCTGATGAATACTGTGCCGGATATCGTTCCGCGCGCGGATTTCTGCTCGATAGCAACAGCGCAGGCGCGGCGGGTGGCAGCGGCGACACGTTTGAGTGGTCTCGCATACCCCGAGCGTTGCCGGCTCCGGTTATACTAGCTGGCGGGATCGACGCGGATAACGTCGGGCAGGGGATCGCGGCAGTGCGCCCCGGCGCGGTTGATGTGAGCAGTGGTGTTGAATCGAGTCGAGGCGTAAAGGATACCGCCAAAATGCAGCGCTTTGTCGCTGCGGTTCGAGAAGCAGATCGCAAGCTTGCCAGTCGATAGACCGCGGGCGGGTGTGCCGGCCCATTGGTTATCCCGGTGTTGCATCCCACAAGACAATCACGTACCCGTAAAGAGGGCCTATGAGCTGGTTTGACAAATTGATGCCGTCGCGGGTGCGCACCGATAGCCGCAACCGGGGCTCTGTGCCGGAAGGCGTTTGGGTGAAATGCGACAGCTGCCTGAATGTGCTGTACGGCGCCGAACTGGAGCGCAATATCAATGTGTGTCCGCGCTGCGATCATCACAGGCGCATTGGCGCGCGCGATCGGCTCGACAGACTACTCGATGCAGAGCCACGATCGGAACTTGGCGCCGGTCTCGAGTCGGTCGATCATCTGAAATTCCGCGATACGAAAAAGTATCGGGATCGGCTGACGCAGGCGGCTAAAACCAGTGAAGAAACCGATGCGATTATCGCGGTGCATGGCGCGATGCGAGGTCTGCCCGTTGTGGCCGTGGCATTCGAGTTCAATTTCATGGGGGGCTCTATGGGTTCGGTCGTGGGTGAGAAATTTACCCGTGCGGCTGAAGTGGCGTTGCAACACAATGCAACACTAATCTGTTTTTCAGCCTCCGGCGGCGCGCGCATGCAAGAGGCGCTGATGTCGCTGTTTCAGATGGCGAAAACCAGTGCTGCGCTAGCGCGTTTGTCACGCCAGAGCGTGCCTTATATCTCGGTTTTAACAGACCCGACAATGGGTGGAGTGTCGGCCAGTTTTGCCATGCTCGGTGATGTGATCGTGGCCGAGCCACGCGCACTGATTGGTTTTGCCGGTCCTCGCGTGATCGAACAGACGGTGCGCGAAAAGCTGCCGGACGGCTTCCAGCGCTCGGAATTTCTGCTCGAACACGGCGCGATAGACATGATCGTCGATCGCCGCGAAATGCGTGATCGACTGTCGAATGTCATCGGCCAGCTCACCGGCCGGCAGCCCACGCCGGAAACGGTAGTGGCTGATCCCGCGGAGGATGATCCGCAGTCACCTCAGGACGCCAATCCGGTTGCCAGCTAAAGTCGCTCTCGCAGAATGGTTGCAAACCCTTGAGGCGATGCAACCGGATCGAATCGAGCTTGGCCTCGCGCGAGTGGGCGCTGTTGCCGAGCGCGCCGGTTTGCTCGAACCGGGCTTTCGTGTTGTTACCGTTGCCGGAACCAATGGCAAGGGCTCGACCGCGGGTTACATCGAGCAAATTCTGCGTGGTGCCGGGTTCAGCGTGGGACGCTACACCTCCCCACATTTTCTGCACTTTAACGAGCGGATTGCCGTCGACGGGGAATTGGTGCCCGATGATGAACTGGTCGCGGCGTTCGAGGCCATTGAACGCGCTCGTGCAGATACATCGCTAACCTATTTCGAGTTCACCACACTGGCGGCAGCAGAACATTTTCGCAACCGCAACGTCGACATTGCCGTGCTGGAGGTGGGTCTTGGCGGTCGCCTGGATGCTGTCAATCTGTGGGATAGCGAGGTGGCGTGCGTTACCTCGGTCGGGATTGATCACGTCGATTGGCTGGGCGACAACCGTGAGGCGATCGGAGCGGAGAAAGCGGCTGTTGCGCGAGCGGGGTGTGTATTGGTGTGTGGCGACCCGGAGCCACCGGCCAGTGTGGCGGTGACAGTGGCGAAGATTGGCGCGACACACCACCAGATCGGTCGCGATTTTCACTTCGAGATTCGATCTTCTGACTGGGTATTTAGCGACTCGCTTCGCCGTTACGAATTGCCGATGCCCGCAATGCGCGCCAACTGGGCGGTGAACAACGCGGCAACCGCGATTTCGGTGTGTGCGGTTTTACTAAAACGCGACCTGCAGGTCAACTGGGTGCGCGATGCGCTGGCCAGCGTGCAGCTCGCCGGCCGGGCACAACAGCTCACGATCGACGGTGTCGAGGTGTTACTCGACGTTGCGCACAATGCCGCAGCTGCAGGCCAGTTGGCAGCATTTCTGGGTCGCAATCCGGTTGCGGGGCAAACGCGGGCCGTGTTCGGGTGTATGCAGGATAAGGACGTTGAATCAATCATCACGGCGCTTTCACCGTGGATCAATGGCTGGTACATTGGAGAGATCGACTATGGACGGGCGATGTCCGGGGAGCAACTCCGGGCGGTACTTGCCGCAAGGCAGGTGGCGGCTTCGGTTTACCCATCGGTAACCAACGCTCTGGATCAGGCTGTAGCAAAATCGACAGACTCGGATCGCGTAGTTGTGTTTGGGTCCTTTCTGACCGTATCAGAGGTCATGCGGGCGATGGACGGCTTGCACGCTCACTAACGACTGGTAGTGTTTGCCCGGTGGCACGTAAAGAATACAAAGATGAGCAATTGCTCGCCCGCCTCATTGGTGCCGGGGTATTGCTCGCAATAGCGGTAATCGTGTTGCCCTTCATTCTCGATGGCTCCGGCTCGCAGCAGGTGTATGAGTACGCCGAGCCACTGCCTGCGGAGCCCAGTCGGCCGGTTGTAGAGCGCTCCTATTCCTCGCGCCAGCCCGCTCAAACCCCTGAATCACCTGACAATGATGAAGCGACGGTGGTCAGTGAGAAGCTGGCTGTTGCCCGGCCTTTGCAGACGGAAGCAGATCTCGCGGGTGATTCGACATCTGCCGATGGCACTGCTGTGTCCGGTGACCCGCCTGCGCCGGTGCAGGCCGCACCGCTGCCGACGATCTCGATTCCAGTCGGCTGGAACATTCAGGTCGCAAGCTTTGTTGTCGAGAGCAATGCCGTTAATTTGCTGGAGGATCTAAAGGCGCAGAACTTGCCAGCGTTTGCCAATGCGGTGGAAGGCCCCAAGGGTACGGTTTTTCGCGTATTCGTAGGGCCGCTTGATAATCAGATCGATGCGCTGGATTTACAAAATCGGCTCAATCGGCGCTATCGTGTCGACAGCATCATGGTGCGTCGCGATTAACGATGAGCTGCCAGCTTGCGTTGAACCCTTGCTGCGTGACTGTGCCATGCAGGGTGGTCGGTCGCAATCAGTCAGGCAATACTGCCTGCCGGAATCGAGAGTGCTATGAACCTGGGAACACTGGATCTGGTTATCGTGGCGATAATCGGTGTATCGACACTACTGAGTTTCTTTCGCGGCTTTTTCGGTGAATTCCTTTCGCTGGCCGGATGGGTGTTCGCGATCGGTATGCCGCTCTACTTCACGCATGAATTCGCTGCATTCCTGCCCGATACCATTGAAAGTCCCACAGCGCGCGTGAGCATCAGTGCGGCGACGTTGTTTATCGGTTCGCTCGTCGCCAGCGGAATAATGACCTTCCTGCTCCGCAGAGTCCTGTCGGTGACCGGTCTCGGTATCGCAGACAGAGTGCTGGGTAGCGGGTTTGGCGCGGTTCGGGGCGTTGTGATTGTTGCCCTCATTGCGCTTGCGGCAACTGCATCGGTCTCGATCCCGCAAGAGCGATGGTGGAACGAGTCGGCGTTGCTGCCGCATGTTTTGCGGATATCCAAGGTAATCCACAGCAGATTACCGGCAGAAATTGCGCGTCGCTTCCATATCAACGATAACTAACCAACCGGAAAACGATTACAATTGCCGCCGGACCATTGCGGGACTGATTGATGTGCGGAATTTTGGGGATCGTTGGAAAAAGCGCGATCAATCATCAATTGTACGATGGTCTGACGCTGCTCCAGCATCGCGGACAGGATGCGGCCGGGATTGCCACTTGTGAAGAGCGGCAACTCTTTATTCGCAAGGCACCGGGCCTGGTGCGAGAGGTGTTTCGCACCTCTCACATGCTGCGCTTGCGCGGCAATATGGGCATCGGCCACCTGCGGTATCCGACCGCTGGCAGTTCGAGTATGTCAGCCGAGGCTCAGCCGTTTTATGTCAATTCGCCGTTTGGAATTGTACTTGGCCATAACGGCAATCTGACCAACGCCCGGCAATTGCAAAGCGATTTGTATCGCACAGATCGCAGGCATATCAACACCAACTCTGACAGCGAAGTGCTGCTCAACGTCTTTGCCCATGAGCTTCAGCACGCAGCGGGTTCAGACAGCCTGACACCAGACCACATATTCAGCGCAGTCAGCGCCGTGCACAAGCGTTGCATGGGCGGCTATGCCGTGGTCGCGATGCTGGTAGGGCGAGGGGTGTTGGCTTTTCGTGATCCCAACGGCATTCGTCCGCTGGTGCTGGGCAAACGCGATAGTGATGAGGGCGTTGAATATATCGTCGCTTCGGAGAGTGTCGCGCTTACCGGTCTGGGGTTCGAACTGGTTCGCGATCTCGATCCGGGTGAGGCGATCTACATCAGTGCGGCGGGTGAAATGCATCAGCGTCAGTGTGCGCAGAGCCAAAAGCTGCAACCGTGTATTTTCGAGTACGTGTACTTCGCAAGGCCGGATTCGATTATCGATGGCGTGTCGGTCTATACATCGCGCATGAGCATGGGGCGTAAACTTGCAGCACGCATTCGGCAGGAATGGCACAACCACGATATTGACGTTGTTATCCCGATCCCCGACACCAGTCGCCCGTCTGCACAGGAGCTGGCACTGGAGCTGGGCCTGAGCTACCGCGAGGGATTTGTGAAGAATCGCTATATCGGGCGCACTTTCATCATGCCGGGGCAGAAAATGCGGCGTAAATCGGTGCGCCAGAAGCTCAACCCGATCGGTATGGAATTCAAAGGGCTCAACGTGCTGCTGGTCGACGATTCAATCGTGCGTGGTACGACATCCGAGCAGATTGTGCAAATGGCACGCGATGCCGGTGCCAGAAAGGTTTACATGGCTTCAGCGGCGCCACCGGTCTGTTTTCCCAATGTCTACGGCATCGATATGCCGGCGGTCGATGAGCTCATTGCACATCAGCGTGATGAACAGCAAATCTGTACGGCGATTGGCGCCGATGGCCTGATTTACCAGCGTCTTGAAGATCTGATCGATTCAGTGCGCGAACTCAATCCCGAACTCGGCAGTTTCGAAACCAGTTGCTTTAACGGTGAATACCTCACCGGCGATATCGACAAAGACTACCTCAGCTGGCTGGAGAATCAGCGCGCAGATGCGGCGGTGGAGCGCAATAACAACAGCGATACGCAGGTGGTGGATGTTGGTATGGAGTGAGCGCCTGTGCCCGGGTAGCAAGCACCAGTGAGCGTAGTCCCATCAGACTGGCAACAAGCAGCCGGGTCGCATCAGCAGGTGTTTGGTACTGACCTGGATTGCAGCAGCAGCCTGTTGCTTGTCAGTATCCGCCGCCAGCGACTGGACTATCTGTCTGCAGCGGGCCAGATTGAGTCGTATCCCGTATCTACTGCCCAGAATGGTGTGGGCTGTGAAGAGGGTAGTGGTTGTACGCCATACGGCTGGCACGAAATCGCCGAGAAGATTGGCGATGGGGCAGAGTGCGGGACTATTTTCAAGGGTCGTGTTCCGAACGGGATCATTGCGCGTGATCTCGAATCCTCGACTGACGACGACGCTATAACCAGCCGCGTGCTTTGGTTGCGCGGTTTACAATCGGGTATCAACCGACAAGGGCCCGTCGATTCGTACCAGCGCTATATTTATATTCATGGCACTGCGCAGGAGCACCTGATCGGCAAGCCGGTATCGCATGGCTGTGTGCGAATGAAAAATCGGGATGTCATTGCACTGTTCGATCGCGTGCAGATCGGCGACCGGGTATTGATTGTTACCGATTGACATTAGCCAGTTTCCGCACGCATACTTAAGTGACATGTTGCGCCGATTTGACTCTGCTTGCGGGCGCCAAATAAATCCAGCTAAAGTGAGCCTCTGGCCCACTTGATCGAGTGGTCGGCCAGCCAGTCTGCCAAACGATATCCCTGCCCGCAATGCAAAGCCGTGTCCCGCAATGCCAATTTTTTGTGGGATATTTATTGTGTATACCAACAACGCTGACTCGCCCGAACTAGCCACACTAGGGGTGCGTGCAGGCTATGATCGTACCGGCGAAGGCGAGCACTCAGAGGCAATTTTTGCAACCTCGAGCTTTGTGTTTTCCAACGCTGCCGAGGCCGCAGACAGATTTCAAAACAATGCCCCCGGCAACGTCTATTCTCGATTCACCAATCCGACCGTTCGCACGTTTGAAAAGCGTCTGGCGGCGATGGAGGGTGGCGATGCCTGTGTTGCGACCGCATCCGGTATGGCCGCTATTATGGCGACTTGCGCAGCCCTGCTCGAGGCTGGCGATCATGTGCTGGCGTCCGGCGATCTGTTTGGATCGACGACGCAGTTCTTTCGCAAGTATTTAACCCGTATGGGCAACACGGTGGATTTCGCCGCTATCGATGATGTGGCCGACTGGCAGCGTAAAATCCTGCCCCAGACGCGCATGCTGTTTGTCGAGACGCCGTCCAACCCGCTCACAAGGCTTGCCGATATTTCCGCGCTGGCGGAGCTTGCCAGTCGCAATGGTGCCATGCTCGTGGTCGACAATTGCTTTTGTACGCCGGCATTGCAACAACCTCTGGCGCTGGGTGCGCATCTGGTCATACATTCAGCGACCAAATTTCTCGACGGGCAGGGGCGCTGTGTCGGTGGTGCGGTAGTTGGTGACAGCGAGCGCATTGCCGACGTCTTTGCATTTCTGCGCGCAGCGGGACCGTGTATGAGTCCGTTTAATGCGTGGGTATTTCTGAAGGGACTTGAGACGCTGGAATTGCGCATGCAGCGCCACTGCGAGAGTGCTGCGGCGTTGGCTGAGTGGTTACAAGCCCAGCCTCGAGTAAGCAAAGTGTTTTACCCCGGGCTCGACAGCCATCCGCAGAACAGTTTGTGCAGGTTGCAGCAATCGGCCGCTGGTGGTGTTGTGTCTTTTGAATTGGCGGGTGGTCGCGAGGCTGCGTGGCAACTGATCGATGCCGTGCAAATGATTTCGATTACGGCAAATCTGGGTGACGCAAAATCCACGATTACGCATCCTGCCACGACAACGCACGGACGCTTGACGGACGAACAGCGCGAGCAGGCCGGTATTTCGGAAGGGCTTGTCAGAATTGCTGTGGGGCTGGAATCGTTAGTCGATATCCAGCGCGATTTGATAACCGGGCTTGGTTAGTTCTGAACCCGGTCTGGCAATTAATTGCTACTCATGCATTTCGATCAGCGCGGAATTGCGCAGACCACCGATGTAGTCTGAGACCTGGGTTCTGATCATGGCACTGCGCAGTTGATCGGCAACCGCTTCGAATGGCTGAGCTTGCTTGTTGCGCTTGTCTGCCAGTTTGATGATATGAAAGCCAAACTGGGTTTTTACCGGTGCCACTGAATGGCTGCCGGGTTCCATTTCGGCAACGGCGGCTGAAAATTCCGGCACCATGGACCCATCGGTAAACCAGCCCAGGTCGCCGCCGTTTGGACCTGAGGGGCCAGTGGAGTATTTTTTCGCCGCCTCAGCAAAATCGGCACCGTCGTTCAGTTCAACGATGATTTCCTTTGCGCGCGCTTCATCATCCAGCAAGATGTGGCTGGCGAGATACTCGGAGACGCGATTGTCGGCTGCTTGTCGATCGTATTCTTTTTTCAGGTCTTCGTCGCTGACGGCAAAATTGCCAGCCACCTGGGTCAGCAGGGCATTGGCCAGGACCCTGGCACGCATGGTTTTCAGTTCAGAGGCGACATCGGGCAGTTTTTCAAGTTCCTGTTTCAGCGCCTCTTGCTGCATCAGCTCGAGATTGATCAATTCATCGACAATTTGCGCCTGGCTCGCCTGCTGGCCCTGGGCTGCCAGCTGGCGAGCCTGTGCGTCGACCTGTCCGGCGGTGATCTTGCTGTCGTTGACGGTTGCAAGCAGCTTGTCTGTATCCTGTGCGGACACCGGTACTAAAGGCAACAGCAAAGCTGTCAGTGCAACGCAGAGCAGTGTTTTCATGTTGAGAGTTCCGGTTGGATTCTGTTGTTCAGAGGGCCAGCAGGGGGCAATAACAATGCCGGGTTTGTTTTTAGCTATTGACTGTCGGTATCTGCGGGCGGATTGTCCTCGTGCTCTTCATCCGGTTCCATGTGCCGCATGAGAAAAACGGTTTGGCCGATAATGAACAGAACGGTCAGGCCCAGCAGGCCAAATACCTTAACATTGACCCAGGTCGCTTCACGCTGATGCGCGAGCTCGCACAGTGGCACGTTTGATTCCTCGAAGCCATCGCAATTGAGGTCGGTCAGCTGTTGTTCCGAAATTTCCGGCATGCTGGCGATCAGCTGGTTCTGGGCGTCAATATAGCGTTGAGCGAAAATCAGGTTGATCGCGCCGGCAACCAGAAAGAACAGTACCCAGGCATAGTTCAAACGTCGCCACTGAATATCGGGCATCTCAAGCTGTGAGCCCAGCATGCGTTGAATCAGGGGTTTGCTGCCGATGAATGCTGTGGCCAGAAAAGCGGCGCCGAACAACCAGTTGATCAGGGTTGGCTTCCACATGATAAATCGCTTGTCGCGCAGGTAGAGTGTCAGTCCGCCGAGCACCAGAAACAGCAGCAGTGACACCAGATGCATTTTTTCGATGCGACGATGCATCAGCCAGTGAACACCGACCTGCACGACCGATGCGGCGATAATCACCATGGTGGCGGTGTAGAGGTCGCTGAGCTTGTAGGTGATCAGAAACAGTACAACCGGAAAAAAATCAAAAAGCAATTTCATGCAGAATCCGACTGGTTTGGATGTATCCTTGGTATTAAGGGGTATGCTATCGAAAGTTGAGTGTCCAGGCCTCTGTGCTTACGCACTCATTCGATGCGGTATGACTGTCGCTGCGCGCTCACAACAATAAATGACTCAGTATTTCGAAATACATCCCGCCAACCCTCAGGCCCGTTTGGTTTCCCAGGCAGTGGCTATGCTCGAGCAAGGTGCGATCATCGCCTATCCAACCGATTCTTGCTACGCGTTGGGATGTCTGCTCGGCAACAAGCAGGGGGTCGAGCGCATTTATCGGCTGCGGCAATTGGACAAGGGGCACCACATGACCCTGATGTGCCAGGATCTGTCTTCAATTGCGACCTATGCGAAGGTCGACAACAAAGACTATCGCCTGCTAAAAACACTCACGCCGGGCCCTTACACTTTCATCCTGAAAGGAACGAACGAAGTCCCCCGGCGACTGCTTCACGCCAAGCGGCGTTCCATTGGCATTCGCGTGCCGGATCATTCTATTGCCCATGCGTTACTGGTTGAGCTCGGCGAGCCGATCATGAGTGCAACGCTGCTGATGCCTGGTGATGAGTTTCCGCTCAATGATCCGTTTGAGATGAAGCAGCGTTTGAAAGGATTAGTGGATCTGATCGTCGACGGCGGCGCCTGTGGCCTTGAGGAGACATCGGTGTTGTCACTGGAAAGTGGCGGTGTTGAAATCCTACGAGAGGGTAAGGGAAGCCTCGATTTCCTGCAGCAGTGATGCCGACGCGTTAAACTGGCGCTTTCGTAGATTACAGTATCGAATGGCTGATAACGAAGCAGAGCATGACAACGCACAACCCGGGTTGGAAATACCCATGGCGGTTGTGCTCGGTCAGCCGTACAGCGAATCCCCGAAAGATCTCTACATCCCGCCAGATGCGCTCGAGGTGTTTCTGGAATCGTTCGAGGGCCCCCTGGATCTGCTGCTCTATCTGATCAAACGGCAGAACCTCGATATCCTCGAAATCCCTGTTTCGGCGATCACAGATCAGTACATGCAGTACATTGCTGTGATGGAGGCCATGAGAATGGATCTGGCCGCCGAGTACCTGGTCATGGCTGCAATGCTGGCAGAGATAAAATCGCGTTTGCTGCTGCCAAGGGTCGACGAGGAAGATGATGAACAGGATCCGCGTGCCGAGTTGATTCGGCGGTTGCAGGTTTACGAGCAATTTAAGAAGGCTGCTGAAGAGCTCGACAGCTTGCCGCGCATGGAGCGCGAACTCTTCGACGTTATGGCCGGGCTGCCCGAGCTGGAAAACCGGCAGCCGTTGCCGGATATTGCGCTGGACGATCTGCTCAATGCCTTTCGAGCCGTGGCCATGCGTGCCAATTTGCACCAAAATCACAACATTCAGCGTGAATTCCTGTCGGTACGCGAGCGGATGTCGAATTTGCTGGCGGTATTGCAGGAGCAGGACCTGATCGAATTCACCACGCTTTTCACCGTTGAGGAAGGGCGTGCGGGCTGTGTGGTCACTTTTCTGGCGATACTGGAACTGTGTAAGGAATCGCTGCTCGAGATCGTGCAGCAGGCGCCTTTTGCGACGATCTATATCCGCGCTGCGAGTGGGCGGGTTGAAGATGATGAGCCTTTCGCCAGTAGCCAGGACCCCGATTCCGACTATGCCTGATCAGCTGATCACCACGACAGCCGAGGAGACTGAGCATGGCGCTCGATGATGACATGATCAAACGCGTGGTCGAGGCGGCGCTGATGGCGGTCGATAAACCACTACCGTTATCCACGCTGCGGCGGCTGTTTCGCGGCGATCCCAATTCCCCCGACAAAAACCACCTGCGTGAACTGATCGGGCAATTGCAGCGCCAGTACGAGGAGCATGGCGCAAGCATAGTTGAAGTGGCCAGCGGCTTTCGGCTGCAGATTGATCAGGACGTGTCGCCGTGGATTTCGCGCCTGTTTGAAGAGCGGCCGCCTCGCTACTCGCGGGCACTGCTTGAGACGTTGTCACTTATCGCCTATCGCCAGCCGCTTACGCGCACCGAGATCGAAGAGGTGCGTGGTGTCGCCGTCAGCACCAATATCATCAAGACGCTGCTCGAGCGCGAATGGGTCCGCGTAGTGGGTCATAAGGATGTGCCGGGCCGGCCGGCTATGTATGCGACGACCAAAGAATTCCTCGACTATTTCAATCTCAAGCGAATCGACGAGCTGCCACCGCTGTCGGAATTGACCGACCTGGATAAAATTGCCATTGATCCGCAAATGGATCTTGCGCTCGAAGAACAAGCGGATGGCGACTCTGACGACGAAGACACTTCACCAGTGATCAGTGCCGAGTTGGCGGACGATATCAACACAGGTGAGGACGGCGACGGCAACGTCACGCTGCACTAGCGCTATCCCGGGCGACGCAGCAGTACGTATAGCGCGCCGGTGCCACCGTGTGCGGGCTTGGCCGAACTGTAGGCCAGAATTTCGCGTCGTTGGCGCAGCCAGCCCGCTACGTAGGGTTTCAGCACTGGCGCCTCGGTAGCGGTTTTACGCCCCTTGCCATGAATAATACGCACGCAGCACATGGGTTTGCCGCTGTTTTGCTCGGTGATAAAACCGATCATCGCATCGCGGGCTTCCTTTTGCGTCATGCCGTGCAGATCGAGCTCGCCCTGAATGGCGTAGTAGCCGTTGCGCAGTTTGCGCATCACACGCCTTTGAACGCCAGCGCGGGCATAGCTTAGATGCTCGGCAGTATCGAGTGTGTCCGGATCGCGATCATCGTGCATGGCATCGAACATTACCCGCTGTTCGTCCAGTTCGGCCTGTCTCGGGCGGGCGGGGGGACGCTTGGGATTGGCGCTGACACGATCATTTCTGACCGGCTTCACCTCGCCCACGGCTGCGTGAAACAGGGCCAGGTCATCAGCTTTGTCCGTTGGCTTGTCGTTCATTTGACGTTGCTCAATCTGTGTTACCGCGTTCGTTATGACTTGTAACGAGTGGTGCAGACATTATGATTCAAGCCTGAACAATAGCGCGAGACGTAAGTAGGTTAAAACATCCTTTGTCGTCAGTGCGTGTCGAAAATAGTGATCCTGGCGCGAAATTTCACGCGCCACGGTAGTAGACCGGGAGCCGGGGCAATGCGACGTTGAGATACAAGATTGAAGGCAGCACCGGGCTGCCGTATACCGAGACTTCGCCCGGGATGCTGGCGTTTACGGTCGGGATTGCGCTGTTTGTAGGGGTCGTATTGCTGATTCTGGGAAGGCGAGGTCGGCAGATGTGGCTGACGGTCTGGAGTGCCGGATTGATCCTCTGCAGTATCGCCTACCTGATGTGGCACTTCATTTGGGCCTGAAGCGGGGCGCCGGGCGCCCCGCATAGCCAAGGGATCAGGTACTGCTGTTTGCCGCCCGGTTTTCGACCAGATCATCCACCACGGCTGGATCGGCAAGGGTTGAAGTGTCGCCCAGATTGTCGATTTCGTTCTCCGCGATTTTGCGCAGGATTCGGCGCATGATCTTGCCCGAGCGCGTTTTCGGCAGACCCGGCGCAAACTGCACAACATCGGGGCTTGCGATGGGGCCAATCTCTTTGCGAACGTGTTGGATAAGTTCGGCGCGTAGCTCCTCACTCGCTTCTGTGCCGACCATCAGGGTGACATAGGCGTAGATACCCTGGCCCTTGATATCGTGCGGATAGCCGACGACAGCGGCCTCGGCGACCTCATCGTGAAGCACCAGTGCGCTTTCCACTTCGGCGGTGCCCATGCGATGGCCTGAGACATTCAATACATCGTCTACCCGGCCGGTGATCCACCAGTAGCCGTCTTCATCCTGTCGAGCGCCGTCACCGGTGAAGTAGTAACCGGGGTACATCTGGAAGTAGGTTTCGTAGAAGCGCTTGTGGTCGCCGTACACCGTGCGCATCTGGCCCGGCCACGGCCGAGTGATCACCAGATTGCCGGATCCGGGACCTTCCAGCAGCTTGCCCTGGTCGTCGACGAGGGCCGGCACGATGCCGAAAAATGGCCGGGTGGCTGATCCCGGCTTGAGTGCGGTGGCGCCTGGCAGCGGCGTGATAAGAATGCCACCGGTTTCAGTTTGCCACCAGGTGTCGACAACCGGGCAGCGTTCGTCGCCAACTGTTTTGTAGTACCACTCCCATGCCTCCGGGTTGATCGGCTCACCGACCGAGCCCAGCAGGCGCAACGAGCTGCGTGAGGTCTTCTTGACGGGCTCGTCGCCCTGCGACATCAGCGCCCGAATCGCGGTGGGCGCGGTGTAGAAAATATTGACCTGATGCTTATCGATCACTTGCCAGAATCGGCCGGCGTCGGGGTAGGTCGGTATGCCTTCAAACATCAGCGTGGTAGCGCCATTGGCCAGCGGGCCGTAAACGATATAGGAGTGCCCGGTCACCCAGCCGACGTCCGCGGTGCACCAGTAGATATCGCCGTCGCGATAGTCGAAAGTGTATTTGTGCGTCATCGCCGCGTACAGGATATAACCTGCAGTGGTATGCATTACGCCCTTCGGCTTGCCGGTGGAGCCCGATGTGTAGAGGATAAACAGAGGATCTTCGGCATCCATCTCTTCTGCGGGGCAGCTGGTGGATGCTGCCGTGACGATCTCGTGATACCAGACATCACGGCCATCTTTCCATCCGATGGCTTCGCCACCGCGCTTGACGACCACCATCTTGCGCACGCTGGGTGTGTCTTCACAGGCCTTGTCTGCATTTGACTTGAGGGCAACCTTCTTACTGCCACGCAGGCCCTGATCGGCGGTGATGACGATGCTGCACTCGGAGTCATTGATGCGGTCGCGCAGGGCGTCCGGTGAGAAGCCGCCGAATACCACGGAGTGCATCGCACCGATGCGGGTGCAGGCGAGCATCGCCACCGCGGCTTCGGGGATCATCGGCATGTAGATGCAGATGCGATCGCCCTTTTTGGCTCCCAGGCCCTTCAATGCGTTGGCGAACTGGCAGACCTCCGCGTGCAACTCGCGGTAGGTGATTTTCCGCTCTTCGCCGGGATCGTCTCCCTCCCAGATAATCGCTACCTGGTCGCTGCGGGTTTCGAGGTGTCGATCCAGGCAATTGTGCGACACATTGAGGCTGGCGCCCTCGAACCACTTGATCTCCGCCTTGTGATAGTCCCATTCCTGAACTTTATCCCACGGGGTAAACCAGTCGATGTGCTGTTTGGCTTGGTCGGCCCAGAATTCATCCGGACTGTTGATCGACTGATCATACATCTCCTGGTACTTCTCTTCGTCGATCCAGGCATTGGCTGCGATATCTGGATTGACCGGATAAATTTTCTGCTCAGACATGTGGGTGTCTCCGCGGTGTTTTCACCGGCTTGGTTTCAATTGTGAAAGATAGGGTGATGGAGGTGGCGGGTCAACAGCAGATAGCGCTATTTGCACGAGGCAACAGCTGTCTCGACCAGCGACCAACCGCGAATTGCAGAAATTCGGCGATGTTTTGCGGGCGGGCCTGGAGTGCAATCTGTCCCAGAAAGGTCCAGGCTGACAACAGGTTGTCGAGTGCGGAGTTGTTGTCGATCGGGCGCGCGCCAGTCTGTTTGCTGAGCTTTCGGCCGGTGTCGTCCAACGCCAGCGGCAAATGCAGATAACGCGGGGCAGGGTAGCCCAGTAACCCGGCGAGTGCTACCTGACGCGGCGAGTTATCCAGCAGGTCAGCGCCTCTAACCACGTGGGTGACTTGCTGGTGGTAGTCGTCAACCACGACCGCCAGTTGATAGGCATAGAGGCCGCCACGACGTCGTACCAGGAAGTCGCCGGGATCCTCGTCGACCCGGGCAATCTGCGCACCAAGCAGCAGATCATTGGCAGTAACGCAGCCGGAGGGCACGGCAACTCTCAGTGGATTGTCCTCATGTGCAAGGTCCAGCGATTTGCAGTTTTGCGGGCATCCTGGCCCGGACTTGCCAGCGGCGCGCAATTGCTTGCGGGTGCAGGTGCAGGCGTACAGATGACCGTTGCGGTGTAGCTCGGCGAGCGCACGGTCATACAGATCGCTGCGTTCGCTTTGCCGGGTAATCTCTCCATCCCATTGCAATCCATGGCAAATCAAGGCCGAGATAATTTCATCGGTGGCGCCGCTGACTTCTCGCGGCGGGTCAATGTCCTCAATCCGCAGCAGCCAGTGGCCGCGGTTCTGACGTGCGTCGAGAAAGCTTGCCAGCGCCGTTGCCAAAGAGCCGAAATGCAACGGGCCGCTGGGCGACGGTGCGAAACGCCCGACGTATTGTGCTGCCATCTGGCCGCGCAGGCGCCGTCGATCAGGCGGTTTGCTTCTCGCGGATTTCCTCTAGAGTCTTGCATTCGATGCACAGCGTGGCGGTTGGTCGGGCTTCGAGTCGTCGAATGCCGATTTCCACGCCGCAGCCGTCGCAGAAGCCGTAGTCGTCTTCATCGAGCTTGGTCATTGACTCGTCAATTTTCTTGATTAGCTTGCGTTCTCGATCACGGGTGCGCAATTCCAGGCTGAACTCCTCCTCCTGAGTGGCCCGGTCATTCGGATCAGGGAAATTGGTGGCGTCGCTCTTCATGTGGCCGACGGTGCGCTCCACTTCCTCCATGAGGTTCACTTTCCAGTTCTGCAGGATGCGACGGAAGTGATCCATCTGGTCCTGATTCATGTACTCCTCGCTCTTGCTGAGCTTGTAAGGCTCGAATGTTTTGAACTGACTGCTGGCGGCCGATTTCTTGGCGCGGCTGGCTCTCTTTTTCTTTACTGTCGTCATGTACAAACCCTCACCCAATTTCAAGGCGCAGTGTTCTACCAAATTTGGCGTGGGATAGCAAATTTTTGATTGCAGCAGTTGTGACTTGCGTTGCAACACTAAGTGCTTATGTGGATTGGTTTTTTTCTTTCTTTGAAGTGGAAATGGCGTTAATCCTGGCGGTTAAATTTCCGTCATCGATACGAATTCTGACACTTTCACCCGGTTTTACCTGCCGGGTTTGCGTCACGACTGAACCGCTCTCGGACTGCACAATCGAGTACCCGCGCTTGAGTGTATTCAGCGGGCTGACTGCCGACAGAGCGCGGGCGGTAAGGGACAGGCGTGACTGCCGACGTTGCATGGCCTGCTCGATCGAATTTTGCAGTCGTCTGTGCAGTGTCAGACGCTGTTCCTGCCGACGCGCCAGCTGCCGCGCAGGAGACGACCGCGTCAGGCTGCGCTGAAGGTGTAAGAGTCGAATCGACGCGCGAGACAGGCTGTTCTCCATCACACGCCTGATACGAATCTCCAGTTCATCGACGCGCTGGCCTTTTTGCCGCAGGCGCTGCAGCGGGTGGTGGCGATTGAGCCTCGCCATCAATTCGCGCAGATTCCTTTGCTGGCGGCTCAGGTGATTCTCGGCAAACTGGCTCAGCCTGAGGGTGAGTTGTTGCGTGCTGGCCAGCAACTCCTGGCCGTCGGGGGTACACAGCTCGGCTGCGGCTGAAGGGGTTGGCGCACGCAGGTCGGCGGCCATGTCGGCGATCGAAAAATCAATCTCGTGGCCAATCCCGGTGATGACCGGGATCGCGGAGTCGAATACCGCCCGCGCGACTGCTTCCTCATTGAAGGCCCACAGGTCTTCGAGCGACCCGCCGCCTCGCAGCAGTAACAGTACGTCACACTCGCGGCGCCGGTTGGCGCGCGCCAGCATTGCCGCGATGGCGGGTGCAGCGGTCGGGCCCTGCACCAAAACAGGGTGGACGATCACCCTGGCCAGCGGGTAACGGCGTGCCAGAACGTTGAGTGCATCCTGCACCGCAGCACCGGTGGGTGACGTTACGAGCCCGATCGTGCGCGGAAACGCCGGCAGGGGTTTTTTTGCCGATGCATCGAATAGTCCTTCGGCGTGCAGGCGCCGCTTGGTGTCCTCGAACTTGCGCTGCAGAGCGCCGGAGCCGGTTTCAATCATACGATCGACCACCATCTGGTAGTCGCCGCGCGCCTCGTAGATGCCCAATCGGCCCCGGCACAACACCGTCTGGCCATTAGCTGGTTTGAAATCCAGTCGACGATTGTCGCCGCGGAACATCGCACAGCGGACCTGCGAGGTGCTATCGACCAGCGAAAAGTACAGGTGTCCGGAGCCTGGGCGCATGAGATTCGACAACTCGCCCTCTACCCACACCTGTCCGAAAGTGCTGTCGAGCAGCCATTTAACTTCACGGTTGAGTTCACTGACGCCGAAAACATGCTCGGGATTCGGCTGGGCGGTCGGCATGGGCATTTTCAACTGTGAGTGGAAGGACTTTCAGAGCGATAGCGAGTTAATCAATTTACCCTGTTGTGGTCAATGGGTATAATGGGGTGCTCGGCGAAACCCGCCGGCAACCCGCCTTACTCAAATGCAAATCGTTCAGGATGCGCTGACGTTTGACGACGTTCTTTTGCAACCGGCACACTCTCTGGTGTTGCCAAATCAGGTGTCCCTGCAAACCCGGTTGACGCGGGAAATCACGCTGAACCTGCCGTTGTTGTCAGCGGCAATGGACACGGTCACTGAGTCGTCGCTCGCGATTGCGCTCGCGCAGGAAGGCGGGATCGGTGTGCTGCACAAGAATATGTCGATCGACAGCCAGGCCGCCGAGGTCAAGCGCGTCAAGCGCTTTGAGAGTGGCGTCGTACTTGAGCCAATCACTATCACCCCCGGAACCACCATTCGCGAAGTGCGCGAAATGACGGCGCGCCACGGTATCTCCGGTTTGCCCGTGGTCGATCGCGACGGGCTGGTGGGAATCGTCACCAAGCGCGATATTCGATTTGAAAGCCGCGAAGATGAACCGGTGTCGTCGATCATGACGCCGCGCGATCGTTTGGTCACGGTCGGGGAAGATGCCACACGCAAGGAGGCGATCGAAAAACTGCATCACCATCGGATCGAGAAAGTGCTTGTTGTCAACGAGGATTTTCAACTGCGCGGCATGATCACAGTCAAGGATATCAGGCGCGCGCGCGACTACCCGAATGCCTGCAAGGACAGCCATGCGCGACTATTGAGTGGCGCGGCAATCGGAGTGGGTGCCGATACCGATGAACGCACCGCAGCACTCGTCGCCGCCGGTGTGGATCTTTTAATTGTGGATACGGCACACGGCCACGCTGAAAGTGTGTTGGAACGAGTCCGAACAACCAAGAAAAATTACCCCGATGTTCAATTGGTCGCCGGCAATATTGCCACCGGCGCGGCGGCAACAGCGCTCCTCGAGGCCGGTGTCGATGGAGTCAAAGTGGGAATCGGGCCAGGGTCGATATGCACCACGCGAATTGTTGCCGGTGTAGGGGTGCCCCAGATCACCGCTATCGATAATGTCGCCAGCGCAATTCGCAACAGTGGCGTGCCGCTGATTGCCGATGGTGGCGTGCGATTTTCGGGTGATGTCGTCAAGGCGATTGCCGCCGGTGCATCAACGGTCATGATCGGCAGCTTGCTGGCAGGCACAGAAGAGGCGCCCGGCGAGGTTGAGTTATATCAGGGGCGTTCGTACAAATCCTATCGTGGTATGGGATCTTTGGGAGCGATGCAAAAAGGTTCCAGTGACAGATATTTTCAGAGTGATGAAACATCGGAGCGAAAACTCGTGCCGGAGGGGATTGAAGGTCGGGTGCCATTTAAGGGGCCAGTGTCTGCAGTCATTCACCAGTTGGTTGGAGGTTTGCGTTCCGGGATGGGATATTGTGGCTGTGCCACGATCAGCGCAATGCACACTGATACTTCGTTTGTTCGCGTGAGTAACGCCGGTATGCGCGAGAGTCACGTTCACGACGTGCAAATTACCAAAGAGCCCCCCAACTACCGACTCGATTAAATCAGTTGGTCTACGAACTTTATATTTCTGCAACCCTAGCGCTGAGTCATTTGTCATCGACAAGATACTAATACTGGATTTCGGATCCCAGTTTACACAGCTGATCGCAAGGCGTGTTCGCGAAGCGGGCGTTTATAGCGCGATAGTTGCCTGTGATGCACCTGCCGAGGAAATTCAGTTAACCGGTGTGAGGGGGATTATTCTCTCCGGAGGTCCGGAATCTGTCGGTGTCGATGGCGAGCATGCAATTGCATCATTCGTATTCGATAGCGAATTACCCGTGCTGGGTATTTGCTATGGCATGCAGGCAATGGCAGCCCACTTTGGCGCTGATGTAAAATCAGCCGACAAGAGCGAGTTTGGTCCGGCGGTTGTGCGGGCACGCGGACACAGCGCCTTGCTGCGGGATATTCAGGATCGGGAAAACGACGCCGGGCATGGCCTGCTCGATGTCTGGATGAGTCACACCGACAGAGTTGAAACGCTGCCTTCAGGTTTTAAATGTATCGCCAGCTCGGAATCGGCACCCCATGCAGGAATCGCCGACGAAACGCGTCGCTATTATGGATTGCAATTTCACCCTGAAGTAACCCACACAAGCCAGGGTGCCGAGATTCTCAAACGCTTTGTCCACGACATCTGTGAATGCAGTGCAACCTGGCAGCCGGCTGGCATTGCGACAGCGGCGATCGAACGTGCGCGTGAACAAGTGGGTAGTGGCAAAGTGCTGCTGGCGCTGTCCGGTGGTGTGGATTCCTCGGTGGTTGCGGCGTTGTTGCATCGTGCTGTGGGAGAGCAGCTAACGTGTGTGTTTGTCGACACCGGATTACTTCGTGCCGGCGAATCGGATCAGGTGATGAATACCTTTGCCGGACGGTTTGGAGCCAATGTAATCCGGGTTGATGCTGCGCAGGAATTTCTGCAGGCACTGGTTGGAATTTCCGATCCCGAATTAAAACGCAAAGAGATTGGCACGCGTTTCATCCGGATATTCGAACGCGAGGCGCGCCGACTGGGTGAAGTGAACTGGCTTGCGCAGGGCACAATCTACCCGGATGTGATTGAGTCTGCCGGTACTCGTTCCGGCAAGGCGCACGTCATCAAGTCACACCACAACGTCGGCGGTCTTCCTGCCGACATGAACCTCAAACTGCTCGAACCACTGCGTGAGTTATTTAAGGACGAAGTGCGAAGCGTAGGGCGGGAATTGGGCCTGCCAGCGGAGATGGTGGATCGCCATCCTTTCCCCGGGCCCGGTCTGGCGGTCAGAATACTCGGTGAAGTCAGTTCCGAAGCTGCAGATACATTGCGCCGTGCGGATCACATATTTATTGAGGAGTTACGTCGCCACGATCTCTATCAAACGGTATCGCAGGCCTTTGCGGTATTCCTGCCGGTAAAGTCTGTTGGCGTTACCGGTGATGGTCGTCGCTATGCGAATGTCATTAGTTTGCGCGCTGTGCAGACCACCGATTTTATGACTGCGCGCTGGGCCCGCCTGCCTTATGATTTTCTTGATCTGGTTGCTTGTCGTATCTGCAACGAGATATCCGAGATATCCCGTGTCGTTTACGATATCTCCGGCAAACCGCCCGCGACGATCGAGTGGGAGTAGCGCGGTTACATCCGTCTGTTTCAATTCTCCGCGCTCGATCTCCTCTGCTTTGTTCCCTGTCATTCAATTGTCGTTTGCTGTGTGATCTGACAGCTCCCTGACTGTCCCGCCTGAAAAGTCACCCTGTTCGGCTGCTTCCGTTCCGACGCAGGTTGCGCTTCGTCATGTTTTCTTCCCTGATTCTGCAGTTTTGTGCGCATGGTCTATATAAGTGGCTGATGTGTGCAAAACGCGGAACGTGGCTTGCATATTCCACACGTCTTCATTTTTGCTGATGCTGAGCTATAAGAATGGTGGTCGATGTAAAAGACCCTCTTCAAACAGTTCTTCAGAAGCGGGTAGAAACGTCCCACTACGTCATGAATACCTTGACTGAGACGGGCGAATAGCAAACTAACATTATTGGGAAACGAAGAAATGAGACTTAAAAAATCCCTTGTTGCCACGCTCGTCAGTGCATTTGTGTGCGTTCCAGCTGCAGCGGAGCAAAACGGGGACTTCCACAAGAAACTGTACGTCGGCGTTTCAGGCGGGGTATCAAAGCTCTCGCCAGAGACTGAGGGCACAGCATTCACCGTCGATGACGAAGACAGTGACGGCAGCAAAGTTTTCGTCGGTTGGGATTTCCACCCGCACTTTGCACTGGAACTGGGATATGCGGATCTGGGTGAAGCTCAAATTGGGCCAGCACAGGCCGGTGAGATCAGCTACGAAGTGGCCGAACTAGGTCTTGTTTATCATTTCTACAACTTCGGTGGCTATGATCGTTTGATCCGCCGTCGTGGTCTTGGTGCGTTCTGGAAACTGGGCGCGGGCAAGATGGATAACGAAAGTGAGCTCGAGTTCCGACGCGACAACGACTACCACATCACGGCCGGTTTCGGTCTTGAGTACGGTACGCCGATTGGCCTGGCCGTTCGTGGTGAGGTTGAAGCCTACGACGAGGACGCGCTGTACGCATCGCTTGGGCTGTTGTGGCGTCTGGGTCGCGGTGGCAAAGATGTTGGAGCTGCTGCAGCCGGAATCGTGGCTGGTGCCAACGACCTCGATGGTGACGGCGTCGACAACGATCTGGATGACTGCGCCGACACACCGAGTGGTTCTCCCGTTTCCGCAACAGGTTGCACCATGTTTGACGGCACACTGGAAGGTGTACTGTTCAATAGTGGTTCAGACGAGCTGACCGACGATGCTCAGGTCGTCCTGAACGACGCCGCTGATGTTATGTTGAAGTACCCGGATGTCACAATCGAGGTTCACGCGCATACTGACAGTGCTGGCGAGGCAGATTTTAACCTCGATCTCTCCAAGCGTCGCGCGCTGTCAACTGTTCGCTACCTGATGCTCCGCGGTGTACCTTCCAGCCAGCTTCAGGCTCGCGCTTTCGGTGAGTCCAAGCCGGTTGAAGACAACGCAACTGCAGCTGGTCGCAAGGCCAACCGACGGGTTGAGTTTCACGTCATCGAGCAGTAAAGGTAACCAAGCGATACTGACAATCGCGTCAGACAATTGCTAAACTCGGGCCGCGGCAAATTGCCGCGGCCTTTTTGGTTTCCGGATCCAGCAATTGTGAACAGCCTATTGAAAGCAAGTAGAGTGCGACGGTCGGTGATGGGGGCTTGCGCCTTGCTGATCGTCAGCGGGTGTGCAACCACCGGTGGCGACGCCGAGGCCGATGCGGTCACTCAGCGGCTCGATGCGTATATCGCTGACGATGGCAACATACAGCACGATATCTCCAATCGTGAGGTTGCCGCTCGCTGGCGGGAATCCGAGACCCTCCGCTCGGCAGGGGACTTCAATGGTGCACGCGCCAAACTGCAGCAAGCGATCGATGCGTCGCCCCGCGATGCGGTGCTGTGGAGTCGAGCAGCGGAGCTCGAACTTGAAATGGCGGAGAATCTGCGCGCAGAAAACTATGCCGCCAAGTCCAATTTCCTCACCACCGACGCGAATCAGGGGCTGCGCTACCGCAACTGGTTGTTGATCGAACGCGCACGGGAGGCTCGTGGCGATCTGCTCGGCGCCCGCGAGGCGCAAATAGAAGCGCGAAAATACAGCCAGTAGTTCTTTGCTTGGCCAATCAATCTGATCGCATCGCTGAACTGCTGGGCAACGATGGGCCCTTTGCCGAGTTAAAACCAGGCTTTCGCGCGCGTGCCGGCCAGCAGTCGCTGGCGGTTGCGATCGATGAGTGTATTCAGGCAGAAGACATTCTTATCGGCGAGGCAGGCACCGGCGTGGGCAAGACCTTTGCCTATCTGGTGCCGGTGATTTGCAGCGGTAAGCGCGCCATTATCTCTACCGGCACCCGCCACCTCCAGGATCAATTGTTCCACAACGATCTGCCGGCGGTGCGCCGGGCGTTGCGGCTGAATCCGCGGGTCGCGCTGCTCAAAGGGCGGGCAAACTATCTGTGTCGCAGCAGGCTTGAAAAGTCGGTGCAGAATCCGGCCCTGCGCGAGCCTCAACTGGCCGCCCAGCTGCAGGCCATTCGGGTGTGGGCGTCGCAGACCACCACGGGTGATATTGCCGAGGTGCTGGATGTACCGGAGACATCCCCGGTCTGGCAGTACGTTACATCGCACGACGACTACTGTGCCGATCACGAGCCTTCCGAGATGGGGGGGTGCTTCGTGCTGCACGCCCGCAAGCGCGCGATGGATGCCACGCTGGTCGTGGTGAACCACCATCTTTTTTGTGCTGATCTGGCGCTGAAAGAGGGCGATTTCGGCGAGCTGCTGCCGGAGGCCGAAGTGATTGTCATTGACGAAGCACATCAGCTGGCTGATACCGCCGCGATGTTTTTCGGGCGTCGACTCAGCAGCCGGCAAATTTTTGATCTGGCGCGCGACAGTCTGTCCGAGCATCTGTCCGAGGCGCCCGAAGTCGTTGAAATCCGCGATCGGTCGTCTGCGCTTGAGAAAGCGGCGCGGGATTTCAGGTTGTCGCTGGGAATCAATCAACGCCGTGACGCCTGGGCTCTGGTCGAGAGCGATAGTCGTGTAACCGCTGCCATTGAAGACATGCGCAGCGCACTGGAGTTGCTGTTCGAGCCTCTGGAGACCAGTGCCGTGCGCGGCAAGGGCCTGGAGAGCTGCCGCCGCCGTTGTCTGGAGCAAATCGAGTGTCTCGAGGCCTTTACCGACAATCGCGACGAACGCTACGTGCACTGGTTCGAGACATTTCGCACCGGCTTCAGCCTGAACCTGACCCCGCAAAACGTTGCCGAATCGTTCGCCCAGGCGTTGGGTCAGCTAGGCTCATCCTGGGTGTTTACCTCGGCAACCTTGTCTGTAGAGGGCTCGTTTGAACATTTCCGCGGTCAGCTGGGCCTCACAGACGCTGGCGAAATACAGGTTGAAAGTCCTTTTGATTTCAAAAAAAATGCGTTGTTGTATCTGCCAGCTGATATGCCCTCGCCGCAGGAGCCTGCCTTCGATGTAGCGGTGCTCGAGGTGGCTAATCACGTGATCAATGCCGGCGGGGGACGCTGTTTCGTGCTTTTTACCAGCCATCGTGCACTGGAACAGGCCGCGCATGAATTGCGCAAGAGCTGCCGGTTTCCAGTGCTGGTGCAGGGCCAGATGCCCAAGCGCGAGCTGGTCGATGCGTTTCAGTCGATGGGCAACGCCGTTTTGCTCGGCACTGCCAGCTTTTGGGAGGGCGTGGATGTGCGCGGGGACGCCTTGTCGAGCGTGGTAATCGATCGTCTGCCCTTTGCTTCGCCGGGCGATCCGGTGTTGCAGGCGCGAATCCAGAATATGAAAAACAATGGCAAAAATGCTTTTGTCGAATATCAGCTGCCGATGGCGGTGCTGATGCTCAAACAGGGTGTCGGGCGACTGATTCGCGATGTCACTGATCGCGGCGTATTGACGATATGCGATCCCCGATTGCAGACCAAAAGCTACGGCCGAACATTTCTCGACAGTTTGCCCGCAATGCGCACGGTGCAGCGGGTCGAGAGTGTAGATCGATTTTTTCAGGCAGCGATCAGTGATGAGGTGTCAAAGTGAAGATACTGGCCATTGATACCGCAACCGAGGCCTGCTCGGTCGCGCTCCAGTGTGATGGCGAAATTCGCTTTCGTGACACTCTGGAGCCGCGTGCTCACGCGCGGGTGTTGTTGCCGATGATTGAAGAGCTGATGGCCGAAGCCGGCCTTTCGCCGGCAGGCCTCGATGCCGTGGCGTTCGGTCGCGGGCCCGGCAGCTTTACCGGCGTGCGGATCGCCACCGCCGCCGCACAAGCCGTAGCGTACGGTGTCGATATCCCGGCGCTGCCAGTCTCGTCGCTGGCGCTGGTCGCCCAGCAGGCGGTGCGCAAGCACGGAATCGAGCATGCCGCAGTGGCAATGGACGCGCGCATGGGTGAAGTTTACTGGGCTGCTTACAGTTGTCTCGCCGATGGGCTGATGCAACTTGTGGGTGATGAACGGGTGCTGGCGCCCGCAGCCGTAACCTTGCCGGACACCCCGAACTGGACACCGGTGGGCAGCGCCTGGGCGGTTTATCCCGAGGCATTGAGGCACGTTCGGGCAGGCGGCGTGACGCAAGCCGCCGTGACACTCCCGCACGCACAGGATATCCTGCCACTGGCAAAGCTGATGCTGCAGCGCGGCGAGGGCGTCGCTGCGGAACTGGCACTGCCGGTTTATCTGCGCAACCAGGTTGCCCTGACTGAAGCACAACGACGTACTACCGACTGACTGGCCCGGCCACAATCGCCCTGCCCGGCGCGCCGCCATCGCAATACCTGTGGAGAGAATCAATGAACTTAGCTCAAAGTGCCTCGTCGATACCACTGGCTGATAACTTGATCGACGAATTTGCACGCGATGGAGTCGTGGTGCTGCGCGGCGTGTTTGCCGATTGGGTTGGCCGATTACAAAAGGGCGTGGAACAAAATCTGGCGGAGCCGGGCGAGTTCGGGCGCGTGTACACCAAAGGCCAGGACAGCGGGCACTTTTTTGGTGATTACTGCAACTGGCAGCGAATAGATGCCTACCGGGATTTTTTCTTCTCGTCCAGTGCGGGCACGATTGCCGCGCAGTTGCTGGATTCGGAGGCTATAAGAATCTTTCACGAGCATGTGCTGGTGAAAGAGCCGGGTACCGCGCAAAAAACGCCCTGGCATCATGACCAACCCTACTACTGTGTAGAGGGCGAGAAACTATGCAGCCTCTGGATACCGCTCGATCCGGTAGAGCAGTCGGTATGTCCGGAGTTTATTGCCGGATCACATCGCTGGAATAAATCTTTTCTGCCAACAAAATTTTCAGGTGTCGCCTACGAGCGCGACGGCGATTTGCATGCTATGCCGGATATCGATGCCGAGCGCGCAAGCTATGACATCCGCTCCTGGGATTTGCAGCCAGGCGATTGTATTGCCTTTCACTTTCTCACGGTGCACGGTGCACCGGAAAATCTTTCGCCAAATCGCAGACGGGCCTTTTCTGCGCGCTTGCTCGGTGACGATGCAACTTATGTTATTCAGGCGGGTGAGATGTCTCCTCCATTTCCCGGGCTTGAAAACCGGCTGACGCCGGGATCTGCAATGGAGGCAGAAGAGTTTCCTCTCATTCACCCCGCCTAAGCCAGCCACAACATTTAGGAAACGTTACCTTTCCAACGGGATATACTGTGCGGCGATCCGGTCATTGACTGGCCGGGCCGAGCAATGAAATCAATCGAGGGTAAAGGCAAAATGAGAAAGCTGACATCACTAGCAGCAACGCTGCTTGGATTGGGAGCCGTGGGCATGGTCGGCGCTGCCGATCAGCAGTTCGTGTCTATCGGAACCGGTGGCGTAACCGGTGTTTACTATCCTACCGGCGGTGCGATCTGCCGATTGGTCAACAAGAACCGCAAAGAACACGGCATTCGCTGTTCTGCCGAATCAACCGGTGGTTCGATCTACAATATCAACACTGTTCGCGCCGGCGAACTGGAGTTTGGCGTCGCCCAGTCGGACTGGCAGCACCATGCCTACAACGGTACATCCAAGTTTGAAGACCAGGGCAAGTTTGAAAAACTGCGTGCGGTTTTTTCCGTGCACCCTGAGCCTGTAACCGTAGTCGCTCGAGATGACTCTGGCATTGCCAACATCTCTGATGTCAAAGGCAAGCGGATGAATATCGGTAACCCCGGTTCGGGCACACGTGGCACCTGGGAAGTAATGGAAGCGGCAATGGGTTGGGAAAGATCCGATCTTAAACTTGCCGGGGAAATGAAATCTGCTGAAACCGGGCAGGCAATGTGTGACGGCAAGATCGACGCTTACTTCTGGCTGGTGGGTCACCCTTCCGCATTGACCCAGGAATCACTGGCCACCTGTGATTCACATCTCGTCAACGTTACCGGCGAGGCGATCGATAAGCTGATCGCAGACAATCCTTATTATCGGAGTGCGACTATTCCGGCTGGAATGTACAACAACGAGGCAGACATCAGCACATTTGGTGTCGGTGCAACGTTTGTATCCAGTGCGGACGTACCGGAAGAAGTGGTATACGTCGTGGTTAAGGCGGTATTCGATAACTTCGATGGTTTCAAGAAGCTCCACCCTGCATTTGCAAACCTGAAGGAAGAGGAAATGATCAGTGATTCGCTGTCTGCGCCGCTTCATGATGGTGCGGTCAAGTACTACAAAGAACGCGGCTGGATGTAATTGCCTGGCGCGAAGTAAGCCCCGTTCTTGCGCGGGGAGCAGGTAAGCCGCACTCACTGAGTGCGGTTATTGGCAGGGCTCGACTGCTAAGAGCCCTGTTAGCTGGCTCCCTCGGGGTTGGCCATTGATCGATTCATCAGATTCGAGAGGAAAGCACCGATGACCAGCAAGACAATGAGCCAGAGTGAACTTGATCAGTTCGTGGCGGACATTGATACCGGTGGTCGATCCCCGGCTGGCGCCATTGGCAGGTTGATCACCGTTATTGCTTTTGTCTGGGCACTATTTCAGCTGTTTATTGCTTCCAATTTACCTTTCTGGTTAACCGAAGTTACGCCGTATAGTTTTGTTGTTACGAATAGCAACGCGCGCCTGATACATCTGGCCTTTGGCCTGGTACTGGCGGCACTGGCCTATCCACTATTTAAATCCAGCCCTCGAGATCGCATTCCCTGGTACGACTGGGCGCTGGCGGCGCTGGGTCTGATCAGCTGTTTCTACATTATTTATTTTCGCGACAGCATCGCCAATCGGGCCGGTTTGCCGACCGAAGGCGATTTAATTATTTCCACGATTGGAATGGTCGTGCTGGCCATTGCAGTGCTGCGAACACTGGGCTTGCCGCTTTTGATTGTGGCAACCATTTTTGTGGTCTACGTATTTTTTGGCGATGCGGCCTGGCTGCCCGACACCATTCAATGGAAGGGAGCCTCCTACGGCAAGGCCACCTGGCACTACTGGATGCAAAGCGAGGGTGTATTCGGCGTGGCATTAGGCGTGTCGGCGTCGCTCATTTTTCTGTTCGTGCTGTTCGGCGCTATTCTCGAGAAAGCGGGCGCAGGTAATTTTTTCATCAAGATTGCTTTTGCGTTGCTGGGACATTTTCGTGGCGGGCCGGCAAAGGCTGCGGTCGTGGCATCTGCGATGAGCGGACTGTATTCGGGTTCGTCGATAGCTAACACAGTCACTACAGGCACTTTTACGATTCCATTGATGAAGCGCACCGGTTTTTCCGCCGAGAAGGCGGGGGCGGTGGAAGTGGCATCTTCGACCAACGGCCAGCTTACGCCCCCGGTAATGGGAGCAGCCGCGTTCCTTATTTCCGAGTTTACCGGCATCAGTTATACCGAGATCATCAAGCACGCGATTGTGCCGGCGCTGGTTTCCTACATTGCGCTCGTGTACATCGTTCACATCGAAGCCTGCAAGATGAATTTGCAGGGATTGCCTCGCCACCCCACCACGCGCACTTTTGCCAACAAGCTTATTGGTTTTTTAAGCGGTTTTCTTGGCATAGCATTGCTTGGTGCGCTCGTATTCTATGGTCTGGGATGGATAAAAGACGTTATGCCCGAACATGCCTTTATGGCGGTTGCGGCTTTGTGCGGGGCGGCCTACCTTGTGCTGTTGTTTCTGGCGTCGCGCCATCCCGATCTTACCGTTGACGACCCGAATGATCCGATAACCGAATTGCCTCACGCCGGGGCAACCGCGATCACGGGGCTCTACTTCATACTTCCGATCGTCATACTCATCTGGTGCATTATCATCGAGCGGCTGTCGCCGGCGCTGTCTGCGTTCTGGGCAACGATCGCAATGATTATCGTCGCCTTAACCCAGCACCCGCTCAAGGCAATCTTTCGAGGCCGGGGAGGGGATATATTTCCGGGCTTGAAACGCGGTATTTCCGAGTGGTCCGACGGCATGATCTCGGGTTCACGCAATATGATTGGTATCGCCATTGCCACCGGTGCTGCCGGCATTATCATCGGCACAATTTCACTAACCGGTGCGCATCAGGTAATCGGGGAGTTCGTCGAATACCTGGCAGGCGGCAGTCTGATTGTGATGCTAATTCTGGTTGCGGTAATGAGCCTGATTCTGGGTATGGGATTGCCAACCACGGCCAATTACATTGTCGTCTCCAGTCTTATGGCGCCGGTCATTATTGCGCTGGGTGCAAAAAGTGGCCTTATCGTGCCATTGATTGCGGTGCACCTTTTCGTCTTTTATTTCGGCATTCTTGCAGACGACACGCCGCCGGTGGGATTGGCTGCAACGGCCGCAGCGGCAATTTCCAAAGGTGATCCGATAAAAACTGGCGTGCAGGGTTTTGCCTACGATATTCGAACTGCACTGTTACCTTTTCTTTTCATCTTCAATACAGAGCTGTTGCTGATCGACGTGACCTGGTACAAGGCCATCTTCATTTTCTGTATCGCAGTCATTGCCATGATGTTGTTTGCGGCCGCCACACAAGGCTGGTTTCTGACCAAAAACAGGTTGTGGGAATCAGCGGCACTGCTGCTGGTGGCATTCACCTTGTTTCGGCCTGGCTACTGGCTCGATCGCGTGCAGGAGCCATTTGTATCGCAACCACCTACCACTTTGTACGAGGTAGTTGAGCCCGTTACTCCGGGTGGTACTGTGACGATTGTCGTCAAGGGGCCAAACTACAATAGCGGTAAATCGGATCAGACCACCTTGCTGGTGCCGCTGGGCGATCCGGCTGAAGCGGCAGACCGACTGCGAAATGCCGGACTGGATGTGCG
>CAKZSB010000177.1 GCA_937920585.1 uncultured Granulosicoccaceae bacterium | reverse complement strand
ACAATATCGTCTCTGACAACAGTAGTAATTTCGCCCAGGCCGGTGATCTGACATCGCAGAGTGCGAGATTGCAATCACTGCAATATGGCGGTGATTCGAATGTGGCGAGCCACGCCTTGCAGGCCGATAGCCCGGCACGTGATACCGGCCAGCCAACGTTGGCCCAGGCCGATAGCAATGGTTATCCACGCGTCGGTACGCCTGATCGCGGCGCGAGCGAATCCTTCTCGCAGGCGGCGGCGCATACGCACGGCGCGCTGGTAATTGACGGGCTGATCGACGCACAGTGGAGTCGCAGTGAATCGATCGATCTGCTTGACTACAGCGGCGATGTTTCGATAGTGCCAAACAATCCCGGGGCAAGCTGGCGCGCCGCGTGGGATGATACCGCCCTGTATCTGCTGGTTGAGGTGACCGATAGCACGCCATTCGAGGACTCTGCGGATATCTGGGACGATGATGCCGTGGCTGTATACCTTGATCCGGATTTAAGTCGCGGCAACACCTATGACGGTACCGACGATACGATTTTCTATTTGGGTCGAAGCAGTGACACACTCACGCTGACTAAAGATCCACTCACTCTAACCAACGTTGCGCTGGCCACTCATGATACCGCCACTGGTTACGTTAAAGAGATCGCGATTCCCTGGTCGGAGCTTGGCATCGCGCCATCTGCAGGCGGCCAGATTGGCATTGAGCTGCATCTGAACGATGATGCCGACGGCGGCGTTAATGACAAAGAACTGGCGTGGGCTGATAGTGCGGATATAGCGTACCGAGACCCGTCGACCTTTGGTTCGATCGTGCTGGAATCACCGGTTGAGAGCGCCGGGCCTGACGGCCTCAACCACGGCATTTCAATTAACACCGATGGCGGCAATAACAGCTACTTCGAGGCGCCTGCATCGCTGATGCTCGGCATGGGTAATCATACCGTGCAGACGCGATTCAGCACCACGGTAGCGCAGGGCCTGTCAGTCATACCCTGGATCGACGGCTTGGCGGTATCGTATTTTCTGACCGCCGATATGGCTGACGGCAAGGTCCATACACATACCCAGATCTGGAACAGCGATACCGGCTATCACGCCGCCTACCTGGATGATTCGCTGGTGTGGGAAGAGACCGATGCTGCCAACATTGGAAAGACCGTCAGTGCAACCCTTCCGCTGCTGATCGGGCAAAATTATCAGGCCGATGGCGAATTCAGCCCGACGGGATTTTTCTCCGGCACGATCCACGATGTCCGGCTATGGGATTACGCGATGCAGGCCGGCGAAGTGTCCGACAACCTGCAACGTCAATTCAGTGAGCAGAGCCTGCCATCAGAATTAGTCGCCAACTGGCGTTTTGATCGCCTGACTGGTGAGGCGAACGATCGGGTGGTGGATCTGGTTAATCCTGGTGCCAACGATATGGTAGTCAAACGCCAGGCGAGTGATGGCACAAGCTGGATCGACAGCACGCCGTCTGATTTATTGATCATCGACGACGATGTATCAGCAGGTGATCTGGTGGCACATCTGAGCCCGGTGGATGCCGAGGTTGTTAATGAGACGTATGGCTTTTCACTGGTTGATGATGCGGAGGGTCGATTTGGCATTGACCCTGACAGTGGTCGGCTACTGGTTGCTGACAGTTCATTAATTGAAGGGGGCGGTGCTGACACACAGTATGCGGTAACCATTCGGGTAACCGACGAGACCGGACAAAGCGTCGAGCGCAATCTCAATATTGCGACGTCGCCCGTCAATGAAGCACCGGTACTGCGTGGCTTGCCGGCTCACGACACGGTCTTTTACGGCGCTCCGGTTTTACTTGGCAATGGCCTGTTGCCCGATGATCCCGAATTGACTGCACTGGATAGCTACGACGGCTTTGAAATAACGCTGCAACGCGATGGGTCGGCGAATGCCGAGGATGTTTTTTCACTGGCAGCCTTTCAGAGCGGGACTGACATCGTACACGCCAGTGATGATGGATCGGTGATTGGCGTGGTGACACTAAACGCGGGTGGTGTGCTGCAAATGCAGTTTGGTGCCACGGCCACCACCGCTGCCGTGCGCGATACACTTCGTGCGATTACCTACAGCAACAGCGGTGATAACAGCGTGGCCAGAACCGTGGAGTTGCGCTGGATATTGCACGACAACAATACCGGTGATGTTCAAGGCAGCGGCGGTGCACTGAGTTCCACACAGTTGCAAACCGTGCAGGTGCGACCGCCGAATTATCAGGCTGTCGACGACGATCTGGGTTCTGTGTTATCCGGCGATACGCTGACCATTCCAACATCCAGCCTGTCTGGCAACGATACTGGCAGTGGCGCGTACACGCCGTTTCTTGTCAGCACCACATCGCCCTCGACCGGATCCCTGATCGACAGCGGCGGTGCGCTGCAATTTACTTCCGGCACCGGTACCAGCGCCACTGCGACGTTCGACTACCTGGCCGGCATTGGCGATAGTGATGTGATCAGTCAATGGCCGTTGACACAGGATGGTACGGATGAAACCGAGCGCAATCCCGGTACGGTTGTAACGGACGGGCCCGCCTATGAACTGCAGTTTGATGGCAACGATTATGTTGAAATACCGAACTTTGACTATCCCGCACAGTTCACGCTAACGTTCGATTTCAAAGTGAATAGTCTCGACAACGGTGATGAAGAAGTACTGATCTCGCAGGGGGACTACAAAACTAATAACTCGCTAGTTGTGTGGATCACTGGTGAGGACTACGCCAGCAGCGGGCGCGCCGGCAAGCTGATCACCAATATCTGGGACAGTACCGATTCCAGTGATGGCTACAATGGCTATGTCTACGACGTAACCGGTTTCGAGGGCGACGGGCAGTGGCACAACTACGCGATTGTTGTGCAACAGGGAGTTGGTACGTCAATTTATCTGGATGGCGTTCAGCAGGACACCTCATCCCATACGCGCGGTGATGCGCCGTTTACGCCGAGCGAGTCACTTTATGTTGGCGTTGAAGACAACTCCGACGATGGGCTGGATTATTATCTTCAGCGACACCAGATCGCAAACCTGCGGCTGATCGACGGATTCGATCTCGCCGCTGTTCAGGCCAACGATCTCAATCAGTACAGTAGCGCCACTGCGTCGTTAGAGGTTCGCAACGAAGAGTCGCTGGATACCAACGAAACTATTGGCGTTGCAGAAGATCAAACTCGTGTCATCACCAGTGCAGATCTGTTAGCCAGTGATCTTGATCAGGGGCCGGAGTTTTTAACTTATGAAGTGCTCGACCCACCCGATCATGGTTCGCTGCTGCTTGATGGTGTAGCGCTGGCGATCGGCGATACCTTCACCCAGCAACAGATTAACGACCTGAAACTGCAGTATCAGCACGGTGGCAGCGAAGTTGCCACGCAGGATACCATTGGGTTGCGTCTGGATGACGGTGCAGGCAGCACAACTGATTTTATTTTTTCTGCTGATCTGACACCGCGCAACGATGTACCGTTGCTGGCTTCAATCGAGTCGGCCGCACTCACCTATACGGAAGGCGATGGCGCAGTCGTGGT
>CAKZSB010000176.1 GCA_937920585.1 uncultured Granulosicoccaceae bacterium | reverse complement strand
CAGTACATCGGGTGTGTAGCTTGCAAGTTTTTCTATGCTCTTTGCGTCGGTGATATCGACAACTACCGATTCAACGCCCTGGCTCGCCAGATCCTTCGCTTGCTGTTCGGTCTGGCAGACGCCAATGACGTGATGTTTGTCTGCCTGAAGTTGTAAGGCGGTGCCCAGGCCGAAACCACTGCCCGCGCCGGTGATCATGATTGATTTTTGCATGGCGTGATAATAACAACTATTGGAGCAAGGTGATAAGGAGATGAACGGGCCACAGCGAAGTCATCGGTGAAAAGGTGAGTCAGTTA
The DNA here is from genome assembly GCA_937920585.1 of uncultured Granulosicoccaceae bacterium. Classification (GTDB taxonomy): domain Bacteria; phylum Pseudomonadota; class Gammaproteobacteria; order Granulosicoccales; family Granulosicoccaceae; genus CAKZSB01. The sequence continues at coordinate 2,453 of CAKZSB010000176.1, read as the reverse complement.
TTGCCGATCAATCGGCACCACATCATTAAACTGGGTACTTTGCAGAAAGTCGAAATCACAGCCGGTGTCTGCCTGCGTCACGGTGCGCATAAACAGGTTTCGATAGCCGCGATTGTCTTCATCTCTGGTTGGCGGTGCAGGCGCCTGCGCGCGTCGGCGTGCGAATTCCTCATCGCTGATCAGTAGATCGAGGCGACGCTCACTGACACTAAGGCGAATGCGATCGCCGGTCTGTGCCAGTGCCAACGGCCCGCCGTCGGCAGACTCCGGCGTTACGTGCAACACAATGGTGCCGGCAGCGGTACCGCTCATCCTGCCATCCGAGATCCTCACCATATCTTTCACACCTTCGCGAGCCAGTTTGCGAGGTATCGGGATATAGCCTGCTTCCGGCATGCCGGGTGCGCCCTTGGGGCCGATATTCTTGAGTACCAGGATATCGGAGGCTTCAACATCGAGTTCCGGGTCGTCAATTCGACGCGCCAGATCTTCCAGCCCATCGAATACCACGGTACGGCTTTCGTGCTCCAGCAGGGTTTCACTCGCGGCTGACTGTTTTATGATCGCGCCACCCGGGGCAAGGTTGCCGCGTAAAAATACAATGCCCCCGCGTGGATAGACCGGGTTGGCCAGTGGCCGAACAACCTCCTGTGGAAAGGCGGCGTCTGCGTTGTCGATCTCTTCGCCCAGCGTTCGTCCGGTGACTGTTAGCGTGTTCAGGTGTAGAAACGGGGCTATCTCGCGCAGCACCGCCACCAGGCCGCCGGCTGCATGTAAATCTTCCATGTAGTGGTTACCGGAGGGTTTCAGGTTGACCAGCACCGGTACTTTGTCGCTGATTTGCGCGAGTCTGTCGAGATCGATACGGATGCCACATCGACCGGCTATAGCCGCGAGGTGAATGATGCCGTTGGTTGAACCGCCAATCGCGAGCAGAACGCAAAGTGCGTTTTCGAACGCGTGTGGGGTGAGTATGCGATCGGGTGTTAAGCGGGCTTTTATCATGGCGACGGCCTGCGTGCCGGTTTGCTCGGCGGTGCGAATACGTGCCGAGGTGACTGCAGGTGGCGTGGCGCCGCCGGGCAACATCATCCCCAATGCCTCTGCGATACAGGCCATAGTGCTGGCGGTTCCCATCACTGAACAGGTTCCGACGCTTGCGACAAGCTGATTGTTTACTTCATCAATCTCTGCAGCATCAATTTCATCGCCACGATACATGGCCCAGAATCGACGGCAATCGGTGCAGGCGCCTACGCGTTCTGCGCGGTGGGAGCCAGTCAGCATGGAGCCCGTCACCAGTTGTATGGCCGGAACGCCAGCGCTTGCCGCGCCCATCAGTTGCGCAGGCACGGTTTTATCGCAGCCACCAATCATAACCACAGCATCCATCGGCTGGGCTTTGATCATCTCTTCGGTATCCATCGACATCAGGTTGCGCAGAAACATACTGGTGGGATGCGAAAAGCTCTCGTGCACCGAGATAGTTGGAAATTCTATCGGCAGGCCACCTGCCAGCATCACACCGCGCTTGACAGCTTCAACCAGGCTGGCAGCGTTACCATGGCAGGGGTTGTAACTGCTGCCGGTATTGGCGATGCCAACCACCGGGCGGGACAGAGCATCTTCGGTGTAACCGGCGCCCTTGATGAATGCGCGCCGCAGGAACAGCGAGAAGTCTGCATCACCATAGTCGGTCAGTCCTTTACGCATGCCGGCAGCAGAGGGCTTTGGCGGTTTTTCAGTATCACTCATCAGTCGTGGATTGGGCTCGATTCCAGGAACTGTTAAATACTATCTGATATCTGACCGATTTTTCCGCCTGATTAATCGACGTGGGCAAGGCGCTGTTTATGGCAAAACTTTTCAACCGCTGTGCGGGCGGTGCGGGTTAGTTTTTGCATGGTGGCGAAAGTGACTTCATTCAGTTGATATTGCTCGCCGAGCAATCGGAGCATGTCCAGCCACAACAGTGCCGTCATCTCTGCGTCAGCCAGGGCGCGATGAAAGACGCCGTTGTTGGCGAGCTGACGCAACTGTACCAGGGTGCCTAACTGGTGATTGACCGCCTGCGGGTAAAGCCTGCGAGCTGCTAGCATCGAGCAGGTTATGTTGCCGTTGTAGGTGCAGCCTGCGTACTGCATTTCGGCATCCAGAAATCGGCGATCAAAAGAGGCGTTGTGCGCCACCAGATTGTGACCGGCGATAAATTGGGCAAACTCACGCGTGGCTGATTCACAGCTGTTCGCGTTTTGCAGCATAGCGTTGCTGATACCGGTGAATTGCTCAATAAAACCGTCGATCCTGAATCCGGGGTTCATCAATCGCTGAAATCGATCGGTGATCCTGCCGTGCTCGAGCAGAACCGCGCCAATCTCGATTCCCCGGTCGCCCAGATTGGGCGATAGCCCGGTGGTTTCATAATCGAGTACCACAACGGTGTCGGCATGGCG
>CAKZSB010000175.1 GCA_937920585.1 uncultured Granulosicoccaceae bacterium | reverse complement strand
GATTTCTCGCTTGCCCCTTGTTCCCACAGCGAATTTTGCTCCCTTACAAATATCAGTAAGTATTCGATGCAGTCGCATAATCCACTGTGGAAACAATTGTCTGCGCGATATTCTCGCCCCTTCATGAATAATCCGGGCTAGTTGTATAGATTGCACCAGTCGGCCAGCACTTCACCATCGATGATATGGGCGCCAAGATTACGGGCCTGCTTGCAAAGCCCGAGATCGTTGCTGATCAGGAACGGCGTGTGACTCGTGTCATCTGCTGCCAGATACTGCAGGTGAGCGATGATCGCCATATCCGCGCGCTGATCCCCGGTGCCGCCGGAGTAGATCACCATCACGTTGTTCGAAACGTTCTCTTCATGCCGCTCGTCGCCATCGAAATACAGTGCGACTCGGGCACTGAGCACACTATCGAATAGATTGACACAAGCCTGCGCCAGCCAGCGTCGTCCGGTAGCGCCGGCGGCTTGTTGCGGGCCCTTGAATCGTCTCGTGATGGCACTGACTGCGAGCAGGCAGTTGTGCCCGTCGATCAACACCCGGGCGTTACTGCTGGTGGCTATGGCTCTGCGGGCAAGGATATCAGCCGGCAGCAGCGCCTGGTTGTCGGGTCGGGTTTGCTCGAAGATCATCTCCATGCGCGTGGTTCGGGCAGCGCGAATACGCTCGACCTGCGCGGTATCCACGGCGTTGTAGTGCTGCAACTTTTCAAGCAGGCCGGATAACTCATCCAGTGACTCGCGTGAGTCCGCTGACCGCATCGCCATCTCGAGTCGTGAAAGTGTTTCGTTGGCCGGTGCCGTTTGCGGTTCAAGCTGCGCCTGTAGTTGCTGAAATCTCTGTTGTGCGCGCTCGCGCAGCGGCAGCAACTCGCGATCGGGTTTCAGTGCGCTGAGCAGTGCGTCATCCAGTTCCAGCAATGCCTTGCGCAACGAGTCTGCTTCTCGCTTGATATCATTGCGATTGCCAAAGTGACGGTCGCGTTCTGCCTGCCGCACGAGCGCCTGTTCAATCTGTTCAACGATACCGGTGTCACTGGTATCGATAGTCTGTTGTGCTGATTCGGGGGCCTGCAGCCAGTAGCGCGCGAGCTTGCCGGTGGCGGCGGATACCTCAAGGCTTAGCCGGTCGGAAAACGAGCTTTCGAGCATTGAGAGTTGTGTCTCTGCGCGGTTCTGTGTGTCGCGCGCTTCGTTGAGTTTTGTGCGCAATGTGCTGTTGGCAGTTTTTTCTGTTTCAACTGCCTCATGGGCGGTAGCCAACTGCTCACGCAATTTTTCCTGTACCCGGATGTGCTTGCGCAATTGCACCTCCAGCGTCTGAATTTGTGCAGCGCTTGCCGTCTTCGTGTTATCGGGCGCCGTTGGGGCTGTGGCGGGGCGGTTGTTGGTAAAATCGCCGATGTGCTTCCAAAAAGGGGACAGATTGTCTGCCAGCTTGCGGCGGCACTGTTCGCGGTCGGGCAGGTTGTCGGGGGGTGTGTCGCCAAGCCATGGATCGGCGAGCTGGCGTACTTTTAGTCGTTTGTCGAGCAATGTGGCGAGCAGCCATTGCTCAGCGCCGAAGTAACCTGTCAGCCACTTGAACTGGCGCTGGATTGCCTCGTCGGATAACACCCGCAACACTTGCGCGCTCAGGCTGGTCTCGCGTATTTCATCGATGATTGCAGGCGCACAATCAGCGTTGCGATCGAGTAGTGTTTGCAGGCGCTGGCGCAGGACAGGCGCACTGGCGGGTTTTAAGCGAAACCCTCTGCCGATCGAAGGATCATGTTTTGCCAGCATCAGAACCCGGTTAACCGGCAGTTCTGCGACTAGTCTGGCCAATTCCGGGTTCAGCCAGTCTGGCAGTTCTCGATCGGCCAGCCGGGTCATAATGATGGTTCAGTCAGTAACCGATTTGCCCGAGGCTGTATTGGCAAGCCGGCTCGCAACAGGGTTTCGTAACTGGAATCGGAGGCATAGCGTGGCCATGTGCCGAGTCTTTTCAACACTGTAGTAGTGCCAGTGGCGAGGAAAGCGGGTACTTTATTTTCCGGATAATCCACTAGCTTTCAGCAGATGCTTTTAAAAGCGCCGGCAACTGGGCGATGAACTTCTGTACATCTGCTTCACTGTTAAACAGATGGGCAGAGGCGCGAACGCGGTTGCTGTCGCCCCAGATCAGGATGCCTTTATCCGCCGCACGTTGAACGATTTGCTGGTCGTCGCTGGTGGCGAATGCCGCGCTGGCGGCGCGCTCGTTGTCGGCCAACGGGGTGATAACGTCAAGATCATGTGCCCGCATACCCTCAATCAACTGGCCACTGAGTTTACGCACATGGCTTGCGATTTGGTCGATGCCAAACTGCGCCAGATAATCCAGTGACTCTCGCAGAATATAGGTGCCAAGGTGATTTGCATTGCCATACTCGGCGCGCAAGCCGCCGGGTTTGACGGTAAAGCTCGCGGGATTATTGCCCGGGTCCGCCGACCACCAGCCGGCACTTGCCGGGTTGAAATGTGGCCAGCGGTCCTGGTTCCAGGCCAGCACACCGTCGTGAACGCCCAGCGCGAATTTGTAGCAGGCGCTAACGGTAAAGTCGGCGAGATCGGCTCGTACCGGCACTACGCCAAGCGCGTGGCTTGCGTCTACGAGCAATGCTGTGCCGCTGTTGGTTAGTGCATCTGCAAGCTCTGGGATGGCGACGTGCTGGCCGGTAAGTGACGTCACCTGGCTCACGTACATCAGCCGGGTGCGCTGGTCACAATGCTGCAGCAGATCCTCGGCCTCGATTCTCCAGTCGCGTGCAGCGGCCAGGCGAATCTCGATATTTTTTTCCTGCAGGGCGGCCAGCGCATATCGGCCGGACGCATAATCCAGTGCAGAGACGACAACATTGTCACCACTGCGCCAATCGATACTGCCGATCACTCTGGCAATGGCATCCGAGCAATTGCCCGTCAGCGCAATTTGCGAGCCCGGCAAGTGCATGAATTGCCCCAGTTGTGTTCGCACTTGTTCAGCGACCAGCCAATGCCGATGATAGCCAGCGTATCCCGCGGCCTTGTCGGTGCAAAATTGCTCAAAGCTCATGCGATGTGCAACGAGCATCGGCGGCTCGCCACCGCTGGCCAGATTGAGTACACCGCGCAGGCCAATAAAATCAGTTTTCGAGGCGGGCAGGGTAGCCACCGCGTTGTGTTCAGTGGAGCTATTCACGACATGTAGACCATGGGGCGGGCGAGTTCATCATTTGATGATACCAGCAGCAGCGGAATGACCTGTATGTTGCTGCGCCCGGTTTGCGATGATGAAATCGCTTACGGCAGGCCAGCTGCAATGTTAGCAGCTGGCCTGGCTGTGTCGCCTCGCGCCGAGTGCTACTTTTCCAGCTTTTCCTGTACTGCCTTGGTGGCGTCGAGCGCTGCTTCGCGAGCCTTGTCACCAACTTCACTGGCGACTTCACGAGCTTTGCCTGCCAGTTCCCCGGCTGTTTCTGAAGCCTGTCCTGCAAGTTCGGTTGCACGCTCTTTGGCAGTGCCGGCCACTTCGGCTGCCTGGCCGGCAAGTTCGGTGGCTTTTTCCGATGCTTCTCCGGCCAGCTTCCTGGTGTTCTCAGCGGTTTCTTTAGCTGAATCGCTGATGATCTTCCCGGAAGACTTTGCCGCCGCTGCCACCAGTTTCTTGAAGGGAACCGTCTCGCCGTTGAGTATCACTTCGCGAGGCGAGCCATCGTAGCCTCCCGATTTGTCCGCATCGAACGTGCAGTTGGCTGTGCCAGCGCTTGAGCCGGACCAGACCAGTGATACTTGCAGGTTTTTTTTGTGGCTGACTTTTTCGACTTTGTCCCAGTTGCTGATGGAGCCCGCTGACACGAGGTTGCCGGTAATCTTCTGGCACATATCTACAAATGGGGTATCGCTTTGACTGCACGCGGTGGCGAGGCATAGTGACATCGCGCCTGCCGCAACCAGGCCAAAAGAATAAACGCGTCGACCCTTTCGCTCTGGTGTGCTGGTGTTGTGGTCCATGGAAAACTCTGTGTTTTTAAGGTGTGGTGAATTTATCACGTAACTTTAACAGCCGGTCGCCTGTGTCAATTTTTAACAGCGCTGCCGGTGCAGGGTTTCCAATTGGCAATATTTGTCAGCTCGTAGAAAGCTCAGGGAGCGGCTAGCCGTTGGTGGAGATTCCCGGTGGGAATCTTTTTACTTCAGCACAGGGCTGATGCGCAGGCATGCGGGCGGATCGATTTGCCACAGTGTGCTTTGGCCTGCAGGTAATCCGAGCCGGAGCGCAGGGTAAAAACCTTCGGTGAACAGACGTTCAAATCGTTACACTACCGCACCGGCCGCCAGACGGTCATCGGTCACTTAACTCCGTCCCTGGCAGTGGCCTTTTCTCATCCGTTGGAGGCCCTGTTGAGCAGTGAATTTGATAAGCGATATCTGATTGTCGCCGGCGCTCTGATCGTGCAGAGTGTGACGATAGGTTGCATGTTTGCCTATGGCGTCTTTTTCGAGGTTCTGGAAGATGAAATGGGTTGGTCTCGCACCATGCTCTCTGCCAGCAGCTCGCTGGCTTTTCTGGCGATGGGTCTGTTGGCAGTGCTGGCAGGGCGACTCAACGATCGATATGGCCCGCGCTGGGTATTGACGTTCTCTGGCATCTGTACCGGGGTGGGTTATGGCGGAATGTACTTTCTCACCGCACCGTGGCAGATGTTCGTTCTGTTCGGCGTTTTCGTTGGCATCGGCCTGAGCAGCCACGATGTCGTCACCCTGTCTACCATTGCGCGCTGGTATGAAAAGCGTCGCGGTGCCATGACCGGCCTGGTTAAAGTGGGTACGGCATTGGGGCAGATGGCAGTGCCGCTGTTGGCCACGGCGCTAATCGCCGCCTACGACTGGCGCACCGCGTTTCTAATACTGGGTGTGTTGGCAGCAGTATTGTTGCTGGTTGCAGCCCAGCTGGTCGGTGTTACGCCACGCCGCTCGGCGGCGACCCCGCGCGATCTCAGCGACGGAATGTTGTATCGCGATGCGCGGCGAACGCGCCAGTTCTGGACCCTGTGCGCCATTCAATTTGCGTTTTTCCCAAGCCTGATGTCCATTCCGGTACACATTTATGTGCACGCAACCGACCTTGGATTTGGCTCGGGCAGAGCGGCGCTGGTGGTCTCTGCAATCGCGGGTAGCAGCATAATCGGCCGGCTTGTCGTTGGCGGTTTGATCGATCGGATCGGTGGGCGACTCGCGTTCATCATCTGTTTTTTGCCGCTGGTGGGCTCGCTTGTGTTTCTGCGCCTCATCGATCTGCCGATTCTGTTGTTCACCTTTGCCCTGTTCTACGGCTTCGCCCACGGTGGTCTGTTTACCGTGGTATCCCCCACCATTGCCGAGTTTTTCGGCATGCAGTCACACGGTGTGATATTTGGCACGGTATTGTTCTTCGGTACCCTCGGCGGAGCTGCCGGTCCGCTGTTGTGCGGGCGCATCTATGATCTCACCGGCAGTTACAATCTGGCATTCACCATACTGGCCGCGCTGGCGTTGATCGGGCTGATACTGGTGTTTTCGCTCAGGCCAATTCAAACTGATCTCGCATCGGCAACAATGGCGGCAAAATAGCCGCTGCGCGAACCAACACACTGCAGGTAAATGTTATCCTCCGGTCAGACAGGAGGATAACGTGCACAGCAACCATCAAACTATAAGAATGAGTGGAATGATCGAAGTGCGTAATACGTCGCGGGTAATGCGTAAGCCCCCGGTTTTCGAGGCACTCGTCAGGCCTTTTAACGATCGCAGAACACGAAATTGATAATCACCAGCCAATCACCGGATGTTGAAATACCGGAGATATCGCTCACCCGGTTACTGCTTGAGCGAACCGATCCATTCGGCGACAACACAGCGATCATTGACGGCCCGTCCGGCCGTCAGTACACCTTCGCACAGCTAAACGCTGCGATTCGCAGCGTGGCGGCCAATCTTGTGGATAGCGGTTTTCGCAAAGGCGATACCGTAGCATTGTGCAGCCCCAACTTGCCGGAGTATGCCATTGCGTTTCATGGTGTCGCGCTGGCTGGTGGCGTGGTAACTACCATCAATCCGTTGTACACCGCACAGGAAATGGCCAAACAGTTCAATGATTCAGGCGCCATTATGCTGGTGACCATTGGTCTGTTTCTGGACAAGGCGCGTGAAGCCGCCGCTGAGGCCGGCATCGAATCGATCTACACCTTCGATGGCGCCGACGGCAGCACCCCGTTTTCAAGCCTCATGCAGGCTAATGACAACGCACCCGATGTTGCCATTGATCCACACCAAGATCTCGTCGTGTTGCCCTACTCAAGTGGCACAACCGGTCTGTCAAAGGGCGTTATGCTCAGCCATCACAACCTGGTATCGAACATTTGCCAGGTCGAGGGTACACGCGGTGTCGAGGCTACCAAACCCGGTGATGTAGTGATTGGCGTGCTGCCGTTTTTTCATATCTACGGCATGGTAGTGATCATGAACATGACGCTGATCACCGGCGCTACCATCGTCACTGTGCCGCGGTTTGATATGGAAGAGTTTCTGCAAACCATCGAAAAATACCGGGTGACGCGTGCATCTCTGGTGCCGCCTATCGTACTCGGGCTCACCAAACATCCAATCGTCGATCAATACGATACTTCAAGCCTTGTTCATATTGGTTCAGGTGCCGCACCACTGGGTGAAGAGATTTCACTGGCTTGCGGTAAGCGGCTCGGTTGTCTGCTAACGCAGGGCTACGGGCTCACCGAAACAAGCCCGGTCACTCATACCAATCCCTATGATGCGGAAAAACTAAAACACGGTTCCGCCGGCCTTACCGTGCCGAACACAGAGACGAAAATTGTCGATCTCGACAGTGGTCAGCCACTTGGTTTCAATCAGCGCGGTGAAGTCTGCATCAGAGGCCCGCAGGTAATGAAGGGCTATCTCAACAACCCGGAAGCGACAGCGCACTGCATAGATGAAGAGGGCTGGTTTCATACGGGTGACATCGGCTACTTCGACGAAGACGAGTTTCTGTTCGTCGTCGATCGTCTCAAGGAGCTGATCAAATACAAGGGTTTTCAGGTTGCACCGGCTGAGCTCGAAGCGCTGTTGCTTGCGCATCCGGATATCACCGATGCCGCGGTCATACCGAGCCCCGATGATGAAGCCGGTGAAATTCCAAAAGCCTTTGTTGTCGCCAACGACAACCTTACCGAGCAGGCAGTAATGGACTTTGTCGCCGCCAGTGTGTCGCCGCAAAAGAAAATCCGGATAGTTGAATTTACCGATGAGATTCCCAAATCGCTATCCGGTAAAATCCTGCGCCGGGTGCTCGTCGATCGCGAGCGCGAAAGGGCGAAAAGCCATGATGCATAAACGTTATCCCGCCGCCGCGCTGATCGACTTTGCCAACCAGGTATGCATGGCCCGTGGTATGGCGCCTGGTCCCGCCAGGGATGTGGCCGAAGTATTGGTCGAAGGCGATCTCATGGGCCACGATACCCACGGCCTGCAATTGCTCACGCCGTATCTCAATTCACTGGCCAGCGGTGCTATGGCAGGCGATGCAACGATCGATGTTATTGCCAGCCGAGCCGTCACAGAAACCTGGGACGGCCACTACCTGCCCGGGCCCTATCTGGTTCGGCGTGCGCTTGAGCGTGCCACGCAAATGGCTCGCGAATACGGCACTGGCACCATTGCGATTCGTCACAGCTCTCACATCGGTGCGCTCGCCGCCTATCTTGAGGCGCCGGCACGCGAAGGTTTCATGGTGCAACTGGTCTGTAGTGATCCATCTGTGGCCAGCGTGGCCCCTTTTGGAGGAAGCCAGCCGCTATTCACACCCAATCCGATGGCCTGGGGCATACCCACAAGCAGCGTACCGATCATGATCGATATCTCCGCCTCTACAACCACCAACGGCATGAGCGATCGACTGCACAAAGCCGGGCAACTCGGCGAACACAGCTGGTGGCTCGACGCCGATGGACAGCCCACCAGCGATCCCGCCGTACTCACCGCCAAACCTCCTGGCAGCCTGCTGCCACTGGGCGGCCTCGACGCAGGCCACAAAGGGTTTTCGCTGGCACTTTTTGTAGAAGCCATGACAGCCGGCCTGGCTGGGCACGGTCGCGCCGACCAGCCAGAGACATGGGGTGCCACCGTCAACCTTCAGGTAACCGATGTAGAGGCGTTTGGTGGTGTATCCGCATTTGCCAGGCAGACCGACTGGTTGGTCGAGCAAAGTGTTGCCAACAAACCTGCTGATCCGCAGAACCCGGTTCGAGTGCCCGGACAGCGAGCGCTGCAACGCAAGCAGGAGCAGCTGGCAGAAGGTGTATTGCTGCATCCTGTTATCGTGCCGGCTTTGAAAGCCCTGGCAGAGGATGCAAATGTTGCTTTTACGTTTTGAGCAAAGGCAGACCAAAAGTAATGGTTCACAGGTTTGAATGTGCTGGTTGTTCCGGTATCGAGCGGGTATCGAGGCTTCGTTGAAGCTAACCGGTTTTTGTAGATGAAAAATTTTGAATAATGATGAGAACAGGCTGCAGGGAAATTCTTGTACGCTGATGTTGAACAAAACCGTGATTGTGACCGGAGGGAATTCCGGTATTGGTAAAGAGTCTGTGCTTGCCTTGTGCAAGATGGGAGCGAATGTTGTCATTGCATGTCGAGAGACCGCTTATGGCAATGAAAAGCCCGTAGCTGAAGTGATAGGCGAGATAGAACGCCTGGTACCTGGTGCGCAGCTGTCTTTTTTGCCGCTGGATTTGGCGAGTCTTGCATCGATTAGAAATTTTGCGGCGCTGTTTACAAAACGGCATGCCCAACTCGATGTGTTGCTGAATAATGCAGGCGTATTGAGTATGGAGAGAAAGCAAACCCGCGATGGATTTGAGCTTACGATGGGTACGAACCATTTAGGTCCTTTCCTGCTAACAAATTTGCTTTTGGAGCATCTAGTCAGTACCCCGAATTCGCGTATTGTTAATGTGGCATCAAAGGCTCACTCCAATGGAAAGCTTGTTTTCGCCAACAACACAATAGAGACCCGTTGGCCCTATACCGGCCTGTCAGCCTATGCTGACTCGAAGCTTGCGAATATCTATTTTACCCAGGAGCTGGCCGAACGTTTGGCCGGCACTGATACCACGGTTAACGCCTTGCACCCGGGTGGGGTGGCCACGAATATATGGCCAGACCCTGGAGGAATTATGGGTATTATCAAACGACGTATGATAAAAAACCTGAACGCACCGGAAAAAGGTGCACGCACCTCCGTTTACCTTTGCTCATCGCCCGAAACGCAGAACGTGTCGGGTAAGTACTTTCACAAAAACAAGCCGTTACTCCCGAGCAGCCGAGCACGGGATAAGAGCATTCAGAAAAAACTATGGCAAGTCTCTGTAGTGGCTACCGGGCTGGAAAGTACATTATTCTAGCGGGCAGCCTGCGCAGATCTCGACAAGAGGTATTAACGATATTTGATGGCGCCCTGTTATTGATCTGCTGTACCAGGCCTGCGAAGGCCCTTCCTGTGAGGGTGTCATCAATCGTATTGTATCGTTGATGTTATTGGTAGCTGCGGTCATTCATCTGTTACCCCTTATTGGCATTCTGGGTGCTGAGCGACTTGGGAATTTGTACGGGATTTCGTTCGCTGAGAATAATATCGAAATCCTGATGCGTCACAGAGCCGGGTTGTTTGGATTGCTCGGTGCATTTTTACTGTATGCGGCTATCAGCGGTAAGGTTCAATTTGTTGCATTGGTGGCTGGTACGTTGAGTGTGGTGTCATTTTTGGCCATTGCTTTTTCTGTGGGCGGTTATAACACAGAACTCACTCGCGTGATTGTCGCAGATGTTGTGGCGCTGGCTTGTTTGCTTGCTGGATTCGTTTTTCATGGTTTGCAACTGGCACGAGAGCGATGAGAGAGTTGTTCAAAAGGCTAAGGTACTCCCGAGTTTAAGGTTTGGCCGTTACAAACCGCGGTTGGTGGCAGATATGGTCGCTGGCGGTTTTTGTACTGGCCATAAGCAATCTGTTGCGCACGATATGTTATAGCCGAGCTGTTCGTGGTTGGGGGCAGTAGACCGCCGTTATCACGATGATGATCTGTCGCGAAATTGTGCTTGTGATCTTGTGAGTTGTCAGCAGACGAATATTTTTCGTTGCGATGGGAATATAAACCGGTTTCAGGTGTTGATAGGTGAGAGGGTGAGTACTATCAGGGATGATCATGCAACTAAGTGGTAGCCCCGATCAGTGGGCTGCCGAATGCGAGTGTTTGTTTGGCCCTGCCTCAACACGTGTAAACTGAGCATAGCCTTAAACAATTTTCAACAACCAATCTGGACAATTGTCATGATAAAAACACTTTTCATTGCCGTTATCAGCAGCCTCTTTGTCGCTACTTCGTCTATGGCGCTTGATCGTTCGCCATCAGCGGAGGGAGCAGAGCTCTATTTCATATCGCCGAAAAGTGGTGAAACTATCAGCGGACCGGTCACTGTGATCTTTGGGCTGAAAGGCATGGGAGTCGCGCCTGCGGGCACGGATAAGGAGAACACGGGGCATCACCATTTACTGATAAATACCGGCTTGCCTGCGCTGGATCTGCCGGTTCCAGCCGATGATCAGCACAAGCATTTCGGTAAGGGACAGACGCAGACGACCATTGAACTGCCGTCCGGCAAGCATACTTTGCAACTATTGCTCGGTAACCATATTCACGTTCCGCACAACCCGGTGGTGGCTTCTGACGTTATTGAAATCACCGTTAAGTAGCTTGAGAGGCAAATTATGAATTATCGAGTAACAATTGCAGCGGCCTTAGTTGTCGCAGCCGGTGCACTCGCAGCCTGTAGTAATAACCCGATTGAGGCTGTGAAAGAGGCAGTAAAATCCGACAGTGCTTCAGTGCCGGGGCTGCCACGCTCTTCATCGGCGGAAGGTGCCAGGCTGGCTATTCTCTCACCCGGTGACGGCGATGTCATCAGTGGGCCAGTGACGATCGTCTTTGGTCTGGAAGGAATGGGTGTGGCGCCAGCGGGGATCGATATAGAAAACACCGGGCACCATCACCTGATTATCAATGCGGGCATGCCGGAAATGTCTCTGCCGATTCCTGCCGATGACAATTACAAGCACTTTGGTGGAGGGCAGACCGAAACCACTATGGAACTGCCTGCCGGTGAGCATACGTTGCAGCTGTTGCTTGGGAATTATCTGCATGTCCCACACGACCCGCCGGTTGCTTCCGAAGTGATTACGATCACAGTCAAGTAACGCAACTCCGGTGTCACCCCGTCGCGTTAAGCGCAGACTTGCCTGCGTTTGACATGTACGGTAGGTCGATGTGTTAAGCAGGTGCGGTAGTCGTTGCAGGCCGAGCGACGGCTACCTTATTTTATCCCAGGCCTTTTGAATGTTATCGGCAGTAGTTTTGGCATCCTGCCCATTCGCGAATGCGGTCATTTCTTTCCAGAAGACGTCGGTACCAATTTGCCCCGGCATTAAGTCTGAAGCATCGAACCGAAAGGTGGTGGCGTTGGTTAGAATCTCGCCTTGCTTGCGCAGGGTGTCGGACGAATAGGCACGCGGGTTTACATGTTTGTGAGGCGTGAGGAATCCTGCTTTGGCCATCCACACTTCATGAGCAGAGGGTTCTTTCAGGTATTGGAACAAAGCCCTTGTTGCGGGGCTCTCTTTCGTCATCGTCCACAGTGTGCCGGCCCCCAGAACTGGTTTACCCAGGTCCTCTGAGGCGAATGGCGGCAGATAGAAGAAATCGGCTTCGCCGGAAATCAGTTCTTCGCCCTTGTCGGGGAAGAACGCCGGGATGAAGGATGCCTGTCGATGCATCATGCAGGCAGCAGGTGATGTGAACAGTCCCTTTGGTGATTCACCAAAATGGGTGCTTGCAACGGCCTTCGAGCCACCGGCGACATAGACATCATTGCGCGAAAACTGACCCCAGATGTTTATTGCGTTTACTACTATGTCGCTGTTGAACGAGAGTCGATTATCTACCCATGCATCATAATTTTCCGCAGTGGTTGTGCGCAACATGATGTCTTCGATCCAGTCGGTGGCTGTCCAGCCAGTGGCGCCGCCTTATTCTATGCCTATACACCACCGTGTGTTGCCGTCAGCGATCATTTGATCGGAAAGCTCGATTAGCGCTTCCATGGTGATTGGAATTTCATAGCCGTTTTTTTGGAATTGTGCAGGTGAATACCAGACAAGTGACTTGACACTGACTTTATAGGCGAAGCCATAAAATCGACTATCGCCCTGTGGGTCCGGATATGTGCCCAGATCAAACCACGAAGCGCTAGCCCCGTAGTTCTCACGCATCCAGAATGCGAGATTGTCGCCGAGTTCCACGAGCAATCCTTCCCTGGCTAAATCTGCGGCCAGCCCGGGTTGCGGAAAAATTGCCACATTCGGTTTTTCACTCGAACGAAGATGAGTAACGGTGGCAGATTCGGTTTCGAATTCTCCGGAATCGGAGTACTCAACTTTGGCGCCGGTGGCGATCTCGAAGCAATCGAGGACGACATTAACCAGATCTTCATTGGCGCCATCCCATGGCCCTAATACGGCAATGGTCTCGCCGGCAAATTTGCCGATAGCACCCAGCGGCGTTGGCGTGTAGCAATCGCTTGCAGGCGATGCATTTGCAAACAGGCAGGTAGTAGTTAACAGCGCCACTGCAGCTAAATTTTAGAGAGTCTTTTCATTAACATGGCCAATATTCGCGCAGAACGACGTGCTTGAGATGGCGTAGTCTCTCGAATCAGTAGCGGCCAAGAACTGCCGTTTTTCGCTGGAGATAGACAAAGCAGAACGGATCGTGAAAGGGGCAGGAGGGGCTCAATGAAATACCAGTTGGAAAATTGGCAGGATCGTGTGGGTATGAGCTGAAATAAGGGTATCCTGTCGGGGGCGGCCACCGTGTTGGCATAACTGTGATAAATGTAGGATTTTCTCTTGTCGATCATTGAAAAAATCAAGCAAAAGGGTACTGGCAAAACGGCCAGTGAGGCAGATATAAAAAGTGCCGAGCAATATATTGGCTACGCGTTTCCCGCTATCCTGCGGTCTATCTACAGCACGGTGGCGAACGGTGGTATCGGCCCGGGCTATCAACTCCTCGGCGTAAACGGGGGGCATCTGTCGGATGAAGGGGACACTATCTCAGAGCTGTATCTCGACCTGTGTGCGAGCGATGAGTACGACGAGCTTTGGGTGTGGCCACGAGGCACGGTGCCGTTTTGTCATTGGGGCAGTTCGGTTTACTCGTGTTACGACGCGACGAAGCCAGCTAATCCCGTAGTCTGGTTTGATCCAAACGTCCGGGATATGGGTGAACCGATGGAGAAACAATTCAAGCCGCACAAGGATTCTCTCGAATCCTGGTTCCAGGGATGGCTGAGCGGCGAAAAGTATCGAGCGTGAGTTGCGCGCAGTTTTAGGTACAGCCCCGGCGCGCAGTGTGCTGCCTGGCTCTCGGAGGTGCAGCCACCTGTAAAAGCCCGCCGGTCGAGAGTCTCGTTCATCTGTTTTTTGCTTGTTTTTTCACCTCCTGATCGGCTTGTCGGGTCGTTTCCGGGAGCCGGTATTTGGGGCAAAGGTGTAATACCCAGTCCAGTGATTCCTGCAACGTGATTTTATGCCCGGGCGACACAAATACTGGATTGACTCCGTCTTGAGTTCGCAGCGAACAACCAACAACCTCTCCGTTTAATTCGATGTCAGCACTATCGCCTCTCGCTGGCCCGGGTGATTCACCGCTTGGTAGCAGCGTTGTTTTTGCACAACCAATGCACGGTAGATCAACGATGACGCCGAGATGGCTGGCAAGTCCGAAACGTCTGGGATGGGCGATACCATGCCCGTCACAAACGATGATGTCCGGAATAGTTTGCAGCTTATTAAACGCCGCAACTACCGGTGGAAGTTCACGGAATGAAAACAAACCAGGTACGTAGGGAAAGTTGACTTTCTGTTCTGTTGTAGATGTTTCGACCACCGCAAGCGTTACTGCATCTAGAACGACAATAGCGGCGATGACTATTTCTTTAGTCGCAGGGTAGGCTACATCCACACCAGCAACGAATTGTATCTCTCCCGGGAGTCGAGTCAGTTGCACTTTTTTGGCAAGCGCTAACTGCAATTGGCGGGCATCTGATTCGTTGAGATTGTCAGGCAGGGTCAGGGCGGTTTGATTCATAGAAAAATTCTCGCGCCAGGTTCGCCTTCAGTGTTGATGCTGCGATTCTGTGTTGCTGACGTTGTCGGAAAAACTCCGGATTATTATAAGTGGATGTATCCTTGAGTGGTTACGGAAGATCAGTTATCGCCAAACATATCCCCTAGTCCGCCAATCACTGATCCTTCGCCTTTGGCGCCACCAACCGATGAAGCCTGCATTACGCGATTGGCCAGTCGTGAAAAGGGCAGGCTCTGCAGATACACGGTGCCATGACCTTTCAAGGTAGCCAGGAATAGTCCCTCGCCGCCAAATACCATGGATTTGAGATTGCCGGCGCGCTCGATATCATATTCGATGCCGGTGGTGAACGCGGCCAGGCAGCCGGTATCGACACGCAGTGTCTCGCCTTTGAGTTCGCGCTTGATGACGGTGCCGCCAACGTGAATAAAGGCTTTGCCATCGCCGCGCAGGCGCTGCAGGATAAAACCTTCGCCACCAAAAAAGCCGGTGCCGAGCTTGCGTTGAAAGGTGATGTCTATCGAAGTGCCGAAGGCGGCGCACAGGAAGGCGTCTTTCTGGCAGATCAGTTCTTCGCCGATGGTGGCCATATCGAGCGGGATGATCTTACCGGGGTAGGGGGCGGCAAAGGCGACTCTTTTCTTGCCGCTGCCGTCGTTGGAAAAATGTGTCATGAAAATTGATTCGCCGGTCAGCACTCGCTTGCCGACGTTCATCAGCGAATCCAAAATGCCGCCGGAAGGCTTGGATCCATCACCCATTTTGGTTTCGAAACCGATGCCGTCTTCCATGTAGTTCATCGCGCCGGCCTCGGCGATGACCCGCTCCTGCGGGTCGAGCTCGACTTCGACGATCTGCATGTCGTCGCCGAAGATTTCGTAGTCAACCTCATGGCATTTCATTGCTTCGTTCCCTTATGTGTCTGTGACTTTACGTATCTTAATCTCTGCGCTGCTTCAGCGGGTATTTCTCGCGTTATTTTTTGCACGAGCAAGTATTGGCATACTGGCTTGCGACGATTCGCGATGGTCGAGTCGGCTGGCGAACAGCGTTATACTGAGCTGATGCGTGTGGATAACAATGAACCGTTGCAGTTTTCGCAACCGGTGGTGCTGGTAGGCGGTGGGGAAGTTAACGTGGCGGTGCTGCGTAGCCTGCAGGCGCGTGGCTGGCCTGTGGTCGCGGCAGACGGTGGCGCCAATATTCTGCGCGAGCTCGATTGCGTGCCCGCCGCTATTATTGGCGATCTAGATTCACTCGATGATCTGTCGTACTGGCAAACGCGTTGTCGGTTGTTGCAGTTGACGGAGCAGGACACGACCGACTTTGAAAAGTGTCTTTATAGTGTGTTCGCGCCCGGGTTTGTGGCACTCGGGTTCACGGGCAAGCGCTTTGATCACACACTGGCGGCAGTACATTCCCTCAGTTGCTATGGCCGCGAGCAGAATATTCTGCTGGTCGCCGAGGAGGATTTACTTTGGGTGCGTGGCGAGTCAACGCACTTGCGATTGAACGCTGATATGCGCTTGTCAATTTATCCGTTGTCGCCTGTGTGCTTTGAATCCTCGCGCGGCCTGCAATATCCACTCGATGGCCTGGTGATGGAGCAGGGGGTTGCGATTGGTACATCGAACCGGACCGTGCAAGCGCAAATCGAGATCAATCAATCGGCCGACGACGCAGGTTTGTATTTGTTGATTGTGCCGTTGGAGTCGCTGACGCTGCTGCTTGAGCAATGGGTTTGACTACCCCCTCTGTTCTGGCGTTTGCGGCTCGCCGGTGTTGTCAGTGGCCTGAGCTGCCAGCCATTTAATCAGGCAGGCCAGGCCAATTAACAGCACGCAGATGGCGGTCATCATCCACAGTGCTGCATCGAAGCCGCCGTAAAGGTCGGCCATCAGGCCAATACTCATCGGGCCCAGCACGCCGCCAACTTCAGCAGCGGTAAAAAACAGGCCGCCAGCGATGCCAATGTTTTTCGCACCAACCTGTGGTGTTTCCATCAGAATGAGAATGGCCAGTGTCATCATGGTGCCGCGCGCAATGCCTTGCAGCATGAGCCCGCCGGCGAGCACTGGCCCGTGGCTGGTACGCAGCAGCCACAGCGATATCAGCGCGATCACAAACAGGCCGATCAGCAACAAGTAGCGCCGGGCCGGGGTGGCCAGGCGCGGAATAACTAGCGAGCCCGCGACGCCCGCCAATGTGGGGATTGCGGCCCAGTAGCCGGCGTCTCTGATGCTCATGCCACCGCTGCGCAGTATTTCGGGTAACCAGTTGCCCAATCCGTGGTTGATGGTGAAGATTCCGATGCTCATGATCAGGATCGTGACGACCAGGGGAATTCGCAGCAGGCGTGCAAATACGGCAATCGTGCTCTCACTGTGGTGCGGTGTTGAGTTTGGTCGGGCCAGCTGGCTGGTCGGGCTGGTGTTGATCAGCCACCAGATAACGGCTGCCAGAGCAGCGACCGCAGCAAAGATCATCATCACGTGGCGCCAGTTGTCGTCGGTCCACGGCATCAGCACGCTGTTGGTCAGCGCCAGTGCCGTGATGCCACCCAGCGCCGGCCCGGTCATGTATATGCCCATGGCAGTGCCGCGCTCGCGTGAGCCAAACCAGCTGGCGATCACCTTCGGTGCGCCAATGGAAATCAGCGGGCCGCCAAGCCCGAAGATGGCCACTGCCAGCCACAGCGAATTGCCGCTATCGGACAGCCCGCGCATTGCGGCAGATGCGGCGATGATGAGACCCGCCAGTGTGAGTGATACACGCAGCCCGAAGCGATCGATCGCGATACCGACCGGAATGGCAGAGAAAAGATACACAAATTGCCAGGCACCGAGTATGCGGCCCATGCTGCTCAATGAAATCTGCAGTTCGTCGACTATTGTGGCGACCAGCGGTGCAATCGATGAAATGACAAGGCCAAAGCAGTAGTACAACAGCCAGACGCCTGCGAGCATTACCCAGCGCCAGGGGGAGTCGATGCCCTGCGCATCTTCGGGCGATGCGGCCAGATGGGGCACTAGCCCCACACCGCGCTGGGAATTTCAGAGGTGCGTGCGAGCCGTGAGCGGGCGATCAATTGACCTCCACGGCTTTCACAAAGGCATTGGCCGCCGCGCGAATTTCTTCAAGTGTTTTATCAGGACTGAAAAGCGCAGAACCAAGGCCAAAGCCGTTTGCACCGGCGGCACGGTAGTCACCGAGGTTATCTGGCGTGATGCCACCGACGGGCAGCAGGGTGGTGTCGGGTGGCAGTACGGCGCGCATCGCTTTCAAGACGGCGGGG
>CAKZSB010000174.1 GCA_937920585.1 uncultured Granulosicoccaceae bacterium | reverse complement strand
TTGCCAGGTGTTGTTACCGGGAATATCCCTGCACGCATCCGCTGCGAGTTGCACCGATGCAGATACCACTCTCGCTGGAATTGGGTATCGATACGATGCACATGGGCTTTTTGTTTACCTTAATCCTGGTATTGACCCAGGTGCCACCCGTGACCCCGGTCAACTGGCCCCTTGCGTTACAACCAACCATAAGATTGAAGAGGTAACGAGCCATGGCAAACAAAACGTTCGCACAATGTTCGTGACTTTAATGATCGTTAACCGCTGTCTGGTTCCGATAGAACAGAGAATAGCGACACAGCAACGCCCTGAAACTACGTTTGTTGGAGTTATTTTATAATTGTCAGGTTTGCAGCGCTAATAGCGCTGTCGGCCCGGGATCGGGTCAGGGATTACCCCGCATCTGAGTCTGGATCATCCTTGATCGAAACCGCAACAGTCCCCAGCCGAAAAACACAACGGACCAGCCTGTCTTATGATGCTGCACTCTTGCGCCAGCCCCGGTAAATTACTGCAACTCAGTCAGTTGAGAAATCTGAACTCCAGTAACACCGGTTTTGACACCAACGTCTCAATCAAGAAGCTACGGAATTACGGAGTGAGGTTTATTCTTTTTGTCTTTCTTTGCCTGTTTCTTTTCCTTTGGCGTTAACAGAGCCTTTGTTTTCGATTCCTTATTACTTTTTCGCTCTTTCGGCATAATGCACTTTCCTGTTCAAGACTCGGTGAGCATTTTCGCACAAGCTTTGGCTACACCTGCGCCGGCTTTATCGGTCCCGGGCATTACGGCCCAACTGCCATCTTCTATGTAACCGGTGCGTTTGTAGGATGATTGACCGTCTAGCGCTTCAAGGTTAGCAACCATGTCGGGTGAAGCGTTGAAATTATCGACACAGATAGGTGCCAATACCGAAACGACAGCAGCATCAGACTGCTTGCTCGCCTGTTTTTTTGCTGACGAAACCAGTGTCCAGCCACCCCAGTTAAAACCAACAATCATGGCGCCAATTGCGCCGATGGCACAACCCTGAAGCAGACGAACAAACGATTCGCCCTCAAGAAAAGAAGGTATCTCTGAGATGAAACTCGAAACGCAGGCATCAACCCGATGCAAATTCGCGTGGTTTTTGCTGCAGGCCACTATGAGAGCAATGGATCAGCAATGCAACACATATCTATTTTTCTTCTCGTACCTATCGATTAATCGACTACCACTGGGGAAGAAACCCTATGCGCCTGTGGAGTGGTAGATTTTCGACCGACCGGAAATCGAAAAGTATGAAAGCCTGTACATCACCCGATACTTCAAAAGTGGCATTCACTGAAACGCGCGAGTTACAGGCCTGGCGGCTGCCGATTTCCGGTCAGCCTGGTTTGTGAGACTATAGATCGATTCCGGCAACGCCCTGGCGAACAGCCGACGAGTGTGTATTGTGGCTCGAACTCCCATATCATCATCGCCTCGTTGAATTGACAATATCTCGATTTGACTTAACGTGACGCGGTGAACGCTGGCGCGCAAGTCAATTACTAAATTGAACCCAAAGTCGAGGCGCGTGTCGGATAGATTGTATATATCGGCTGACATCAACCAGAGGACAGAATCGATGCACGCAAGAACAGCAAGCTTACTGTTAGCATCTTCTTTGCTAATCGCTGCCAGCGGCGTTACCGCAGCCGGAGAACCAATCAAGGCCAAAACCTATCAGTGCGAGGATCTCAAACAGCTCGTCGCAGATAAAGATCGAGTTTATCTCAAGGGGTTTCTTGGAACGAAAAGCGTGGTTTACTCATCTGCAAGCAGCTGCAATTCATCCCATCAGATCCCGGTATCATCGGCATGGCGAACCAGGGATGTGTTCCATTGTGTAGTCGGTTATCGTTGTTTATCGAGAGTCTTTGAAGAGGACTTCTTCCGACGAGGCCATTGAGAGTCGTGATACACGCGCCTGCAAACCAATCGCCATAATCGAATCACGATCAGCCTGGAACGACTCGCCCAACTGTCCCGGCGGCAACCGTCAGGCAGCCGCGACGAACTCAACCTCGACCAACCAGTCCGGGTCCACCAGTCCACTAACGAGAACGAGTGTGCTTGGGACCACCCTCTCGCCAAGCAGTGCAGTGCGTGCACGACGAAGCGAGGGGATATGCGCTCGGTCCAGCATGTAGATTCGCAGATGACAGATGTCGTCTGCCGTCATGTCGGCGCCCTTGAGCAATTCACTAATATTCGCAAACACGGCATCGCACTGCGCATCGATGCCATTGGCCGTGCCGCCATCCGGAAGCACCCCAACCTGGCCGGCAATGTGAAGCCAGCGCGTCGCGCCTTGCGTTAGCATGGCATGAGTGTAATTTGGCGTCCCCATTATCGGGGTTGCTGGCGGATCCAACGGGGTATGCGACATGTCAGTATGTTTCCGAGTGGCTATACGTCAGCATTATCTGCTCAATGACGATCGTTTTCCACCTCTTGACAACGGCGCTTATTTAACGGTGGTCGAGACTGGGAATCAGTCGTCGTAAGAAGGCCAGCCACACGAATCACTGAACGAAATCGGCGAATCGGCACACGGTACATAGCTCAATACCAGTGGCGCATCCGGCGCAATGTGCTGTAGCTGCAGTGTTAACGTTTGACCTTGCGTTGTCAGTGACTGCACCGTAGCACAGCCGTCAGACTGACATTGCACATCAACTGACTCATGCAGCGTGAACAACGAGTCAGCCACCGACACAAGGCCCTCGTGTCCACCCCTTACCGCCAACTCAAACCCGGCACCTGCCTGGTACTCTCCACGATCCAGGATCGCAACTAACTCGTACTCAGGATTGTAGTTGAGTAACTGTAAGTCAGTGGAGGATACCGGTATCTGCAACTGCACCTGATAGTCGTAACCCCACTGGTAGTCGAACCCGGTGATTTCATCGTAGAAGAGTGTCCAGGGTTCGGTCGGAGATTGGCGAACCAGAAAACAGAGTGAAACCTGATACCCCTCACACTCGACTTTATGATGCTTAATATACAGCACGGTGTACTGATCATCATTGCCTAGTACCTGGCGAAATTGTGGCTCTTCCAATCCATCTTGTGTTTTTACCGGATCAACGAAACCAGGCTCAACACTTTGCTCGGAACCGGACTGCCCACTGCAGGCGCCCAACATCAGATAAGCTAAAATCGTGATTAAAGACTGTTTCATTTTTATGGCCACTATTATCGTTATTATGAATTTTCCCGAGCTACCCAAACTGCGAGTACCGGGGTTTTGCCTGATGATCCGGTGTCATTCTCCGACCAGCGCATCGCAATTCTTACGTCACTGTTGCTGGATCTATGTAACGGCGAGTGAAGGGGTTTTCTCTATCGATACAGCGTTAAAGAACGTGTCGTTTCCGAAATAGTGATAACACCAACGAAGGGCGTCCCGCAGGTATTCTGCGGGACATTGACCGTGAAGCGGGGCACGGTCGAATAAACGGGAAACTGGAGGTACTGTCTATATTATCTCTGGTGCTACAGTCTGTCTTACATGGCATCTCCTGTGAACAATTTTGGGCCAGCGTCTGCTTATTGTATTCTCCGCCAGGCTTTCCTGTTAGACGCGGCTAAATAAATTGCTGTAGTCTTTCATGGCGCTCCTGCTCCTCTACTGTCATGCGCGACATTGGATAAGCCAGCAGTCTGCGGATATCAATCGGATCGCCACTGTACTCACAGTAGCCATATTCACCGATTTCTACTTTGTACAAAGCCTGTTCTATGTCACTCAGTAGATCACTCTCGATTGAGCGTTTCCTGATCTCGATCATCCATTGCTCTTCCTGTTGAGCCTGATCGGCAGCATCACTAAGCCGATCGGCCTGCACCGGCGAATCCACGCGTTCGTCACCGATGATCTGCTGGCGCATATCCAGCAGTTTCTGCCGCATGAAAGCCAGTTGCTCGTCGTTCATGAACTCTTCTTCTGCGGCCTGCAGTAAACGTTCCTGGGTAAGCATGATGTTAGGTCTCTGATCGAAGTATGGGGCAGATAGGGAGTCGGGAATTAAGCGGCGGTCAATGCAAGACCGTGGTCGGCCAGTTCGATGATATCAAGCACACCGGCAGCCGAGCGCAGGTAGCGACTGCGATGTGTGTCAGGCAGAACATTACGAGTAACCAGTACTACGGGCACCTTCGGGGCGAAAACACTGGCAACAAAAACCAGATAGCAAGCGTCATCAATACCAAAAGAATCAATATCGATAATCAGCAGGTCCGTATATTGGCCAGACATCACGGCGTGCATATTGAACAGATATTTGTCGCGATCCACTACCTGAACCTGATCGGACGCAACATTCATCAGATCGCTATAAGTATGCTGATATTCACCAGTAGACGCACAGGTGACTGCCAGTATTGCTCGAAACGCGCTTACGTTTTTCATTTCTTTCATTCTCCTGATCTACCGATCAGCGTTTTTCCTGATCGTAGTTATTTGTTGTCGTGTTCAGCAGGCAGAATTACGAAGTGCTGCCGCTGCTGCAGTTCGTTAACGCTTGATCGATCGATATCTCCACACCACAGCCTGTGAAGGATCGTATCTTAGCCAACAATACACGTGAAATAACCACCATAAACCACTGTTTTAAAACCATATTCCACACATTTCACTGATGGAATCGAGATTTTCAAAAACGGGTGCGAAGATACGGTTTTTGAGTACTGTGACCAATCTCGCTCTGCAATAGAGGGGTCCGGGCGCCCGAGGCGTGTCAGCCTTAGCGGGATTGACGTCGAGGCCAGACCTTAAAAAAACTCCGGGTATTTCGCGCGGCACTAAAGTCTGTCTGCGTGATACTCAATATCGTCCCGAGCGGCGAAAGGCCACCATAGCAAGACAGACGAAACAAGATATGAAGAGGGTTAAGAATGACAGCGGCAGGGATGGCACGCGAGAGTCGACAAGAACAACTTCGTATTCAACTAACGTCACAGGCAGCGAATCGGTCGTGTTGAATAGCTGTTTCGCACCGAATACCGGATAGGCAATGAGAATCCGAATTGGTTTTGCCACTTTGGTAAATGACGCAGGCACCAAAACACACAACAACCAACGCAATAGCCCGCCATTCAAATTAACTGAGGATCTGCAACTTTTGTGCTGCTCGGTACCCACACCAAAGAGCGCGCACTATCATTGACAACTAGCTGTCTGCGATTTTGAATTGCGTGGAAATCGAGTCTGATCACCGGGAGCGTATGCGCTCTCGCCAGTAAATGTACAGACCGCTTACAATCACAACTACAGCCCCGACTAAAACCCAGCGATCGGGCAGATCACCCCAGAAAAGATACCCGAACAATACGCCCCAAATAATGCCGGTGTAGCGAAATGGTGCTAACACCGACGCCTCCTCAAGCCGGAACGCCTGTATATGCATAAGATGAGCAGTGCCGATCAATGATGTCGACAACACCAGAATCGCTGTTTGTGTGAGGCTTAGTGGCTGCCAGTTCCACAGCATGAATGGCAATCCCAGCCCGGCGATAATGAGATTGCTGTAAAGCAGTACGCTGACCGGGTGGCCGCTGCTACGCATCTTGCGCGTAAACAGATCGCGCAGGGCACCAAAAACGGCAGCGCTGGCGGGAATCAACATCGCCCAGGCAATGCCGTTGGCAGACGGCCGCAGCATGATAAGCATGCCGACGAAGCCAAGCACTACCGCACCCCAGCGATGAATGCCAACCCGCTCACCGAGAATCACGGGCGCCAGCGCAGTCATGATGATGGGCCCCAGATAAGAGGCCGCGGCTGCCTCCGCCAGCTGTACATAGCTGATGCCAAGGATGAACAGATACACCGAGCCACAGGCAAGCGTACCGCGGATCAACTGCATTTTCAGGTCACCGGGATGTAAGACCTCGCGCTTGCCGCTGGCTGTAAAAAAGAGCGTCAGGCATATCACCAACAACACGGCGCGAATGCAAACGATCTGTACCACGCCGAGACTTTCGGTCAACAGCTTTGCTGTGGCATCGCTTAGCACCAGCAAAACAAAGCCTGCAAGCAACAATGCTATACCGGCGACGGATCGGTGCGCCGCCGGTTGTGAAGAGAACCGGTTGATGATGAAGCTTCCAGGTGACAGGGGTGTATCAGGACCCTGTCAGCTTACGCGTGACTCCAGGCAGAGTACAGCGAGCCCCCGCCATTAGTTCTGTACGTCGATCGCCAGCTCCCGCTAGAGCGGAGGGCAACTCTCGCCAGTAAAGGTATCCCAGCCCCAGCCGTCGTGATGTCTGCCTGCGAATAGTCGCACCCTGTCTCGGCAACAGGCGGGCAACTAACCGCATTCACCGGATCCCAGCCCCAGCCGTTATGTTGTTAGGCATGAAAATAGACGCAGGTGTCGACCGGTTCCAGCGACGCTGGCATATCGGCGTCTGCAATGATTCTCTCACTGAGTATGGCGGCCGTCCCGCCGGAGATTGCTTGAAAACGTCTGAAACACCACCTTGCTGCCATCTGATGATAGCGTTGCATAAGTTGAAGTCTCATTGCCTTCGACGCCCTCTACGCTGCTGACAAGTTCTGTCACAGCGGTGAAGCGATCGGTGATGTAGAGGTGATTTTTCGGGTTGTTCGCAACCAGATTCGTTGCACCACTGCCAAATACAACAAACCTCCCGTCGTTGCTGATTTGCGGTCCGCAGGAGTCGAAGTTAGGCGGCTGGCCATCGGTGCCCACTGCGATATCCGATACCTGCCCGGTGACTGTGTCTTTGAGTCGTATCGAAAGAAAACGGTTGTGATCATCTCTGTTTCTGGTGAAGCTGACACTATAGGCGACATACATCTGCCAGCGATTTATAAAAAAATGCATGCTCGGCAATACTGCTGACGGATGCTCCTCTGAAGGTACTGTAGGCAACCACAGAACCATCACCGCTGATATCTATATTGGTTACACGCTCATCAACCCTGGACAACTGCTCGTGCTGCGCATTGGCTACTGCCAAAACGCCCGAGGCGGCACTGATCAGGCAAACGGCAAGGCCGGGTTTGAGCAGTTTTATTATCCCATTGCTGCGGTACATACGGGTTAAGCCTTCAATCAGTTTAGGTCATGACTTTATAGAATAAAAAAGCCGAGTGATCGAGACTGCGCACCTCGCCTGCATCACGAGCTCCCACAAGGTCGATTGACGAAGATTACAATGCGAATCAGGCGCTTTGATTTATCGACTCATTCAGGCCGCTTGACGGCTACAGGGTGCTAGGGATTCAACAACATATCTGCCCCTTTTTCGCCGATCATTATGGTGGCAGCACAGGTATTGGATGAAGTGACGCTCGGCATCACGGACGCGTCAATCACGCGAATGGAATCCAGCCCGTGCAGCCGCAGTTCCGGCGACACCACTGCCATTGGATCGGTCGACGGCCCCATCCTGCAAGTGCCAACCAGATGGTAGCCGGTATTGCCGGTATCACGCGCATACTGCAGTATTTCTTCATCCGTCTGAATGGAAACACCCGGTGTCTCCTCATTCGCGTAGAGCGGTTTAAACTGATCTGAATTCAAAAACTGGCGTGCCAGCTTCACACCATTAATAGCGGCCAATTGATCCCGCTGATCAATCAGATAGTTGGGTTGTACTTCCGGATTTTCGTGTACATCGGGCGATCGAATTTTTACATACCCGCTACTGTGCGGCCGCTGCTGAGTGAAACCACAGGTAACTGCCGGAAAGTTATCAAGCTCGTACACTCGCCCCGGCCGGTAACTGCCATGGCTGAACACAAACTGCAGATCGGGCTGCGTTTGCGATGCGTCCTCTCCCGCAAGCACTGACTCGGCATGTAGAAACGCATAGGCAATAGACGGGCTCCAGGCCAGAATGCTCGGCTTGCCAGTTGCCCAACGCAAAATTTCTCTGCCAAGGCGCCAGCCTTTTGCCTGTGCGTTAAGTGAATCTGTTCCAGCTTGCAGCCTCACGGCGAGGCGGACAAAATAGTGATCCTGGAAATTGTTGCCCACGCCGGGCAGGTGATGCACCGACGGTATGCCAAGCGATTGCAGATGTTCACCATCACCCACGCCCGATCTTTGCAGCAGTGCAGCACTGTTAACAGTGCCTGCACACAACAGCAATTCACTGTTGATATTTATCTGGCTGGTGACACCGTCTGTTTCAACCTCCACGCCGATGGCGCGGCCGTGCTCAAACACTATTCGATTCACATGGCAATGGTGCTTCACAGACACACCACCTTTTTCCAGCGCTGGTTTAAGGTATCGCGCAGCAACGTTTTCTCTGCGACCTCGGTGAATGAAACGCTGGTAGTATCCGGTCCCGAATTGTGACTCGGCATTGTAATCGTTGTTTTTCGGCGCCCCGCTGACTGCTGACACCGCATCGATAAAGCGATCACACAAATCATGCCCCTGATCAGGATCGCTGATGCGCAGTGGCCCGGTTGCCCCGCGATACTGTGATTCAATGCCCGCACGAGTTTCGGCCTTCCTGAAATACGGCAATACATCCTGGTACGACCAACCAGGGTTTCCAAGTGAGGCCCAGTGATCGAAATCCTGTGCCTGTCCGCGATTGTAGATAAGCCCGTTTATAGAAGTTGACCCACCTGCTATTTTCCCCTGCGGCAGATAGACGCTGCGCCCGCCGGTATTGTCACCGGCAACGCTCTCGAACTGCCACATCATTTCAGGCTTGCGCAGATTATGTACAAAGCCGGCGGGCACATTCACCATTAGCCGGTCATTGTCGCCCCCTGCTTCGATGACGCAGACAGTGCCCGCATTGGCCTCAGCCAGGCGCGCAGCCACCACAGAGCCTGCCGCACCGCTGCCGACGATTATGTAGTCAAAGGAATCGGGCATCGTGGATCCTGTAATCAGTATATTTCGCCATCGTAAACGGTGCCCAACCAAAAGCAAAGCACTGCCAGGCAGGCCATCAATAGCCACTAGAGAAACAGGGCGACTAACTTTTCGCTGCTACAGTAGTCAGTGCAAGGCAGAAAAGTGCAGACAGAGTGTTCAGACGTTGAGCTTTTCTTACGCTGCATTGGCGGCTGTTGCGACTATAAAGTGTCACCTTTCTATCAAGCGACACACTAACGTGCATGCAGTGATTTCGTCAGTTGACCAGGCAGTGCATCCGGCATATTAGCCACAATCGCAAATCTCAAAGTTGTACAATCCGCGCCTGTCGACGATAAATTCGCCGCCCTGTCGCGAGATTCGAGCATGAATAAATGACCAGGATTGATCGCCTGGTAGTGCGGGTATCCCGCAGCGCCATGTTGTTGATTCTCCTGGCGGTCGCTATCACCCTCTTCGAAGTCGTGATGCGATACGCTTTCGACAATCCGACCACCTGGGCTTACAAAAATACGCTCTGGCTCGGTGCCATTGTGTATCTTGTAGCAGGCACCTATGCGATGCAGCGGCGCAGCCATATACGCATAACCGCGGTTTACGATATCGTCCCGAGCTGGATGAGAATGGCGTTTGACTATCTCTCTGTTTTTATAATCGTCGTTTACACCACGCTGATGATGGTCGGTGGAACGGCACCGGCATTTAACGCTTTCATGGCCTGGGTTCAATCCGGAAAGCTACTCGATCCATCCATCGCCGGTACGATCAAGCCACTGATATTGATCACGACGACGGTGGTAGCAATAGTCGCCATTAACAATCTGCTTGCAGATCACTGCAGGATCGGCAGGCACCGTAAAACATCCCCGGCCGACAAGGGCCACGCTTGAACCTTCGTACGGCACTGGCGATAACGGTTGTCCTGGCGGGTATTCTGGTTGGAATATCGCCGCTTTTTCAACTCACCCCCCTACAGGCCGACCTTGGCACAGGATTAATGCTGGCGATTTTGCTCACCGGCATCATGCTATTGCTGGTGGCTGGCGTTCCATTGGGATTTGCAACGGGCACGCTGGGTGCCATGCTGATCTGGTTCAAGTTCGGTGAGGCCGGCCTCGGGCTGGTGATGCAACGCATCTACGACCTGGTCAACACACACGCATTCGTCGCCATACCGTTTTTCATTGTGATGGCATCACTGCTCGAACGCTCGGGCATCGCCAAAGACACCTACGAAGCACTCAATACCCTATTGCGCCGACTGCGCGGTGGCGTTGCAATTGCCACTACCATTCTTTCGGTGATCATGGCGGCGATGTCCGGCATTATCGGTGGCGAGATAATACTGCTTGGGCTGGTAGCCCTGCCACAGATGTTACGCCTTGGCTACGATAAACACCTGGCCATCGGTACAATTTGCGCCGGGGGTTCACTCGGCGCCATGATTCCCCCATCCGTGGTGCTGATCATGTACGGTCTTATCACGGAAACTTCGATTACCCGCTTGTTCACCGCATCCTTTATACCGGGATTGATGCTGGCCGGATCCTACATTCTTTATATCATCATTAGAACCCGCCTCAACCCGTCACTGGCGCCACTTCCCTCACCCATTGAGGCACCAAAGCAACCGGGCCATAACGCCACCATCGACCTGGCTTTAGTGATGCTCCCGTTCGCCGCCGGCCTGGCCGGTGTCACTATAATCAGCCTGATATCGACTCACGAATTCAACCGGATTGCTGCTTTCATCTTCACGAGCGCCACCGTTGCCCTGTTGGCGATCGTATGGCTCGGGAGACGGGACACTTTCAAAGTTGCCCGTGGTTTGTTACCCCTGCTGGTAATAGTCGATTTAGTCCTGGGTTCAATTTACGGCGGCGTTACCGGCATTACTGAAGCCGCCGCCATGGGTGTGGTGGTTACCCTGTTGCTAATTTTTATTCGTCACGAGTTGAGTGCCAGCCTGGTATACGAGGCGCTGGAGCAGACATTCGTCTCGGTAGGCGCGATCATGTGGGTAACTTTCGGTGCAACCGTGCTGGCCGGCGCTTTCACGCTGGCTGGCGGCGGGAAATTCGTGGCCGATGCCATAGTCAGCCTCGATGTTGCCCCGGTCGCTATCGTCATCGTTATGATGTTGATTTTCTTTGTGCTGGGCATGTTCATGGATTGGGTAGGTGTGGTGCTGATGACCATGCCCGTATTTCTGCCCATAGTGACAACGCTCGGCTATGATCCGGTCTGGTTTGGCGTTTTGTTCAGCGTGAATATGCAAATGGCTTTCCTCACACCACCGTTCGGCTCTGCAGCGTTCTACTTGAAAAGCGTCGCCCCGCCGGATATCGATCTGCTGACAATATTTCGATCGTTCATACCGTTTTTGTTAATCCAGATCCTGATACTCGGGCTGCTGATAATCTTTCCCTCAATATCGCTATTCCTCATCGATTGATACCGTCCCGGGCAACCCCGGTTAATCCGCAATTCAGGCTATCGAACAACTGACAGGTAATCGTCAATTCTGATAGACTCAAGCGCCTCAATCGCGTTTCTTCCCATGCGTCTTCGTCAATTGCGCTTCCTTGTCGCTGTGGTAGAAGAAGGATCATTCACCGCAGCGGCAACTCGTGTTCATGCCACACAGCCGGGTGTCAGCGCTCAGATAAAATTACTGGAAGAAAGCCTCAATACCAAGCTCTTTGAGCGATCTGCCACTGGTGTAGTGCCTACTGCCACTGGCAAGCTGGTGTACCAGCGAGCAACCAGGGTGCTGCGAGAAACTACCGCCATTGTCTCCGACGTCAACGCACTACAGGGGACCGTCACCGGCACTGTGTCCGCCGGACTGATGCCAACCACAACCCGGTCAGTTGCAGCATCGGTGCTGAGAACATTCGCCACCCGCTATCCGAATATTGAGGTGAAGATAGAAGAGGCCTACAGTGCCCAGCTAAGTGAGGGCGTGCGAACCGGCAGGCTGGATTTCGCCGTGGTCCCGCCATCATCCACAGACGCGGGTCTGCGCACCCTGCAACTCGCCACCGACCCGGAAGTGTTTGTCACTGCAGTAAACGACAAAAGACCTCACCTGTCTCCAGTTGATTTAACCACGGTGATGCCACTGAAACTGGTGCTGCCCGGACCACAAAACGCACGAAGAGCCAGCATCGAAACCGCCATACGAAACTACAACATTCCGGTTGACAGAATAATGGAACTCGATGCGATGATGGCAACGCTCGATCTGGTCGCCAAAAGCGACTGGACAACCATTCTGCCAGGCTGCCTGGTGATAGACGATACTTCCGCCCAGCACCGACAGCTCCACCCTATTCAAAAGCCCGCCATGTCACTGAACTATGTGCTGATAGAGCAGGCATCGAAAACCCTGTCACCGGCAGCGCAACTTTTCTGCGAGGCGATGCAATCCGAACTCACGGCTGTTTGCGATAAGTGCCAGTCTGTGTTTGCCACAGATCTTCAATAGAGGATGAAAAGATCGCGTTGGTCGCGGGGCCTTCACCTTGCAACGGCAGCCTGGCGTTTTTACTATCGGCTGCAGGACACTTTGCCGTCGAATCAGTGACATCTGAATTTTGCGCACTCAACAGTGCACAGCGCATGGTCTTTTAGAATGACCAGTCTGTGAATCCATGATTTTTCGAACCAACAACCAGAGCTAGCCTTGCAATGAAAAAAGATCA
Organism: uncultured Granulosicoccaceae bacterium; assembly: GCA_937920585.1. Taxonomy (GTDB): domain Bacteria; phylum Pseudomonadota; class Gammaproteobacteria; order Granulosicoccales; family Granulosicoccaceae; genus CAKZSB01. The sequence goes on along the minus strand of CAKZSB010000174.1, from coordinate 418 downwards.
GGATGGTCGTGCCCAATCCCTGGTGCGGCCGCACGTGTATCAGTTTCAACTGGGCAATGCGATCGTAAGCAACCTGTTGGAGGGCCACGTTACACGACAGGACCTGCATCCGTTTGTGGCAACCAACGCAAGCGCCGAAGAAGTGGAAGCGCTGGCAAACGAGCACCAGATCCCCTGCCCCGCGCTTGAACACAGCTTCACCACTACCATTATCGAGATCGCTGGCAAAGTGATCGCCATCGACCCCGGCTTTGGTGAAAATGCGCCAATGCCAACCGCCGGTTACTTCGCAAGGTCACTCGCCGCGAGCGGCTACAGCCTGGAAGACATCGACATCGTACTGATAAGCCACAGCCATCCCGACCACATCGGCAACCTGATGACTGGCGGCAAAGCCACTTTCCCGAACGCCGAGATC
>CAKZSB010000173.1 GCA_937920585.1 uncultured Granulosicoccaceae bacterium | reverse complement strand
ATATCAATCATCAGCGGGCTCATTTCCAGCGGCACGTTGTGGCGATCGGCGATGGCCTGGAACAAACCGATATCCTTGCTGACCAGATCCATCGTAAACGAGATATCGCGCGAGCCGTTCAATATGACCTGGCTTTCGGTCTCGTGCACGAATGAGTTGCCGGATGAAATTCTGATCGCCTCCCAGGCGGTGTTGAGGTCCATGCCGGCGGCTTTGGATGTCACTAGCGCCTCACAACATGAGATTAAATTGGCGGTGGCCAGATAGTTGGTGACGACTTTTAAAATGGATGCGGAGCCGAGTTCGCCGGTGTGCAGCAGTCGCCGCCCCATACATTTAAGCAACGGCATGATGCGCTCGAACGTTTCGCGTTCGCAGCCGGCGAATATGGCAATGTTGCCGGTGTCCGCGCGATGGCAGCCACCCGATACCGGGCAATCCACCGCTGCGGCCCCTTTAGCGGCAACCAGCGCGCCAAGTCGCTTGACTTCAGCTTCGTCGGTCGTGGACATCTCCATCCAGATCTGTCCCTCGCGCAGCGCCGAGAGTATGCCGTCCTCGCCCTCCATCACCGCCGCCGAGGCGGCAGGTGATGGCAGGCAGGTGATGATCGCCTCGCAGTTGGCCGCCATCTCGGCCGGACTTTCGGCCCATTGGGCGCCCTGATCCAGAAACGGCTGAGCCTGCGATTTATTCAAATCACGGATCGTAAGATCGACGCCATTGCGAAGCAGGCTGCCAGCCAGTTTGGCGCCCACATTACCCAACCCGATGAAACCTGCTTTCATGATATTGCCCGATTTTGCTGACTGATTTGTGAATGCGCGAGCGTGGCGGTTTTAATTCTGAAACGCTTAGCCAATGCCGACAGCACATCACCAGTTGCGACGCGCCTATCCTGTCAGCAATCGCCCTATCGCCGTGGCCACAGCAGCCTGCACCGGTTCGATGACAGGAATGCCCAGTTGCCGCTCCGCAGGCGCTCGATGCCTGGCCATACCGGCACAACCCAGCACAACGACATCGGCGCCGTGCTCATCGCGCAGATGAGCACCCGCCTCGATAATTTTCTGCAATGTGGCACTACCCGACGCCGACTCAGCGACACTCATATCGAGCGACACTTCACCGACGTAGCGCTGCTGCAGCCCCAGCTGGCGAATATGGCGCACATGACGCTTTATCGATGCGTTGGCGATAGCTATCACACCGAACTGATCGCCCAGGGTCAACGCGGTCAGCAGACCACATTCTGCCATGCCCAGCACCGGTTTATCGGTCGCCTCGCGACAACCGTGCAAACCCGGATCCGAATAACAGGCGATCACGAACGCATCGCTTTGGGTATCGCTGGCGATGCGCTGTTGCAGCAAGGGTGCGACGGTATCGATATCGCGCTGAGATTCTATTCCAAACGGTGCCGTTTCCAGTGTTGAACAATGGATGTCGAGGGCTTGAGGTATCGCAAGCCCCTGCAATGCCTGACTCAGGCCATCGCTTACCTCGGGATTGGAATTCGGATTGATCACATGGATTAGCTTGCTCATCCATCGCTCGCGGTTGCTGGAGTATCCCTACAATGCAACGTCTGGTGTGACGACGCAAGCGTGATTCGGCGCCGTTAGGTGCGCCGCGATTGCGCTGCTGAATAGATCGGCAAGCGTTGCCAGTCCACGCTCAGCCTCGGCGGCACTGGCGTGACTGAAATTCAGACGCAACGCACCGCAGCCGGCTGATGCGTCGGCAAAGAAGGGCTCACCCGGCATGAAGGCGACTCCCTGCTGTACCGCTGCACGCAACAACGGCTGTGTATCCAGCGTTGGCGCGGCGGTTAAATCAAGCCAGAAGAACAAACCGCCGACAGGCAGCTGCCACTGGGCGATATCACCGAAATATCGCTGCAACAGCGTATCGAAATGATCACGCCGGCGGCGGTAGTCGTCGACCAGTTGCTTGAGCCGCGCACCGGCGCCGGGAGACGACAGCAACTGGTGAGCAATATGCTGGCATACTCGATTACTGTGTAGGTCGGCCGCCTGCTTGGCGCGCACCAGAAGTGGAAACAGCGATTCCGATGCGGTGAGATAGCCCAGCCGCAAACCGGGCGCCAGTGATTTCGAAAACGACGATTGATAAACCCAGTCCGAGCGTTGCAGCAAACTGCAAACCGGCGTGCGATCACAGGCTTCATAAACCAGATCACGATAGGGATCATCCTCAAAAAACACGGCATCGCAGGCATCGACTGCCGCTGCGAGTGAACAGCGTTGCTCGTGGCTGTAGCAGTGGCCCGAGGGATTTTGAAAAGTCGGTATGCTGTAGACCAGCGCAGGGCTTGATTGCGCATTGATCGACTGCATTGAGTCGGGCGAAAAACAACAGTAGCTGGCACCGAATAGCGAAAATACCTGCAACGCCGCCAGATAGGTAGGCGATTCGACGGCCACGCTGGCGCCTTCTTCGATCAACAGCTTGGCCACCAGATCGATGCCCTGTTGCGAGCCGGACAATACCAGCACGCGATCGGGCGATGTGTCGATGCCGCGCTCCGTCAATTGTGCCGCGATCAACTCGCGCAGCGCGACGTTGCCCTCGCTGGCTCCGTACTGTAACTCCTCATTCGGCACCGAAAGGTTGTTCAATGCAGGAAAGCTCGCCGGCGACGGCAGGCCACCGGCAAACGAGACCATACCCGGCTGGCTGATTACCTCCAGTATCTCGCGAATTGGCGACGGGCTAAGACGTTTAACTCTGCTGGCGAGTTGCGGCATATTCGCGTCCTCTGTTTAAGGTCAACACCATTGACTCATTGACAGTCTGGTATGCTAAATCCATTATGTCAATATGGTTGACAGAAAAAGAGAAGACGAGCTGCGCGAGGCGATCGAGCTGTTGTATTTTTCCTATCGCGCATTCACCGCCGGCCCCGATCGCATTTTGCAAAAGCGCGGGCTTGGGCGTGTACACCACCGAGTTTTATATTTCATCAGTCGTAATCCCGGCCTGTCGGTCAACGAGTTACTCGACGTACTGCAGATAAGCAAGCAGGCCCTGAACACGCCATTGCGTCAACTGGCCAGTATGAAACTGGTGGATAATGCACGGGCTCCGCACGATGCGAGAGTACGCGAACTCAGGCTGACCGCAGAGGGGATAAAACTGGAAGCGCGACTCAGCGGCACTCAGATGCTGCATCTTGAAGAAATGTTTGCCGGTGCAGGCCCGAAAGCCGAGCGCGGCTGGCGCGACATAATGCAACGGCTCGCGGCAGGCTAGCGAACTACAGCATTGCTAAGGTGAGTTCTCAGTTTGGTCGGGGCACGCAGCACTGCGGCAAAGCCATTGCATCACAGACAATACCAGGCGACGCCAGTTACTCCGTAATCAAGCGTTTAACGCAGTTGCACGCCGACTGGCGGGTTGAAGGTTACACTAATACCGCAGCACTCGATTACTGCCGCGCACCGTATCGCCGCGCCACAGTTTAAACTCATACACCACAACGCCCGCTGCATTGACTTCAGTGGCCGATGGTCCGGTGGTGTTGCCACCCCAGCCGATCAGTGTGTTGCCATTTGCCAGACGCTGCGCGGAACCACCGGTGCGGGCGTATACGCCTGGCTGCTGATAGGACCAGACCAGCGTGGCGGTTTTCTCCCGCTCGTTCAAGCGGTACTCAACTGCACGACTGATCTGTTCACGGGCCGGGTAATCCGGTGGACAAAAGATACCGTTATCGAAAAAAAGTATGTTTCCATTGGCCAGTCGGGTGACATGATGCTGCCCGCAGGGACCGCCCAGCGGATCATCGATAGCGAATTCATTTGACACACCGCCGAGCTTCCAGTCAACTGCACCGGTGTCGCGATTGATTTTCACGATCTGGCTGGTGCCGCGCAGCGAAGCCAGGAAATGCCCATCTGTATCGACGAACACTGAATTGATATGTGCGTACTCCACACGGTTGTTGTGCAGCACATCGTCGAGCGGGATAACGCCCCAGCTGTTCCACCGAAATACCTCTTCGCCAGTCTGGCTGTCGACTTCCTGGATCACTGAGTCTGCATAGGGCGCGCTGTCGCGAACAGTCGGTTCGTAGGCCAGGAAGACGTGATTCCCGTTTTCGCGGATGAGGAAGTCGTGACTATCGGTATGCTGCAGTGGCGCTGCCGTTTGCAGCCTTGCTATTTCCTGCAGGCTTTCATCCAGTATGACGCGATCGTTTGTCTCCAGCCCAAACTCGTTGATAAAACGATCGGCAAACGAGCTATAGCCATTGCTATGCCGCATAAAGGTGCCAGTGCGCAACGGTGCCTGGTACACGTACGAGGGCACGCCGTAGTCATCGCTCCTGATAGAAAATGAAGGCTCACCCACCGCGCTGAGATACAAATCACCCGAAGCGGTGTCGGCCAGGCGAGTGGTGACTTCAAATCTGGGATAGTTCGCCGGCACAGACACCAGTTCTATCACCTGCTGTTGCGCGCCGTGCCGCACTTCAACTGCAAGCGTCTGACCATCCGCTGGCAACGCCAATGCAGCCACTTCAGCACTTGCCGCGACCGACCCGCCAATAAGAATTTCGGCTGTCGGATCGGCGGCGGTCACACTGATGGACAACTCAGTCGCCGCACTATCGGGGATCAGGCTATAGCGATCAATCGAGTCGCTGTAATCCGGCACCATACGCGCACCGCCGATGTCGATCGACTCGACCAGTTCTGTATCGACCAGCGTCGTATCGATTGGCCGCTCACTGCCGCTGCCGCCACAGGCAACCAGCACCGACAATGGCAGCGCGCCGACCAGTGAGCGAAAAACATCAGAACTCAACTCGAAATCCTCCCTTGAGCCAGTGTCGGGTGATCGTGTCGTGGCCGGCCTGCCCTTCGTAATAGAGATAGGCACTGCGACCATTGGCGAATACCGCCGAGCCACCCAGGCCGTAGTTGACGACCAGCGATTCGTTGTCGTCGGCGTTGACGGTAAACGGCGTGCTGGTGGGATCATATTGAAATGTAGCAGTGATGCCATCGGGACGCTCCTGCGCCTCGTACTGGGCCTCGATTCGCAGTTGCGGTATGAACACGCCACGGCTTGAGCTATAGGTTTTAGATAACTGTCCACCCAGTGCCAGCCGCGTGGAACGCACATCGTGTTCCTGTATATCGAGCAGATACCCCTCACCAATATTTTGCGGATTGACGATGCGCTCTCGATACGCCTCCACCGTCGCGGTACTCAGCGACAAGCGCCCGTACGGGCCAAACTCGACACCATTGCCACTGTATTCCAGACCGGCACTCAAAGTCAGTGATGCGGATTGCGCACTGGCGTCACCATCGGCAAACTGTTCTGCCACGGTATCCTGCAGCAGACTGCCATCTTCTGGATCGACCAGGTTTAGATTGATACGACGCCGGATGTCGTAGGAATTTCGGCCGACCTCCAGCACGCCATCAATGTAACCACGGTTGACTTTGTACCAGGTACCAAAGAACGTGAGGTAGGTGCCGTCGAGCGTGTTGAAACCTGTTTCACCGACAAATTCACTTTCATGGTTGGTGTGGCCGAGCGCGGCACCGATGACGACGTCATCACGCAGGCGATAATCTACGCCTGCGGTCAGTCCGCGTGTATCAAATTTCTGGCCGACTTCGTTTTCGGTACTGCGGGCGCGCCCGACGGAAAATGCACCGTTGGCGAAAAAGCCCCAGTCGGTGATCAGCTCGTCGCTCGCCGCGCCACCACCTGACATCTCATCAACTGCAGCGGCGATAAGCCCACCGGGCAGCTGCTCGCCAAACAGTTTGAGCCCCAGGCCGGACAGATCCACGTCACCACCGGTCTGACCACTGCGTATTGCGTTCAGGCGCTGATAAATATTCGTGACCTGAAGATCGGCCATTTCGATCGTGGCATCACCGAGAGTGAATACCTCTTCGTGCCCCAGTGCCTGCAGCGAGGCGGCAATCTCGGGGGCGTCTTCATCCTCCAGATCGCACAGCTCGAACAACTGTCGCTGCGGGCTTGCCAGTTCACCCTCGAGCGGTGGTGCGGGCTCGGGTGCCTCGCCAGCGATAAACGCATCGCAAAAGAAATCGATCGCGCGCGCGACTTCGGCCTGATTCGGCGTCAGGCTCTCCACCACCTGCAAACCGGCAGTAAAGCGAAAGATCACATCGCCGTTCGCTTCGGCCAGTTGTGGTGCGGCTATCCGTGTCTGCCTTTTACCGACCGGTAAATTTGCGACCGGTGTGGCGCGCACAGCGCTGAAGCCGCGGCGCAACAATCGCACGCGAACCGTCGCGATCCCGTTATCGTCCGAGATCGTCACCGCATCGGTACCCAGCGAAGTGCCATCCGCAGCAAGCAGCTCGGCCACCTGCTGAGCCGGGAATCGAGGATCGGACAATACAGACCAACTCACCTGCGCACTCGGCACCACTGCCGTGCGATCACTGGTCAGCACGCGCACCTGCAATTGCTCCAGCTCCACTGGCGGCGTTGCCTGCTGATCGAGATTCGCCTCGGTCACGGCCTCAAGCCAGAAGGTCGGCTGGCTGTCATCACCGAGCAGAATGTTGTTCTCATTATCGGTGATGCGCACGATCAGATTGCCATTGGGCTGCTCGATCAGAGTGTTCGATGGTGGCGGCACGATGCCGGGCCAGCTTACCGCAGCGCGGTTCAGTTGCACTGTAAGCACCTCAGGCGTTTCACCCTCGAAGAAGTTGTCGTCAAGCACGTTAAACGCAACGAATCGATCGCCGCCCTCACCCTGCCCCCATTGCAGTGACCCGGCAACACCATCGTGATCGGCGACTGTGGCGGTATCACTGGACAAGCCAAACGTGTAACCCATCGTCAACAATCCCTGCAGGCCTCCGCTGCGTGTCACGCGAAGTCGCACCTGACTAACATCACCTTCGTTGATGTCAATTGTCGGGTTGGCACCGCTGACAATAACCTCACCGGATTCATCCACCAGCGCATAACTTAATATCACTGGCGTGTTGGCGCTGCTGTCGTCGACGATGGTCACGGTAGACGGATCATCAAGCACGGCATTGTCGCCACTGACCAGCGCGAGTGACACTTCGAACTGCTCATTGCCTTCGATTATCTCGTCTGAGGCAACCGGTACAAAAAAGGATTTGTCACCTGTTTCGTCGGCGACCCATGACACCTGCCCGGTGGTGGCTGTGTAGTCGGCGCCGGCAGTGGCGGACAAATCGCGCGTTTGATAGCGCACGACAACCGGACCACCGGCAGATGCCGCCTCGGCCACCCGGCTGACAACCACAGTCACCCCGCGAGTCTCGTTATCATCAATCGATAGATCTTCGTTGAAGCGATAATCGTTTTCAGAGAATACAATTCGGCTCGCGCCCGGGTCATCGTCAATCGTGATCAACGCACTGGCAGGAGCACCAATTTGCGCGCCGTCGCTCGCGACCAGCTCGATTGTGAAATTCTCTGCCGTCTCAAATTCATCATCCTGTGCGATGCCGATCAAAATACTACGGGTCTCACCGGCGCTGCCATCCGGCCAGTTAAGTGTACCGATCAGCTGGCCGTTAGCCGATCCATCGGCGCTTGTCATCGGCAGTATCACCGCGTAATCGCCGGCGCCATTAACACGACGAGTAGCACTGCCGGGTACCACTCTGAACTGCACCGACGCATCGCCAAAGCCACTGCCAACGCGTGTTACCGGCACGGAAATCTGACCGCTTTGCTCCGAGGTAAAAAACGTGCCACTCGCCAGAACCAGCTGATCGGGTGCGGTCACATCGAGGATGTCGATCGTTGCCGTGTCGAGTCGAATCTCGACACCCGGCGTCGCATTTTCAAGCAGGACCGAAAAGCGGCCACCCAGGGTATCCGGATCTTCGATCAGTTGTATCGTGATGGTCTGCTCAGCACTTCCCACCGGGAAATTCAAGGTGCCATTCGCGGCGACATACTGCAGCCCTGCCTGCGCCGAACCGCTCACCGTTGCGAAGTCGACACTGATCGCCTGATTGAACGGCTGCTCACGCCTGACGATGACATCAAGCGTGCCGGCATTTTCATCAACACTATAGCTTGCCTGTGCGAATGACACGGCGCCGGACTGAGCCGGATCGACAATCGTGAACGATGCCTGCGATGTGCCGGCCAGTTCAACGGCGTTCAAAGGCGTGACGTCACACAACACGATACTGAATTGTTCATCGGGCTCACCGGGTTCGTCGTTGGCCGCCAGATCGATTTGAATGGACTGACTATCGGTGTTGCCCGCGGGCCAGCTCAATACGCCGCTGCGCCCGGCAGACGTGGTGTAATCTTCGCCAAACGTCGCATCGTTACGGGCATCGACCGCACAGTCTTCCTGACTGACCGACGCACCGATCAAATACCTGACAGACGCCGCTCCGGCAAATATGCCGGCACCACTGGAGCGGCTGACGTTAACATCGATCGTCTCGCCCTCCGTGAACACACCCCCGCTGGTGGCAAGCGAGATGACGCTTGCCTGGGTTTGGTCGCGAATGACGATGTCGGCCTGTGCCGGCGCCCCAATGCCGTCAGCAATCGGCAGTTGCGTGCCATCGGCTGACAGGATGCGCGGATTGAATAGACGCAAACTGAGTGTCTCATCCGGATCCAGCACCGCGTCGGCAATCAGCTCCAGATCGATTGTGGTGGTGTCGGTACCGTCAAATCGCAACGTGCGCGAATCACTGGCAAATGCGAAGTCGACTCCATCACCGGTGGCTGTAGCACCTGGCAGCAATTCAAAATCGACGAGCAAGACTCCGCCATCGGAATCCACCCGCTGCACCTCGATACGCTGTGTGCCATCCGCCTCGTTGAAGGCCATGTCCTGCATTGCAAAACGCACCTGTCCGGGGCTTGCACCCTGCAGGTTAAATATCTGCGTGTTAGGCGTTCCCAGGCTATCGGCGTCGGACTGACCGTTTAACAGCGGATTGGTCAGGCGCAGTATCAATTGCCGATCGTTCAGCGCCACACTTGTCAGCCAGTCGATACGCAAGGGCCTGCCGGTATTATCGCCATCCGACCAGCTAAGCATTCGATCACCGGTCAACTGGTAGTCAACACCCTCGACCGCAGAACCGTCGGTCTCGAGCGTTACCTGCAGATCACCGCGCTGGCCTGCACTGCGGATCACCAGTAACTCGGTGACACTAACGTCCGCCGTAATGGTGCCACTCTGATCAGAGGCAAAAACCACCTTGCCAGCGGGCGGCAGTGCGACCACCTCGGCGGCGAACTCCACAAAAGTAGAACGCTGCTGCAGACCATCGAAATACGTGATCGCTACCGTATCGGACAGCGGCCCCTGAACGGTCGATGCGGGATTGATGGCGGCAGTCAAAAAGCACTGCAATCCATTACCCGCTGCAATCGGCCCCAGCGCCTGCCCAACACAGGATTGACCGAGTGCCGAGTCACTAACAGTGATCAAACCATTCAGGCTCTCGGCAGCCAGTACAATGTTGCTCGCGGCAAACGCCGGCATAGCCGCCGAGCCCGATGTATTTTCAAGTGTCAGCTGAAACTCAACTGCTGTGCTTACACCGGCATCGACGGGTTGCGGGTAAGTCAGCCGGGTGGCGATCAACTCGGCCACCAGCGTATCGTCATCCTGAATTGTCACCATGGACTGCGTGTTGCCAGGCACGATATCCACGCCGTTGCCGTCGATACCCGTAATAAGAACATCAAAACGCTCATCCAGTTCGGCGACATCATCACCGGTAATTTCTACGCTGAACGTGACAAGCGTCTGCCCCGCACTAATTGAAATCTGCCGATCGGCGATGCCCGTAAAATCACTACCGGCCACTGCACCGTTAACGCCCGAGCCATTGACGGTGGCCACCGTCACGACAATCGTTTGATCAACTGGCGCACCCAGCTGCACCGAAAAATCTGCCGTGTTGCCAACGCCGTTGTCGCCCTCTGCCACATCAGTCTGATCGGCGATCAGATTGATGCTCACTGCCGGCAACGCCATAACATCGACAACAAGCGAGCGGTCCAACAACTGTTCATCGGCCGTCACCTGGATAGCAATCGAATTGATGCCGCTGACATCAGCATTGAACGTGGCTTCAATCTCACAGCTGGCTTGCGGCGCGAGCACCTGAGAACAGCGATTGTCTATGCTGAAACCGCCCGGTGATTGCCCCTGTGCCAGTGCGAACTGGCTCGACACCGCAAGATCTGTCGTCGCAGTGCCACCATTATTGGTCACGATCCAGGTTACCGACCCGGACTCGCCAATATTGATTTCACGTTGAACATCCTCCACCGGTGTGACACTCAAAAGCACTGGCTCCGAATTGGCCGTGGCATTCACCTGGCGCAGAATATCCTCACCCTGGTCATGGCTGACGAGCAAAGAAGCGTCAGCCGTTCCACTCGCGTCCGGATCAAAGGCAATCACGACAACGCAGCTTGCGCCGGGTGCCAGAGTCGCCGCGCATTCACCCGCATCCGCAGACAACGGTGCGCCGAACTGACTGGTATCGATCGCCAGACCTGTAATCGCAGCCACAGCAGATGGATTGGTGATCGTGAAACTGCCACTGACTGGCGTGCCCACAGGCGTTGCCAATGACAGCAATGGATCGGGCATCACCAGCAACTGCACATCATCATCCAGTATCGTGATGCTGATTTCGTTGCTGGTCGCCGCAGCCAGCGGCGGTTGCTTGTTACCCGGCTTTAATCCCGAGCGCTTGGCAAATGTTACTGTCGCGCTCGGCGCGCCCAACACCACCGACAGCGTTTCATTCGGCTCCGATTCGCTATCGTCGAGTATCGATACCGTAAACGACTGTTCCGTGGCATCCCCCGCTGCCCAGTTCAGTGTGGTGGTCGATACCGTAAAGTCACTGCCTGCCTGTGCGGGGTTTGCACCGCTACCGGTGACCGTAATCGGAACAGTGATCGCCTGTGCTGTTTGAGTTGCGGCAATCGTTCGGCTGACCGTAAACTCAATCGTACCCAGCTCGCCCTCAAGACCGGTTACATCGATCAGATTACCCGCACCATCGTTGGGTGCGGTAAAAGCCAATACACCCAGAGCCGGCACGCTGGTGGCCTCGGCCTGTATCTGGCGCGTAATATCTGTGCCCTGGTCGTAACTGATC
>CAKZSB010000172.1 GCA_937920585.1 uncultured Granulosicoccaceae bacterium | reverse complement strand
CAAGCCGGCGTCATGACCGGTTACACGAGGAGAACAGTCGATGGCGTCAGCCGCTGACCCTTCAGCGCAGGCATTCAGTGCGGACATCAGGGCCAAAGGGGACACTACGTTTCCGCGGCTGCTCGCGGAACACACGCGCATTCGTCCCAACCGCGCCGCCATCCGGGAAAAGCACCTCGGGATCTGGCAGTCACTCACCTGGTCCGAATTCGACGCGTTGGCGCGTGGATTTGCCGGCGGACTGGCCGAACTCGGCGTGAAACGTGGTGACAATGTGGCGGTAATCGGCGACAACCGCCCGCGACTGTACGCCGCAATGATGGCAATCCAGATGCTGGGGGCGATACCCGTGCCGTTGTACCAGGATGCGGTCGCCGCCGAGATGGTGCACTTTTTCAACAACGCAGAAATGGCGCTGGCGGTGGTAGAGGACCAGGAGCAGGTCGACAAGTTGATGGAGATCAAACCCGAGTGTCAGGTGCTCCGAACCATTGTCTATGACGACCCGCGCGGCATGCGCGATTACACTGAGGACTTCCTGGTCTCAGGCGACATGCTGCGTGAACGAGGTCAGGCCTTTAATGGGCAAAATGCTTCTTACGTGCAGGATCAGATCGATGCCGCCAGTCCGGACGAGGCGGCTGGTATGTTCTCGACTTCAGGTACTACCGGCGTGCCGAAAGGGGTGGTTCATACCCACCGCAGTCTGATCACGGTGTCGCGGGTTGCATCGGAATTCGAGGGGCTGACCGACCGGGAAGAAACACTGGCGTATATGCCGGTCGCCTGGATCGGCCAGAACATCTTCTCTTACGGACAGTGGTTTGTGAACGGCTATGTGGTCAACTGCCCGGAGTCGGCAGAGACCATCGCGACGGATCTGCGCGAGATCGGCCCCACGTACTACTTCGCGCCTCCGCGAGTGTTTGAAGGTCTGTTGACACAAGTTACCATTCGCATGCAGGACGCGTCGAAATTCAAGCGCCGGATGTTCGAAAAGTACATGCAGGTTGCCCGCGATGTCGGAGAGCGCATTATCAACGGCGATCCAAACGTCAGCTTCGGCGAAAAACTCAAGTATCGAATCGGCGATTTTCTGGTTTATGGTCCGCTGCGCAATGCACTCGGCTTCAGTAACGTAAGACTTGCCTACACGGCCGGTGAGGCCATCGGTCCTGATCTGTTCACCTTCTATCGCTCGCTGGGGATCAACCTCAAACAACTGTACGGACAGACGGAAACCGCTGTCTTCGTCTGCGTTCAGCCCGATGGAGAGGTGCGTGATGACACCGTTGGACCGGTTATCGACGGCGTTGAGGTACGCACCGATGATTCCGGTGAGATCCTCGTGCGCAGCCCTGGCTTGCTGCGGGAATATTACAAAAACCCGGAGGCGACCGCCCAAGCCAAGGACGCGGAGGGCTGGTACCGCACGGGCGACGCTGGTTTTATCGACGCCGATGGTCACCTTAAGATCATCGACCGCGCTTCCGATGTGGGCAAGCTGGCCAACGGGGAGATGTTTGCCCCTAAATACATTGAGAACAAGTTGAAGTTTTTCCCCTACATCAAGGAGGCCGTGGCAATCGGCGATGGCCGCGACCGCGTGATGACGATGATCAACATCGACTTTCCCGCCTGCAGCAATTTTGCCGACCGCTCGAACCTGTCTTTTGCCGGCTACATCGATCTGGCCAGTCGCGACGAAATCTACCAGATGGTCGCTGACTGTGTTAACCAGGTGAACCAGGATCTGGCCAGCGACTCGATGATGTCCGCGTCGCAGATCCACCGATTTTTGATCCTGCACAAGGAACTCGACGCCGATGATGGCGAACTCACGCGTACCAGTAAGGTCCGCCGCGGCTTCATCGCCGATCGCTACAAACCACTGATTGACGCCATGTATGGCGGCAAGAGCGACGAACACATCTCGACCGAGGTAACCTTCGAAGACGGCCGCAAGGGCGCAGTCTCAGGGCATGTCAAGATCCGTGACGCCGAGTTGGCTGAGGTAGCAGCATGAGTGCGGAGCAGGAAATACTCCTCGACGTCAAAGACATCTCTCTGTCTTTCGGCGGCGTCAAGGCGATTACAGATGTCTCCTTTAATGTGAGAAAGGGCGAAGTGCGCGCGATAATCGGCCCCAACGGTGCCGGCAAGACGTCGATGCTCAACTGTATCAATGGTTTCTACCACCCTCAGGTCGGCACGATCAGTTACAAGGGCGAGGTGCGCAAGGCGATGCGTCCCTATGTAGCTGCCAGCCAGGGCATTGCGCGCACATTTCAGAACGTTGCGCTTTTTCGCGGTATGACAACGCTGGACAACATCATGTCTGGTCGAACGTTGCGCATGAAGCGTGGCTTTTTCTGGCAGATGTTTCGCCACGGCCCGGCGCTGGCTGAGGAGATCGAGCACCGCAAGCGGGTTGAGGAGATCATCGACTTTCTCGAAATCCAGGCAATCCGAAAGACACCGGTTGGCCGGTTGCCATATGGCCTGCAGAAACGGGTCGAGTTGGCGCGTGCACTTGCCATGGAGCCCGAGCTATTGCTGCTCGACGAACCCATGGCCGGGATGAACCAGGAAGAGAAAGAAGATATGAGTCGATTCATCCTCGACGTCAACAGCGAGTTTGGTACCACGGTCACGTTGATCGAGCACGACATGGGCGTGGTGATGGATTTGTCCGATCGCGTCGTTGTGCTGGATTACGGTAAGAAGATCGCCGATGGCACGCCCGAAGAAGTCCAGAACGAACAGACTGTCATCGATGCCTACCTCGGCGTCCCACACTAGGAGCGGTTGATGGAATTGCTACATTCAATATTCATCGGCCCGTTCGCTGACATGTTCAGCGACCTGAGCTTTCTCATCCAGGTGCTCTGGGAGGGATTTGTCCAGGGCACCCTGTATGCGCTGATCGCTCTGGGTTTCGTGTTGATCTTCAAAGCGTCCGGCGTCTTCAACTTCGCGCAGGGAATCATGGTGGTGTTTGCGGTGCTGGCACTGGTGGGTCTCTATGAGGCCGGCGTGCCGGCATGGTTAGCGCTGATCCTTACTATTGGCATTATGGGATTACTGGCCATTGGCATCGAAAGGGTGGTTTTGCGGCCGCTGGTAAACCAGCACGATGCCATTCTCCTGATGGCAACCATCGGCCTGGCTCGCTTTCTGTCCGGCGCTGGTCAGTTCATTTTCGGCGGCGAAAACAAGGCCATGATCACCGAAGAGCTCGGACTGCCGACCGGTTCATCCGAAGCCGAGATATTCGGCGGCGTGGTTTTCTTTGAACATCTCGATATCGCAGCTGTCATTATTGCCGGCCTGCTGGTCGCGGCGCTGGCGGTATTTTTCTCTAAAACCCGAATCGGGCGCGCATTGCGTGCAGTCGCAGACGATCACCAGGCCGCGCTGTCGGTCGGCATCTCACTGAACCAGATATGGGCTATCGTCTGGTTTGCAGCGGGCATCGTAGCTTTGGTCACCGGCATCATGTGGGGCGCGCGCTCCGACGTTTCCTTTGCCCTTGAGATCATTGCTTTGAAGGCACTGGCGGTACTTATCATTGGAGGCTTCACGTCGATTCCGGGTGCAATTATCGCCGGCATTATTGTCGGCCTGGTCGAAAAGCTTTTCGAAATCTACTGGGGATCGCTGCTCGGCGGAGGTGTCGAAGCGTGGTTCGCTTATATTGTTGCATTGATTTTTCTGCTGTTCAGACCACAGGGTCTGTTCGGCGAGAAGATCATCGAACGCGTTTAGGCCTGCAGGAGCCCCGATATGTTTTATAGAGAAGCTGGCCAGTTCAAAACTGACTACAAGTCAGATTCCGCGGTCTTTCCGATTCTTCAGGATCGGGTTGGTATCGCGTTTATGATCTTCTTAGCGTTGGTTGTGGTGCCACTGTACGGGTGGTCTTCGTCCAGTGGTGAATTCTTTTTAAACGGCATCATGATCCCCTTCATGATTTTCGCGCTGGTGACGATCGGGCTGAATATCCTGATGGGCTATGCCGGCCAATTGTCACTGGGTACCGGTGCGTTTACCGGTGTTGGTGCTTATGCCTGCTACAAGCTGATCACCCATTTTCCGGAATTGAATCTGATCGTTGCGGTGTTGATGTCGGGTTTTTTTGCCGCTGCGGTGGGCATCATATTCGGCCTGCCCTCGCTGCGTATCAAAGGTCTTTACCTGGCTGTCACCACTCTGGCCGCCCAGTTCTTTCTGGAGTGGCTGTTTATTCGCTGGGAATGGCTGTACAACTATGATCCATCCGGTGCGCTGATCGTGCCCGATATCACGGCATTTGGCATCATCATCGCGGGGCCTTCCGCCAATGCGGTAGTCAAATACCTGGTCGTCACCCTGATCGTCATTTTTATGACCTGGATCGCCTCGAATGTCATACGCGGGCGTATCGGCCGGTCCTGGATGATGATTCGCGACATGGACATAGCGGCAGAACTAATGGGTGTACGGCCACTTGCAGCCAAGCTCTCCGCGTTTGCGATGTCCTCGTTCTACTGTGGCGTTGGCGGTGCTATGATGGTTTTTTTCTGGCTCGGTGCAGCCGAGGTGGAGAGCTTTGATATCAATCACTCCTTTCTGTTTCTGTTCATGGTGATCATCGGTGGAATGGGGAGTTTGATCGGGTCGTTTATGGGCGCGGCTTTTATCTGGGTGCTGCCAATTATCATCAAGTTCCTGCCGGCAACGATCGGGATCGAAATCTACCCGTCAACCGTCGAGCATATCAACCTGATGATCATCGGCGGGCTCATCGTGTTCTTTCTTGCGGTAGAGCCGAACGGACTGGCGCGACTGTGGCAACTGGCCAAGGAGAAGTTGCGCGTATGGCCATTTCCCTATGCTTAAAATTCTTTGCGTAAAATGCGTACCAGCGAATTGCACACAGCTGTATTCATTCTGCAAAATGGGGTCGATGTGCGGTCGTGCACAGCTTTAACAGAGTTCCCGCCAGGCACTGGCAAAGTACTGAGTGCAGTAATGAAAATGCGCTGCAGAATAGGAAAACGGGCCATTTCTATTCTGTTTAACAAATTGGCTCAACGCCCGCAAAGCGGGCCCTAGGAGGCACATTATATGAAAATCAAACTTCTCTTGGCAGGCCTGGCAAGTGCACTGGCGATTACGTCTGCACCGGTCTCCGCGGAGCTGCTTGTACCGCACCTGACCTATCGCACGGGACCCTTCGCTGGCAACGGCATCGTATTCGCCAATGGCTTCTACGATTACATGACCATGCTGAACGAACGCGACGGCGGCATCGGCGGCGTCAAAGTAAACGTTGAGGAGTGTGAGACTGGCTACAACGCACAGAAGGGTGTGGAGTGCTACGAATCAACCAAGGGACGCAATCCACTCATAACCATTCCGAACTCAACCGGCATCACGCTGCAGTTGATTCAAAAGGCTTCAGTGGATCAGATTCCCCTTCTTTCTGCAGGCTATGGGCTGTCCGCAGCGGCTGTCGGCGAGAAGTTTCCCTGGATCTTCAATGCACCCACGACCTATTGGGGTCAGATGTCAGCCATTC
The DNA here is from genome assembly GCA_937920585.1 of uncultured Granulosicoccaceae bacterium. Taxonomy (GTDB): domain Bacteria; phylum Pseudomonadota; class Gammaproteobacteria; order Granulosicoccales; family Granulosicoccaceae; genus CAKZSB01. The sequence continues at coordinate 2,238 of CAKZSB010000172.1, read as the reverse complement.
TGAGCTACATCGGTGAATTGGAAGGCGGCATGGACAACCTCAGCGGCAAGAAGATTGGCTTCATCTACCTGGACGCGGGTTACGGTCGTGAGCCTCTGCCACTGCTGGAGACATTGTCCGAACAGTACGGATTTGAGGTGCTGAAAATCCCGGTAGCGGGTAAGGAAATGCAAAATCAGTCATCACACTGGTTGACTGTTCGCAAAGAGAAGCCGGACTGGATGATCATGTGGGGCTGGGGTGCGATGAACTCCACCGCAATCAAAGCGGCGGCCAAGATTCGTTTCCCGATGGATCGATTTATTGGTAACTGGTGGTCGAGTGCCCACGTGGACATGAAGGGACATGAAGAGCTCGCCAAGGGTTATCGTGGAGCGACCTTCTCAGCCAATGGCGATAGTTTCCCGGCGCTTCAGGACGTTATCAAGCTTGTAGTTGATCCTGGGAAATCACAGACGACCGATAAATCCACCGTCGGCAATGTGCTTTACAACCGGGGTGTTATTAACGCTGTTCTGACAGCTGAGGCGATAACCATTGCGCAGAAGAATACCGGCAAGACCGATATTACCGGCGCCGATATGCGCGATGCGTTTGAGCAAATCGATATGAGTGAGGCGCGGCTGAGCGAGCTTGGACTGGAAGGGTTTATGGAGCCGATCAAGATTTCATGCACAGAGCATTCGGGCTCTAATCCGGTGATAATGACACAGTGGAATGGCGAAGACTGGGTGCCCAGCAAGGCGGTTCCGGTGCTCAGAGAAATCGTGATTCCCGAGCTGGAAGCGGCTGCCGACAAATACATTTCGGACAAGCCTGGCTGGACCACACAGACCTGCAGCTAGACCAGAAAACACGGTCGCTGCCACAGGGCCGTGTTGATCGCCTGTCACCGGTTCACGTTGCCGCTGTTTTTTTGTGGCAACGTGGATCGGTCAATCCACCTGCCTGCTACCTTCGGGTTCAGGCCGTCAACGTCCAGCAAGCGAAGCCGTGAGCGAATCTGAAAAAATCCTGTCTGTGAACAACATCGAGGTGATCTACGATCACGTCATCCTCGTGTTGCGCGGTATTTCGTTAGAGGTACCACGCGGCAAAATCGTAGCCATCCTCGGGGCCAATGGCGCTGGCAAGACAACCACGCTCAAGGCTATTTCCAATCTGTTGCGTGCCGAGCGTGGTGACGTGACCAAGGGCAACATCGTTTTCGAGGATGAGGAAATCCAGGATTCGACCCCCAGTGCCCTGGTTCGCAAAGGGTGTATTCAGGTGATGGAGGGTCGGCATTGCTTTGAACACTTGACGGTGGAGGAAAACCTGATGACCGGCGCCTACACCCGGCGCGACGGCTCGAGCAAAATCAAAGAGCATCTCGAACTGGTCTACGATTACTTTCCTCGCCTGAGGGAACGCCGCAGTTCGTTGGCCGGCTACACTTCAGGGGGCGAGCAGCAGATGTGTGCGATCGGGCGTGCGTTAATGTCGCGGCCGAAGATGATTCTGCTCGATGAACCTTCAATGGGCCTCGCGCCTCAATTGGTCGAAGAGATTTTCGGCATCGTCAAACAGCTGAATGAAAATGAGGGTGTCTCCTTTCTGTTGGCGGAACAAAACACCAACATCGCTCTGCGCTTTGCAAACTACGGTTACATCCTCGAATCCGGTCGCGTCGTGATGGATGGCGAGGCGGGCATGTTGAGTGAAAACGAAGATGTCAAAGAGTTCTACCTCGGTGTCGGTGGCGAAGGTCGTCGCTCGTTCCGCGACGTTAAACACTACAAGCGGCGCAAGCGCTGGCTTACCTGACAAACCAAACCACGCGCCGATCAGTGCGCAAGGTAACTCCGCTGTAGTGCTCTGGCAATATTAGCCACATGTCGTCAATGGCTTTTCAAGATGGTAGGTACAAAACCACTCATCTGACCAATGCTGGCGCCTGGCCGTCCTGCCACAGCCAGATACTTTCAGCACCCATCGGATCGAGCGCCCACGGATCGGGGCCCGGGCCTTCCCAGCCATAGGGATCGACCGGCGTCGGTAAGCCGCTGCGGGTGTTGCTGACCCGGTGTGTCTGCAGATGCAGATGTGCCAGAGTGCCCAGGCAACCGGTGGATCCGGAGAGACCAATTTGCTCGCCTGCCGCAACTTGTTGCCCAACCTGTACATCAATGCGATTCATATGCACGTACCAGGTGTGATAGGTCTCGCCGTTTGGCGCGATGTGCTCTATATTCACCC
>CAKZSB010000171.1 GCA_937920585.1 uncultured Granulosicoccaceae bacterium | reverse complement strand
ATTAATACTGGTGTAAACGTCAGCGTTGAGCACATCTATTTCATCTCTCAAGGCTTTGTTATCCGGATACAGGTTGCAGCGTTTCTCATCGGGGATCACACTTCCCAATGCCGCCACCTGATCATTGAGCATGCGAATTATTTCGGCACTCTCATTGTTTACGATGCGTTTTAATTTCTTATCGTACAGTATGGGTACCGATCCTTCATCAGATCCTTCAGCGGAATAAATTTCCTTGATGAGTCGATAGCCTTCCCCGGTAGCGGTGTCTGTTGTGCACTCGGCTAAAGTGGTACCGGTGAGCGTGGCTACTCGATCAGGATTGAATTCCCACAGGTTCGCAGCTACCGGATCGCTCTCATCGGTTCGCCCGGGAAACGCCACGTCGAGCGATACACTATCCCGCAAACCAAGTACATTGCGGACCAGTGTGACGCGGTGGCACCAAGGGCAATTCAGGGCAACAAACAAATGATAGCGGCCAGGTTCTGCAGGAAAGTCAGCGTCACCCAATCTACTGCGGAAACCGCTGACACCACGAATAAATTCGCCCTGTGCGCGGCGGGCCTGCGCCTGGGTTTGACTTTCTTCTTTAGATTTATCTGTCGTTTTTTGCGTCACGGGATTTTTCAATTATGCAGTGGTTCTGCAAATGGTGGATGCGCAGGCTTATCCACCCTACGGCTATTGGATTCGAGCGCATTCCGTTGGGTGGGTTAACTTTAGCACCCACCATTTTTCAGTCATTGAACTATATTTTTCACCTAACCAAAACGATCACGATCATGGGCTTGCATAAAGTCTATATCCGGCCCCGCAGGAATGATTCTTGACGGGTTAATTGACTCGTGGCTTGCGTAATAATGGTTCTTTATGTGTTCCATATTGACGGTGTCTGCAATGCCCGGTTGCTGGTACAAGTCTCGCACATAGCCAGACAGATTCGCATAGTCCTCAATGCGTCTGATATTGCATTTGAAGTGTCCGACATAGACCGGGTCAAATCGGACGAGGGTGGTAAACAACCGCCAGTCTGCCTCGGTAATTTTTTCGCCTGTCAGGTAGCGCTGTTTGGCTAAGCGATCGTCGAGCCAGTCGAGTGTATCGAACAAGGGCACGATCGCCTCGTTATAGGCCTCCTGCGAGGTGGCGAACCCACATTTGTATACGCCGTTATTGACTGTCTCGTAAATACGCTCGTTCAGGCTGTCTATCTCGGCTCGCAGTGGCTCGGGGTAGTAGTCACCCGGTCTCGCCCCCAATTGATCGAAAGCGGAGTTGAACATGCGAATGATCTCTGGCGATTCGTTCGAAACGATCGTGTTGTTTTTCTTGTCCCACAACACCGGCACGGTGACACGGCCCGAATAGTCCGGCATCGCCGCTGTGTATATCTGGTACATGAATTCTGCATGGTTCACGGTATCAGGCACGACACCATCTCCCGCTTGAAACGCCCATCCCTTGTCTGCCATGTACCAGTGCACAGTGGAAACCGGAATCATATCCTCGAGACCTTTTAGCGCGCGAAAGATCAATGTTCGGTGCGCCCATGGACAGGCAAGCGATACATACAGATGATATCGATCCGGCTCGGCCTTGAAGCCGGCAACGCCACTGGGGCCGGCTGATCCGTCTGGCGTTATCCAGCTGCGAAACTGCGGTAGCTTGCGGACGAAACGCCCACCGCTCGATTCGGTGTCGTACCACTGATCAACCCATTGGCCGTCTTGTAAAAGTCCCATTTTTTTTCGCTATTTTTGTTGGTTGCAATCGAATGTGGCGCTACAGGCTAGCCTACCACTCCTGCAAACCTGACTCCGCTCAAATCGGCCATTTCACGTTTCCAGGTCGTGATATCGCTGACACTGAGTTTCGACAGATTGTCGTGACCGCAGGCTCGTGCCAGCACTTGCATCAGCTCCACACTGGCACTGAAATATCTGGCCAGTTTTTCGGCGCTGGTTTGCACGTGCAATCGTGCACGCAACTCGGGCTTTTGAGTAGCAACACCCGCGGGACAGTTGTTCGAGTTGCACATACGCGCGGCAATGCAGCCCACTGCCTGCATCGCTGAATTCGATACCGCAATCGCGTCGGCACCCAGCGCCATCGCTTTTACAAAATCTTCGGCAACACGCAAACCACCTGTTATTACCAATGTTACCTCCCCGTCTGTTCTGGCATTCAGGTGCTTTCGCGCACGCGCCAGAGCGGGAATGGTTGGAACGGAAATGTTGTTGCGAAACAGCAGCGGCGCCGCACCTGTACCACCGCCTCTGCCATCCAGAATGATGTAATCGGCGCTGGCATCCAGTGCAAAGTCGATATCGTCTTCAATATGATTGGCTGACAGCTTAAAACCGATCGGTATGCCGCCCGAACGCTCACGTACCTCGTCGGCCAGTTTGCGAAAATCGGCCGCGCTGTGCAGATCGGGGAAGGTTGACGGGGAAATCGCCGCCTGACCAGGTTCAAGGCCGCGGACCTCGGCGATTTTACCCTGGACTTTGTCGCCCGGCAGGTGCCCGCCGGTGCCGGTTTTGGCACCCTGCCCACCCTTAAAGTGGAACGCCTGCACACGCTCTGTTAACTCCGGCCTCCAGCCAAACCTGGCCGACGCCAGCTCATAGAAGTATCGCGAGTTTTCTGCCTGCTCCTCGTTGAGCATGCCGCCCTCACCGGAACACATGCCCGTACCGGCAAGCTCAGCGCCGCGAGCCAATGCTGTTTTTGCCTCCTCGGACAATGCCCCGTAGCTCATGTCGGAGACGAACAGCGGGATGTCGAGCGATAAAGGCCTGCTGGCACGCGGGCCAATGGTGACACCGGTGGCTACCGGATGATCATCGAGCAATGGTTTGCGTGCCATCTGCGCCGGCAGTATCTGGATGTCATCCCAATGCGGCAAATCCTTGCGTGGCACGCCCATCGAGCCCATCTCGCCATGGTGGCCCAGTTTGCTCAAACCATCGCGTGCCAGTTCGTGAATTCTAACGACGGTGGGCTCCTCAGGCGTAGGCGCTGCAACTGGAACACCATCTGCACTCGCTGCAGGTGCGACGTCTCCGGGTTGCAATGAGCCCAGGGCCGCATGTGTACCATCGCAGAATGGCGCATTTGCGCTCGATTTGCATTGGCACAAAGAAACATCACCGGAACGTTCGGCGCTGAACTTTAACGGAGTGATCGACGTGCCCCGGTGCGAATCGTCGCAAAATGGCTGTGTCTTTGACCTGCCACAGCGACACCAGAAATATTCCTTGCCTGCCTCCAAAGTTGCCCTGGCGGGCGCTTTGGCCGCAATGATCGCGCTGTCTTCGGTATCCATGAGGAGTCTCCTGATTTTTGGTTGACCACATACCTGCGTTCAAAGGCACTGCCACGGTTCGCAGACACTGCGAATGATAATGGGTTAACATATTTTGAATAGATGTAATTTACCGATCATATTGTTCTAAATATTCGAACACCGGCAATCCACTATGGGCGATCTCGAAGACCTTCGTGCATTCGTGCACATCGTTGAATTGGGCAGTATCGGCAAAGCGGCAGAACAGGCAGGCATTGCAAAATCAGCGATGAGCCGCAAGCTGCGCTTGCTTGAAGAGAGAATGCAAACCGAGCTGATCACGCGCACATCACGGCAATGGTCTTTGACTGAGGCCGGGCGTGAATACTATGACCGGGGCGCGGGCCTGATCGATGTGTTTGATGAATTCGAGGCTTCGGTTCGCAATGAGAACATGGCGCTCAGTGGCGAAGTGCGCATTTCAGTGCCACTCTACTTCGGCAAAGTCAGCCTGACCCCTTTTCTTCTGCAATTCGCCAGTTTGCACCCGCAGGTCCACCTCAACATCGATCTTAGTGATCGGCTGGTTGATGTGATTAACGAGCACTATGATCTGGTGATCAGAATTTCGGATCTGCCGGATTCATCGTTGATCGCACGCAAGCTATGCGAGACCCGCCATATCTACTGCGCCAGCCCTGCCTACATCGACAACAGCGCACCGATTCGCCAACCACAGGACATACGCAGCCATAGAATTATCCAGTTTGGATCTGCGAAAAGACCCAAATGGAGCTTCACAACGGCAAAGGGGAAAACAACAACGGTATCTGTCACCGCATCGTTGAACTCGCACGATGGCGAATTCCTGATAGACGCCGCAGAGCATGGCCTGGGTATTGTCAGAGTGCCGGATTTTCTGGCTCAAAGTTCACTGGACAGTGGCCAATTGGTGCAGGTGTTAGAAAACTACGAACTTGAACCACGCGGTATTTTTATTGTGTATCCGTCCGCACGCTACCTGCCACAACAAACCCGCGCACTGATGCAGTATATGCTCGAGGGTTTTGAATCCGATCGTTGAACTACAACGCTACCAGATCGAGGGGGCTGCGGGACAGACGCTCGACCCCGGTCTCGGTCACCAGCACAGAATGCCCCCAGCACATCGCAAGTTCGGCCTCCGAGTCCATCAGGATCATATGTAAGAAGAACACCTGCCCCGCCTGCATCAGCAACGGGTTGCCTGCATAGAACATCGGGAAATCCACCCAGATCGGATTGTAGACAGCACCCATGCCATAGCCACAGGCCTGCAGACGCGCATGCTTCAACCCGTTTTTGTCAAACACCTGCGCATGGGCATCAAAGACATTGCCCATCGGATCACCTGGACGGATCGCCGCCTCGCAGGCTTCCAGTGCTTCGACAGCCGAGGCATGCATATGACGTTGCGCATCGCTTACCTTGCCTACCACTAAGGTACGCATCATCGCAGCGTGATAACGCGCATAGGCACCCGACCACTCCAGCGTGAGCTGATCCTGTGAATCGAGTGTTCGGCGGCCTGAGTAATAGCGGCAAAGCAATGCGCCCGGGCCAGAGCCCAGAATAAACTCATTGCCTGCATAATCACCACCGCCCTTGAACACCGCACCCTGCATGGCCGCCAGTATGTCACCCTCGAATGCGCCCGCCCGGGTGATGTCCAGTGCGGCGTCCAGCGCATCGTCCGATAGCGCCGCGGCCCGCCGGTGCATGGTTATCTCGGCGGATGACTTCAATCGGCGACAGCCGCGTATGATCCCGGAGGCTTCGACAAGATTCGGGATAGCGGCGCGCACCATATCACCGTTCCAGGTGGTCAGCCCCGCAGTCTGTGTCTCCCAGCCAAGCCGCTTGCCATTCAATCCGCGTAAAGCCAGCAATCTGGCCAGATCCTGTGCGGGAGTCGCGCCCTCGACTTCCTCCCAGATGTGAATTTGATCGTCCCGCAAGATCGAGGTATGGCGAGCCTGACGCAAATCCGGTGCGCGGGTCAGCAGATCAATTCGGCCATCTGCATCCAGTACCATGCACTGAAACATCGCAAAACCGAAGGTATCGTATCCCGTCAGCCACAAGTGGCTTTCAGGTGCGAACAGCAGGATAGCGTCGAGACCGGCATTCTCGAGCGCCAGTTGCGCACGGGTGATACGAGCGTGGAACTCGGAAATTTCAAAGTGCAGTGGCATATGGAAACCATGTGGTGTCAAGGCACGCGCAGCTTATCAAGACCACAAGGCAAATTGCAGTGCTCGTTCACGCGCACACCGCAGCTGCTTTGCGGTGGCGCATCGATCGGAATGAGGAAATCTTCTTCGGCCCGAAAAATTACCAATACTACCTGGACAGGGAATACCACTTACCGTGAGCATTCACACTTGATTGCTCGTAGTCATTGACAAGTAATTCCATTACATCCGGCGCATTATTCAAAATTAGCGAATCGTAGTGCTTTGACACATACACATAGGCGGGCCTTGCATCTCTCAATTGCTCGCTGAGCTTATTCCAATGTGACGCTAACGCTACTTCCCAACCCCAGCCGTTTCTCGGTAAGGCCTGTCTGCGCCCGCTCTCCTTGAGATAGACAGGTGATCCAAATACGTAAACAGGTCCTTGCATGGAATCGGCCTGGCGCAGGAATTCGGTTTCGCTATGGATTCTTGCATTAACCTCAGTGACTGCCTGATGCTGATCGGCAAGGTGGACCCATTGAGTCAATACCGCAGCCAGTAGTGCTGCCAGACCCGCACCAACGGCCACAAATCGCCCTGTCCTGCCGAAAAAGCTTGCCAGTGCATCCGCTCCATAAACTGCCAACACACCAACAGGTACGATGAAGTACAGAAAGTGGAACGGCCACGAAGTTCTGGTTTCCAGTAACATCGTCAGCAGCGCAACAATGCCCCACAATAAGTGTTGCAGTGCGAACGTGTCTTTTAGCAGTTTTGGAAACCGTGCAACCGAAAAGCTCGCCAGCAGAACCCAGGGACCGAAATCGTATAGGTAACCACTGATATTCCACCGCACACGCATGAGGCCACCAGGCTCGGCTGGAACCTCGTCTCCGGCAGCAAAAGGGTAAGTAATGTAAACATCCCAAAGCCCGGCCCAGCCACCGGCAAAAACAAACAGCAGCGCTATTGCCGCAATGCATGCTGCAAAACCTGATATCAGTGCGGCGAGGTTGCCATGACGAAGTCCGGCAATCACCATGATGACGATAGCGACGGCTATCATATGGCCATGAAATACGACTACGCCGGCTAAAACCACACCCGCCAGTAATGAGCGAGCAACGCCTGACTCGACCTTGCGTGTACCACCACACGCAAGCCAGGCGCCAATACAGATAATCGGCCCTGGCAGCGCTTCAATCTGACTTAATCCACCCGGCCCGACAGTCGCGTAATAAGCGCCGCCCAGCGCCAGAGGTGCCAATGCGGCAAGTGCGGGATACAGGAGCCGGTTTTTTAATACCTGTTGAACAAACAGCCCAAAACAAATCCAGATTACAAGTTCCAGCAAGTGCACCGACACTTCGGGCGTTGCAAAAGCCGAGAACAGTAGCAGGGCCAGCGCGTAGTAGTAATGAACACCCGGGTGCTTGATATCGACAAAGTCGCGATAGATCAATTCACCATTGAGAATCGATTGGCCGCCATAGGCATATAAGGCCTGATCCCCGGTAAACGGGCTGTCGATATGCGGGAATGCCAGCATCAAAACAATTGATGTAGGCAACACCCACCAGCAAAGCAAACCAGGTATGTTTTTCGGCAACGGGATCTCGAAGAAAAACATTGATTCTGATGGCGTGTACCCGGCAAGTCCAGCCAAGCACGTCTCAGATTTACCCATCCCGGTTAGTACTGCAGCTTCAGGATGGATGTCGAAAATCCCGAATGACACAGCGTCAAACGGGACATCGACGTGTTGCTACGTTTTAGTTACGTACAATTTCGATCATCAATACATCGGAGTCAGTTGCAAAATCCCAGTTCCGGCCTGCAGGCGTATTGACTACTCTGAACTGACCGGCATGAGGGCCGATCGCAGCACGAGGCGCTTCGAGAGGCGCTTCTGCCACATCGATCAGGACGCCTTCTGCGTTGGTTCTGCACGGCGGCGGGAAAAACGAGTAAGAGTTATCCTGGTTGACACGGGTTCCGGCATCATAGGGCCGAGCCATAATAACAACGGGCTCATTGCCGCCGGGCAGTGCCACCGAGTCTGCTCCGGAAATACCATCGTTAGTGCAGATGATCATATTGACGGCACTGAACACCTGCCCGTCTTCTGTGGTTGAGAGATTTATGGAGACTGATTCACCGGCACCAAACGGTGCACTGCCGGCGACGCCTGCGGCACTTACGACATCGGGATTGGCGGTCGCGAACTCAACCAGTGGAGCGTTGTTACCCATTTCAGCAATTACCTGGATCGCATCACTGGCGACTTCACCCACCTGGAACAAGTGAACCGACGGGTCGTGAAGCGCGACCACGGGAGGTGTCATTGGCTGGTTGTAAGTCATATTGGTAAACGTGACCTGAAAGGAGCCAGCCGAACTATCAGAACCACCTGGATTCTCTGGCGCATTGTCGTTGTCATCGTCATCGAGACTGACCACCAGATCGCCGTCGTCGTTGAGCGAAAGAGTAAGATCGACGTCTTCGCCATTATTTAAATCAGCCTCGATTCCATCGAGGGTTCCGGCACCACACGCTACCAGTGACATTATTACGGCGGCACTGGCAACTCCGCTTATGAGGCGAATCGGACGTACTGCTATTTCGGGTGTTTTCATGGATCAGTGTTCTCACATTAGAAACAGGGACAGGAAGGCAACTCAATCCTTCCGCCGAAGATTCTGCGGAAAACCACTTAGCCAAAAGATCACAATTTTCTAACCGCCAATAGATCCCGGCCTGTATTGTTCGGAACTGTGCAAAGGGTCAATAAAACAGAGAAAAAAAGACAAAAATTTTGAACTTTTTCAATTGACGATTCCGGCGCGATGAACTTGCGCAATAACCATTGCAGAGAATTCAAAGGTTGCCGGGGCCTGGATAGACCGCCACCTTTGAGAAACCTGCTCCAACAAAAACAACCAACAAAACTGGCCCAGGCATTGCAGACCACCGGCACCACTCCGCACCAGTCGCCAAAATGCCCCGACACCTGCTACCGCAAAAGCAGCCAAACACCCCAGGTCGCTGGCCCTTATGGCTGATCCTGACTGCGCTACTGACTGCCTGTGGTGACACTGAATTCACCGAGAACGAACGTAGAATCCTCGCAAGTCTGAGTCTGTCGTCACTAGGCGAACCCGAGTCCGAATCCAACCGCTATGCGAATGACCCGAAGGCGCAAGCCTTTGGCAAACTCCTTTTTCACGACCCGAGGCTGAGCCGCACTGGCACTTTCTCCTGCGCCAGCTGCCATTTGGCGGGACGAGAGTTTACCGACGGGCGGGCGACGGCGATGGCGATCGGGCCAACGACCCGGAATACCCCCACCTTGCGCGCGGCAGCCTGGCAGACCTGGTTCTACTGGGACGGCCGACGTGATTCGTTGTGGTCGCAGGCGCTGGGGCCGATTGAGGCGGCCAATGAAATGGGCAATGACCGGCTGGCGGTGAGCTTGTTCATTCTGGGTGATGAGCGCTATGCGGATCAGTATCGACAGGTTTTTGGCAACGGGCAGGATTATTTGTTGAACGCAGGCCTGCCAGATCACGCAAGCCCTTATGGCAGCAGTGAGGAGCAGAACAACTGGCATCGGCTATCGCCATCGGTCCGGGATAGCGTCAACCGGGTTTTCAGCAATATAGGCAAGGCGATTGCCGCTCATGAACATACGATTGAGCCGCAACGCAGCCGCTTCGATGAATTTGCCGACAAGGTCGCCGCTGGCGCCAGTATCGATGCACGGCATGTCCTCGACCAACACGAAATCGCCGGCGCCAGGTTGTTCATTGATGACACCAGAACCCAGTGCTTGCAGTGCCACAATGGACCACTGTTCACCAACGGCGGATTTCACAACACCGGAACGCTGGCGCGCAACAGCAATCCGCAACCCGGCGAGATCATCGACGCGGGACGCTCTCTGGGCGCCCAGGCCGCCGTGCTGGATGAATTCAATTGCGTGGGTAAATACAGCGATGCGCAACCGGATCAGTGCACGCATTTAATGTTCATGAATCGCGAACAACAATTGCATCAACCCGGTGCGTTTAAAACGCCGACGTTGCGCAATGTGGCAAGCACTTCACCGTATTTTCACGACGGCCGACACGATGCGCTCGAGCAGGTGATGAATCACTACCTGAAGGCACCCGCCGCGGGCGCCAATGAAATTCGCGAGCGCCCGCCGCTGACTGAAAAAGACGTGCGCAACCTGATTGCCTTCATGCGCTCACTGCAAGTGGACCCCACCGTCGCATCGGCCGACAGATAATACATCTGTACCATAAACCACGAATAAGTTGCCAAGGCAACCAGCGGTCCTTGCGGAAGATTTCCCTCAGCCCGTGATGGCAACCACGCGCCTGAAGCGGTAACATTCGTGCTTGCCGAATCTGCCAGTAGCAGCTTCCCCCACCATGACCCCATATCTAGACTAGCCTGGGCAATTCATTGCGCGATATCGCCGATCTGCTTTCGCAATTGGGCCTGCAGGAATACCTGCCGCAGTTCGAGCACAATAACATCAGCGCGGACCTGCTCGA
>CAKZSB010000170.1 GCA_937920585.1 uncultured Granulosicoccaceae bacterium | reverse complement strand
GATAAGCGGGATAGCGGTGCACTGTTCAGCGAGCTCGACGATCATATCAGCTGGCAAATTGGTGTCGACGATACAGCAGTCGCTCTGTGCAAGCCGTTCGCCGAGCAGTGGAAAATCACCAAGGCTGAGTTTGTCGAAAATGCCCATATCCGACACTGCCTGCAACGTTTCGCCGCGGTGATCGACAAACGCGCTGTAACTGGCCGTGCGCGCACCCCCAAGGGTTACTACGCCTGACACATCGATACCACAGCCATTCGCCTCTCGCAGCAGACGATCACCGGCGTTGTCATCCCCCACCGCACTGACAAGCGAGGTATGGATATCCAGTCGCGCCAGATTTTCGGCCAGATTACGCGCAACACCGCCGGCGCTTGTCAGCACCTTGCCGGGTGTTGAATCGCCGGGCACCGGCGCTGTACCCGCCACGGCGAGAATGTCGAGGCTGGTGCCACCCACTACTACTACACCGGGCCGAGCCGGGTCTGTTGTCATTTGAGTCATTTCACAGGTGCTTGCACTACAGCGACGTAGCGTTAGTATTGAAGGTCATTGCCACCGATCACTGGAGTTCACATGACATCAAGCGCCGCTACCGCACTCGACACGCGCCGTGCATTGCCGCCGAGATTCTGCAACTTCGATCGCCTGCTGTATGCCATGAAGGCACGCGATATCGATGGCCTGGTGATCAGCACACCGCTGAATATGTTCTACCTGACGTCATTTCATGGCGTGGCACATAAATCCGATGAGCCGCGACCGTTCACCTTTATTCTATCGCGCCACGACCCGGAAAACCCGATCATTGTCATCGGCGACTACTACCTGGCGAACTTTATCGAGCAACCCTCCTGGGTACAGGACATTCGTCCGTTTCGGGCCGTGATGATGCCGCTGGACCGCGAACCCGCCGTGGAGGATATCGATCCCTTTATCCCCGCCAGCCAGCGTGACAGCGCGCTGATGCGCAATGCCCGTAAACAATATCAGTTCAATCAATCGTCGGCGATACACACGGCGCTGGCCGATCTGAAGCTCAATGCAGCACGAGTCGCCTTTGACGATATCGGCCTGGCCTTTCGCCTCGGAATCGACATCTCAACAGTTGCCGATGCCTACGATCCGCTGATGTACGCGCGCTCGGTAAAAACCGACACCGAGCTACGACTGCTGGAACGCTCCACCGCGCTGAACGAGCAGGCCATTCATCGCACCATCACCGCCTGGGATAAAGGGGCCACATGGCGCGATCTGAACCTGGCCTACGCCACCGCAGTGGCCGAACTCGGCGGCTTTGTGCGCGACCCCGGCGGCATGGTCTGGGGCCATCCGCGAGGTACCGACAGCACAGTGATGTTATCCACCGGCCTCGAGAACGACGAAGTACACGCGGGCACCCACGTGATGTTCGACTGCCACGGCACACTCGATCTGTATTGTTGGGATGGCGGCAAAACCTGGGTCGTCGATGGCGAGCCGGAGGCCGGCGCCAAGCGCTACTCGAACGCCACCGAACGCGTTGCCGACATGCTGGTGCAGGAGATGAAGCCGGGCGTGAAGATCAGTCAGCTGCAGTCAAAAGGGCGCGACATCTATCGCCGTGAAGGCGTACCCGATGCCGATTCGGCGATCATATTTTTTCATGGCCTGGGGCTGTCACACATGGACATCGAACTCACCACCGCTGATGGTAACCCCAACGCCGACTGGACCCTCGAAGAAAATATGGTCGCCCCGGTGCACCTGCTCTACCCCGGTACAGAGCACGAACGCATCTGGCTGGAGGATGTCATTCACATCACTGCCGACGGCGGCCGACCATTGTTTTCGTGGGGTTTCGATCCGCTGATTCGCTAGCGCAACAGCGGGCATCCACGCCGCCATTGGCTTTGAAATCGCGCCGGATTGCGTGTACGGTGGGGTATCACGCAAAAGAGAGGAAATGCCGATGAGATTGTTACTGGGCGCGGCCATGGCTGCACTGTTAAGCGCGACAACCGCAAGCGCAGAAGTCGATACCAAAGAATTCGCCGTCGTCGGCACCTGGGGCAACCTGAACAACTGGAAGAACTTCGAGAGCCGGTTGTGGAACGACGTGCTGCCAGAGGCCTCCGGCGGAAAACTCACCGCCAACGCCAAGCCCTACACTGAGCTTGGCCTGTCAGGTTTTGAGGTGGTCAAACTACTGAAGCTTGGCTCGTACGATGCCGTGCACGCGCTCACCACCTATACCAGCCAGGACAGCCCGGCACTCGAAGGCATCGATCTGGCCGGCGTGATTCAGGATTTCGATACCTACCGCAAAGCACTCAACGCCTACGAGCCGATCATTCGCCGCGAGCTGCGCGCCAAATACAACGCAGAGCTTGTGATGCTCTACACCTTCCCCAGTCAGCAGCTGTGGTGCAAACTCGATGGCGAGAACATCAGCCTCGATACACTTAAAGGTAAAAAGATCCGCACCTACTCCACCTCACTGGGTGACTTCATCGAAGGTCTGGGCGCATCTGCTGTCACACTGGCGTTCGCCGAAGTAGTGCCCGCACTTCAACAGGGTGTTGCCGACTGCGGCATCACTGGCACCGGCCCGGCCTACAATGCCAAATGGTGGCAGGTGGTCTCACACAATGTTCAGGTACGCCTCGGTTACGCCGCCACCTTTATGGCCGTCAATGGCAAAGTGTGGGATGGCCTGAGCAGCGAGACCCAAAATCTGATTCGTGAAAACGCCGCGGCGATGGAAGATGAAATCTGGTCAACCACAGCCGCATTCGACAAAGTCGCGATGGATTGCAACGCCAGTGGTCCGTGCGAGTTGGGCGAACCCGGTGGCATGATTCCGGTTCCCCCCTCCGACGCCGATCAGGCCAAAGTGAAAGATATCGTGGAAAACTTCGTTCTAAAGCGTTTTGCCGAACGTTGCGGCAAGGCATGCGCCGAAGAATGGAATAGCACGATTGGCGAAATCGCCGGCGTTAAAGCTCCACTCTAGCGGTAACACCTTACTCGCCAGCAAACGGCCGCGGCACAGCAAGTCGCCGCGGCTGAACACCAACAGGTTCCCCATTGCATACTCTGGCACTAATTCACCGCACACTTGAGCGGCTGTCCGTATGGGCAGTCTGGGCAGGGGGTGCCGCGCTGCTGCTATCGGCCATCATGGTGACCGTCGACGTACTGTGCCGCAAGTTTCTCAATGTAACCATGTCCGGTTCCGATGAAATCACCGGCTACGTATTCGCCGGCGCCACCACCTGGGCCTACGCCTACTGCCTGATCCACCGCGCCAACATTCGCATTGATGCGTTTTACAATCTTATGCCACGCGGGGTGCGGGCGGCGCTCGATATTGTTGGCCTGGTGCTGTTGTTTGTGTATATGGCGTATTTAACTGCCAAGGCCGTCGATGTTTTTGTCAGCTCCTGGGTCAACAATTCAGTATCAGTCACTACCCTGCTCACGCCGATCTGGATACCACAACTGGTCTGGCTGGGCGGGCTGATTTTTTTCATCATCACCCTGAGCTTTCTGATTATCTATGCGGTCACCTCCTTTTTTGTTGAGGGGCCGGCCGGTGTGCAGAAACTGGCCGGTACACGCAGCGTGCAGGAAGAAATCGCCGAGGAGACGCACGGCATCAAGGAGATCGCAAACTGATGCCTTTGGGAATCGTTGTAGCGCTGATGTTCATGGTGATCATTGCCGTACCGATCGCCGCCGTACTCGGTATGCTGTCGTTCGGACTGGACGCCCTGTACATGGATGGCCGCCTGCGTCTGGCGATCGGCGAATTCACCTGGGACAAGCAAAAAGAATTTATTCTGGTCGCAATCCCGATGTTCATTCTGCTCGGCGAGATCATGCTGCGGGCCGGTATCGCACGGCGCATGTACAACGCTGTCGCCCAGTGGCTGAGCTGGCTGCCAGGCGGATTAATGCATGCCAACATTGGATCATGCGCCATTTTTTCCGCCACCTCCGGGTCATCGGTAGCCACTGCGGCCACCGTAGGCACTGTCGCCTATCCTGAAATACAAAAGCGCCGCTATCACGAGGGATTTTTCTTAGGATCACTGGCCGCCGGCGGCACACTCGGCATCCTGATTCCACCATCGATCAACCTGATTATCTACGGCCTGATCACCGATACCTCGGTTCCAGAACTCTATCTGGCCGGCATCCTGCCCGGCATGGCGCTAGCCGGGCTGTTCATACTGATCATTGTCATTGCCTGCCTGATCAAACCGGAATGGAGCGGCGAACACCAGCAGACGAGCTGGAGCGAACGCATTCGCGTACTACCCGATCTGCTGCCACCGATCCTGTTGTTCGGCGTCGTCGTCGGCTCGATCTATGCCGGCATCGCGACCCCCACCGAAGCGGCATCGGTTGGCGTGGTATTCGCGCTAATTCTGGCGGCGTGGAATCGATCACTGTCAGGGCAAATGCTGCGTGAAGCTTTTGAAGGCACCATGCGCACCACCGCTATGATCATGCTGATCATTCTCGCA
The DNA here is from genome assembly GCA_937920585.1 of uncultured Granulosicoccaceae bacterium. Classification (GTDB taxonomy): domain Bacteria; phylum Pseudomonadota; class Gammaproteobacteria; order Granulosicoccales; family Granulosicoccaceae; genus CAKZSB01. The sequence continues at coordinate 5,888 of CAKZSB010000170.1, read as the reverse complement.
GCGGTATTTTTAAATTTCGTTCTCGGTTTTATCGGCGTCACCCAGGCGCTGATCCAGGCGGTCGGTGATCTGGGCTGGACGCCACTGCAAACCATGATCGCACTGGTTATTTTTTACCTGATCCTCGGCATGTTCATGGAAACCCTGTCGATGCTGTTGACTACCGTACCGGTCGTGTTTCCACTGATCGTACAGTTAGGCTACGACCCGATCTGGTTCGGTATTCTTATCACCGTACTGATGGAAACAGCATTGATCACGCCGCCAATAGGTGTAAACCTGTATGTGGTTCAGGGCATCCGCAGCAGAGGGGGTGCATTCAATGACGTCGCCTGGGGCGCCCTGCCGTTTGTATTGGTTATGATCGTTATGGTCGCCCTGCTACTGGCCTATCCCGATCTGGCGCTTTGGTTGCCAGAACTGGTTTACGGACGATAACTCAACAATTCCTGGAACTAACTATGGCCCGCGTCCGAGACATCGGTATCGACGAAGTACCCGAAGAAGTACGCCCGATCTATGAGCGCTATGCTCGCGACTACGGCCCGTTTCTCAATCAGGTAAAGGTATTCGCGCATCGCCCGCCTGCACTTAAACACATCATGGGCCTGCTGCTCGACCTGGCCGACGAAGCCATACTCGATAAACGCTACCTCGAAATTGCCCTGGTCACCGTATCGAAACTGAACGAATGCCGGTACTGCGTTGCCCACCACGCGCCTCGCGCCATCGAACAGGGCCTTGCCGCCGAATCCATCGCTAACGTGCTGGAAGAAACCGTACCGGGTTTCGATGATATCGACCACCTGGTCCGCGACTACGCCGTTGCTGTCACAAACAACTGGAACACGATTCGCGATCAGATGTTCACTAACCTGCGTCAACACTTCAGCGAGGAACAGATTGTAGAATTGACGTTGCGCACTGCACTATGCGGTTTTTTCAATCGCTTCAACGATTCGCTGCAGATTGGCATGGAAGAAGGCGTTTTAGAAGACATGCTCGCGATGGGCGGTCGCATGGAAGATTTGCCTGTCGAGGGAGACACTGTGCAAATTGTTAGCACACCAGGCTAACCTGCGCTCGAAACTAACATCGCGAGGCATTGCGCACATCGGAAATACCTGGATACCGGAGTTGGTCAGGCATGACAGGTGCTCGGTGACATCGTCGTGGTGCTGCGCAACTCATGCAAATTGACCAGCTGACTGTGAGACTCGCGCCTGAGCAAACCTGACCAGCACCGAGACAGTTCAGTAGCCCCGCACCGCGAAACACCGAAAGCTGTACAGATCGAGTAATCAGTCCTGTGATCATCGTGTAAACTCGCAGGGTGAATCAATCAAGACCAATATCCATGCTGACCCAATCTGTCACCACAGGCGCGCAGGCAGTCCGCTGGCACGCCGCCATTCGAAAACTATACGACTGGCTGGTGCAAAACGATTTAAAATCGGATAAACGTTCGACCAGCCGTTCAAAACTCGCATGGTCGTTGTGTCCGATAGGGCTTTGTATCCTCGCGTCATCGGGCGTCACGCACGCCGGCAGTCTCAACCTGAACACCAATGTCACGCTGATCGGCTGTGACTACAGTTCTAGTGGAACTCCCTTTAGAAACGATCCCTTTGGTTTTCAGCATGAATTTGTGCGGAATCTACCTTTTGAAGAATGGGACACAGCTAAATTCTGGGGCCTGCGTTCGCGCGCAGAGCAAGATCAATACGGCGGCAAATCGATAAACACCTTGCTGCTGGAAATCGCAACGCTTACAGCCACATCCACATACGATTTCGCCAGATCCTACTGTGCTGCAGCGCCAGGCGCTCACCCGTCTACGTCAGTGTTCGGTACTGCACGGGGCGAAAATCTCTTCAGCTACAGCGACAGGCTGCAGTTTTTCCTCGACCCGAATTTATTTCCCGCCACTGACGACACCACGATAGCAGCCTCTGTCAGGTTTACACTGTTTAGCGAGACTGACCGCGTTCAACTTGCTGGAACCGAAATCAACTATGGCCAGTACGGCGGCGTTACGGCAGAAAAACGACTAATGCTGTCAGCAGCCTCTACCGGGCAGACAGAAGAAGAAATATTTCTTGACGGATCCCATCCCGCGGAGACGGTGCGCAGTTTCAGCGTTCCTCTGTATTCAGGGCCGACTGCTTCAGACCAGAATACCTACCACCTGTGGTTGTTCACAGAGACGAATGCTTCTTCTGCAGCCAGCGGTGGGCAGCAACCCAGCGTAGTACTCAACGATAGCACAAGAGTGGTGATGGGACCGCTGCCGACCGGAATCACTTGCACCAGCAGCTCCACGCGTTTCCCGGGCTGTGAAAGATCAGCGGCGCTTTTGCCGTTGAAAGTTCGCGACACCGGCCTGGGTGCACCAGTGCCCTACGCACCGCACGTACAGCTGGATAAAACTACCGCGATATCAGACGCGAGCCCGGTGGGTGCCATTGAAGAAATCAGCGGGACCGCTACCGTAACCAGGGCCGATGGCACAGTGGAAATACTAACCGTCGGTACACCGATTTACGAAGGGGATATTATTTCCACCGAGTCCGATGGTGACGTACGCATTGCCTTTATTGATGAAACCAGTATGGACGTCAGTGCCAACGCACGCATGAGCATTGAAGAGTACTCAACTGATCCGAGTATAGAGAGTACTAGTGACACGTCGATTATTCGGGGCTTTTTCTTATGGACGTCGGGATTGATCGGCCGGGACGATCCGGATGACATAAACGTCGAGACCCCGATCGGGGGAGGAGGCATCCGTGCCGACGCCGCCGACTACAACAAAGGCGTCTTTGGCATTGAGACGCAGAACGCCTCACCCGTTGGCGTTTCCGCCTACGTCAGCCCGCCACCACTGCCGAGCACAGTGAGTTTTAATGTTGCACTGTTAAACGACAGCGGCACGTTCAGCGCGCGATTTGGCGGCGTTGAAAAACTGACTCTGGACGCTGCCGATACCAGTCCCGGGCTGCCACAAAGCCACAGCTTTGTTATTGATCCGGCCACTATGGGCCCGGCAACATCGCTGGAATTCGTTTACGACGCGCCAACCGGCAACCAGATGGTGCTGTGGGATATCAAGGTCGGCGATGTCGCACTGGATCGAGAGTCACTGTTCGGACGCCTTGGCCAGGGAACAGTTTCAACGGTACGCATTGTTACGCCAGACGAGGCGACAGATCTGACGCAACAAGTCAACGAAGCCCGGACCAGGACACTGCAGTCGAACCGATGGGAGATGATCACCATTCCGGCGGTCGCGCTGCAGGACGATACCACCGTGGAAGACCTCTTCGGCGACGACCTGCCAACAGCCGATCACGAGTCTAAGTGGAACATGTGGGGCTATGATGCGACAACCGGTTCCTACTACCCGATGACTCCAGCCAGCACAATTGCCGTCGGTGTAGCCTATTGGGTTATCCAGCACACCGGCGCAGACCTCACTCTGCACCTGCCAATGGATCTGGACTACAGAAACCGATCGCGTTCTGCGCAGTGCCCGACAGGCGACGGGTGCTATGTAATCGGTTTAGAGAAACGCGCCAATAGCAACGCCATATCCTGGAATATGATCGGCAGCCCGCGATCTGCAGAGACGACATTAATGGACACTCAGATTCGCTACCTGGCCAACGGCGCACCGGGCGACGTGCAAGCAGCCACGTATCAGAATGCCCAAACCCGGGCATTGATCTCAGACACCTTGTGGATATATAACGCGTCGAGCCAACAGTACCAGAACCTGTCTGCCGCCGACGACCTGCAGCGATGGCAAGGCGCCTGGCTACCAGTTGTCGGTGCCGGGCACAGCGATCTGGAATGGTTGGTACCTTAATCGAGCCTTGTTGGGTCACTTAAGAAAAAAGGAAAGGATACCAACCGAAAACAGCAAGCCAGCGCAGAAAACCCTAAACCAAAAACTTTCCCATCCCCACCCAATCAAATTCAATCCCGTGCCCTGGCCGATCAGGTGCAGTGGCAAAGCCATCGGCAACCGTCAACGGCTGAGCCATAAACTGATCCAGACCAAACGCATGCCATTCCAGATAAGCGGTATTCGGACAGGCGGCCAGCAAGTGCACGTGAAGATCGTGTGCGCCATGTGATATCACCGGCAATCCATTGGCCTCGGCCAGATGTGCAATTTTCATAAACGGTGTAATACCGCCACAGGTGGTGAGATCAGGCTCGGGGAAATCAACGCCGCCGGCATTGATCAGGGACGTAAACTCAGCCACGGTATGAAGGTTCTCACCGGCGGCCAGTGGCACCAGGCCCAGTGAGCGCAGATGACGATAGCCTTCGAAGTTGTCTGGCGCAATGGGCTCTTCCAGCCACACCAGATCAAAGCGTTGCAACTGTTTCATGGCGCGCGCTGCCTGATCGACACGCCAGGCCTCGTTGGCATCGGCCATCATATCGATGTGCGCCGGCAGATGATTGCGCATGGCCTCGACGCGCGAGATGTCTTCTGCCAGTGTGGGTTTACCCAGCCGCATTTTGACCGAGTGAAATCCTGCCTCTACGCTTTTGCTGCCGCCTTCGAGCAATTGATCCAGTGGAAAATTCAGATCGATATTGCCGGCGTAGCAACGCACTTTGGGATCAAATCCGCCGAGCAATCGCCACAGAGGTTCGCCCAGTGTGTTGCCCCGCATATCCCACAGCGCGACATCGACAGCCGCGTGCGCGAACGCCACCGGGCCGCCCCGCCCGGCGTAGTGAGTGCGCTTGTACATCTGTATCCATAGCCACTCTATGCGCCGCGGGTCCGCACCCTGCAATATTTCCCGAAACGGCCCGTCAGCGATGGCCGCGACTGCCGCCCCCTGCCCCTCGTGCAATACCGTATAGCCACAACCGCCAGCGCCCTGATCGTCACGCAATTGCACTGTGACCATATCGAACCCGGCCATCACCCCGGCCGCTGAGGCCTCCATCGGTACCGGCAGTGGCAGGCGGTAACATTTAACCTCGATCGCCTGAATGGTTGACATTGCTTTCCTCCTGGTTGTTGTGCTGGGCCCAGATAACAGCATTCGTACGTCGCGCAGGCTAGACCACCATTTCCATCGTCGCTGTTATCTCCCTGAACCCGGCTTTCTCGTACGCACGTATCGCCGCCTTGTTTTGCGAGTAAACGCCGAGCTGAAAGTGTTTCATACCCTGCGCCTTACCCCATTTTAACAATGCATCTACAATCGTCTGCCCCATCCCCTGCCCACGACACTCGGGCTCGAGATAGATAAATCCAAGATAACAGTGCCGATCATGTGTCAGACAAGGCTTCGAATCCCGAATTTGAGCATAACCACACCCAACCACAGTACGCCCCGACTCCACAACAATAAGAAACGACCCCGGATCAGAGATCAGCGACGGAATATCGTAGTACGAAACATCGTGCGCCTTTATATACGCATCGTATGGGCGTTCCGAGTCAATAATGTTCTGCTCCAGTTCAAGCAGCCGTGGCAAATCACCTGATACAGCTTCCCTGATATTCATATTGGCAGAACGCTTTTGATGATGAGATCACCCCGCTACAATACTACAAAATCTAACCCTGATAGAACAAAGTCCCCACTCAAACGACCTGCAGCCGCTAACCTGCCCGTCCATCCCAACAAGGCCGCAAAAGTGGTAGCGCATAACCATACCCGAAGCAATTTCAGGCTCGCCGCACGGACATATTTTCCACTTAAGACTCCATTTGAACACCGGAATCGATGTTCACGTTCAGCAGGAATACGCAGATGTGTGTCCCTGCATTTTTTGGTACTGCCGTCGGTCGTCTACTGTCTAGTTCAGTACTCTGTAATATTCCAGCAATAAATCTGAACTGCAGTCACCCA
>CAKZSB010000169.1 GCA_937920585.1 uncultured Granulosicoccaceae bacterium | reverse complement strand
AAGCAAGGCTCCCTCATCATCCGACGCAGAGTAACAACCCGGCACGTCTGGAAATTCAACACCGAAAGCACTGTCGGGTTCTTTGTGTACCAAACCATAAAAAATTTGCATTGATTGCTCTCCTTAGATCCAGCCGGCTTGTTTCGCAATGCTCCGAGCGGTGCTAAGCGGGAGGTCTTTCTTCGGGTGTGGAACCGTTATCCGCAACTCGCCTTTCACCCACTTTTGGTGGCTCCCTACCGTGTTGGCGAGTTCGAAGCCTTCCGACTTCAGGCGCGTGACTAATTTGCGGCTGGGTCGCTCAATCATCTCAGGGCACTACACAAAGCGCGTGTATAATACTGCACACTAAGCGCTGGATACGCCATTTTTGCGCAAATAAATGTGTATGCTCTCCAGCCAACACAAGAGTTGGTAAAGTATGGATCGCCCGGGCAGGGATGTAGCCGATATGCCAACATGTTGAATAATTACGGGGCCAAACGGAGCAGGGAAGACGACCTTCGCGCTGGATTACCTGCCCGAGGTAGTTGGCTGTCACCGATTCGTCAACGCCGACCTGATAGCGGCTGGCCTGTCTCATTGGCACCGGAGCGTGATTTGCTTGCGGCGAGCCGGTTGTTTCTCAAGGAGATCGAAGCGCATATTCGTGCCAGACAGGACTTTGGCTTTGAAACCACTTTGGCTGGTCGCAGCTACCTGAAATTGATTCGCCTTTTACGATCCGATGGATGGCGTGTGGAGTTGATCTATTTGGCCTTACCCAGTGTCGCGCTGTCGCGCCAACTAGTTGCAGAGCGTGTGCAGCACGGTGGTTCGCCGATCGGCTTTTTCAGTAAATAGAGTAAGGGAATTATCTGCGATGTAGCGACTGACCTGGTTTCGCCTGGGCAATCCAACCTGATAGGCCAAAGGTCGGGTTGTTGCGAATGTTCTACCAATATAGTCCTTCGCCACAGTAACAGGTTCAGGTTCTGCGTTGAACAAATTCAGCCTGTTCAAATCCCTGACTGCCCCTTTACTATCGAAATAAATCATATCTCCCGGACTATAGCTTGCCGCCTGCACCTGTACCGCCCGCGCCACTCGGCCTGAATTTACACGCCCTTTCGAATGGAAAGTAATCTGCTGACCGGCCATGTACAAAATTCCATCTATTTCCGTGTCCCTCGCAAGCGTCGCATTGACAACCTCTCCATTCTCGTTGAAAAACGGACCAAGACCGGATGCAAGATACTCAATCCCACCAATAGTCTGGTTAGACGTTAACCGAGCCACACTGATACCAGACTTATGAAAACCAATAACCCCTTTTTTTAAACTGTATCCCCTTGAACACAATATCATCGGAAACAACCACACTATTGACCTGATCAAGATGGTTATAACGATACACGGACCCCTTCGGAATCGGCACACCGTGACGGTTCTGGCAGCGTCAATTCTGCTTGCGGGTTGTACCCGCGCTGATTTCCATTCATCTGGAGTAACAGCAGATCCTGTAAGCGGTAGTAGTGCTGAAAAACTAGACAAAAGGCTGGAAGAGCTGTCTGCTCAGCATTGGCTCACGGATGAAGATCGGAAGCGGCTAAAATCAGATGTGCTGGCGATTGTCCGTACCAGGGATCGGCTTTCGCTCCGGGACGTTGGAAAGTCCTGTGGCGTGGAACTCCAGCGTTTTTGTAGGGGCGGGGTGGGTGACTCTGCCAAACTTGCCTGTATAAAAGCAAAAAGAGACAGGGTTTCACCTCACGCCAGAGGAGCTGGGTGAACTTGCATTGGGGCGATGATGCGTTCTGACGGGATGGGCTTGCCGGCCTGTTTCAGGGCGGCCATTTCATCGCGCGTGCCTTTGAAGTACTGGAACTCTCCACCTTCGACGGCGTTGGGGTCGGTGACGAACATGACGTAGTCTACCTGCAGGGTGTCGAAGTGCCACTTGTCGACATTTTCGCCGACGGTTAACGGCTGGTAGTTAAGGTGGGCGAGTTGATGGCCCATGGCGTGCGGCAGCAACGGTGCCTGTAACAGTTGCGACAGGTGTTCGGTGATGTCCGGGCAAACACATAGATCGCACACGAACTGTGAGCGGTAGGCGCCGCTGCGCGCAATGCGCGGGTTCGATTTGGTATAGGCTTCGAGTTGCTTGCAGACATGATAGAGCGCCGCCACGCCTTCGTTGCTCAGCACCTGAAAGCAATCGGTCGCCGCGATGTCTGACGCGGTCGGCTCGTGCGGCCACGGCGATGCGTATCCCAGATCATCTAATGAGTAACACTGTTCGGGCTGCCCGAGGCTCAGGTGCACCGCCGGATTGAACTCCGGGTCGTCATCGATCGGTGTATGTCCGGGCCGGCTTGCGGAAATCGCTGCAGGTGGATGTCGTTCGCGTGCATGGCAGTCTCGTTGAATGCGCTGAGCCGGACATTGCTTGCTCAAGGCTTGGTAGTCAATCGAGATATACTCGTGCAGGGCCAATAAAAACTAATGCACGCACAGCATGAAACTTCCACCACTCAATGCGTTGAGGGCATTTTAAGCGAGCGCACGACGAGGGAGTTTCTCACTTGCCGCCGCGGAGCCTGGGGTGACGTCAGCGGAGGTCAGCCTGCAGGTCAGAAAGCTTGAGGAGTTCTTTGGCAAGACCCTTTTTACCCGCGGTCACAATCATATCGCGCTGACCGGTGCCGGCATGGCGGTGTACGGCGAAAGCGCGCACGCATTTGACCGGCTGGCCGGCATGACCGGCAGAATGCTGGGTCAGCCGGCGATGCGCTCGCTGTGTGTCAGTGTGTTGCCATCGCTCGCCGAGCGCTGGCTGGCGCCGCGCCTGGGCCCCAAACTGGATGCGTTGGCCGGTGGTGGTCTGCACATTCGCGTTGAGGATGATCCGGTCGATTTGGCGCGCGACGGCATTGATCTGCGCCTGACCTACGGTGCGCACTTTTATCCGGGTGCTGCATCTGTCGTGCTGTATCAGGAACAGATGGCGGCGGTGATCGCGCCGACGCATGCCGGCGCAGGGATGTCCGTTGAGGCATTGTCAGAACGGCAGTTCATTCATGTGGAATGGGGCCAGCACTATCATGATCACCTGGGCTGGAACGACTGGTTTGCAGCGATTGATCTACCGCGCCAGATTGTTCCGGCGAAGGCACGCGCCTGGCAAACGCCAGTCTGGCGCTGGCGTTTGCCGAGTCGGGTGGGGGTGCGGCGCTGGTGCACGCCAGCTTGTCAGAAAAGTCTATCGAGGAAGGTCACCTGCAACTGCTGCATCCCAAACAACTGGCTCTGCCGCGGCCGTATTGTGCGATCTATCGCCAGCAATCGCTGGAACAACCAGGCTTCGTTAGAATACTCGATGCGCTGTCTCAGCCTTCCGTTTCGGGCTGAGTGGTCGGGCATGTTCCGCGTGTAGCGATCATTTTTGCAACAAGTGACTGTCGCTCTTGCAGCAGGCGATCTGGCGAACCGCGTAATCCAGTCAGCGACTCGAAAACAATTGGATGATATCCTGTCGCGCTGTTTTTCCCTTCGCGCCTCAACTCATCATCATCCGAACCCGAACATGCCCGGTGTAGCCCAACAGTCCAGCGAATTACTCGATGTCGTCGATCAGAACGATGTTGTCGTGGAGACGCTGACGCGTGGTGAAATCCATCGTCGCCAACTGATGCACAGGGCGGTGCACATTCTGGTGTTTTCATCGTCCGGCAGTCTGCTGCTGCAAAAACGCTCGATGTTGAAAGACGAGATGGCGGGTTTTTGGGATTCATCCTGTGCCGGGCATGTGGAATCCGGCCAGGGTTACCTTGAGACGGCGGTGCGCGAACTCGAGGAGGAGCTGGGGCTGGCTGTGACTGACGAGGCGCCTGGCTATCTATTCACGATGCATCCGCAGCCGTCCAACGGCATGGAGTTCGCGGCAGTCTACAAGCTGGTTCACGATGGTCCGTTCACCATTGCCGAAGATGAAATTGATGAGCTGGAATGGCAGGAGCCGGTCGACCTCAATCGCTGGATTGAAGATGGTGCCGAGCGCCTCACCAGCGGGTTTGTGCAGATCTGGGAGCGCTATCAGGCGATGGAAAGCTCTTGACGCTGCGCACCAGTGACTTTGATTTCGATCTGCCCGATGAACTGATTGCGCAAACGCCACCGGCTGAGCGCTCGGCTGGACGGCTGATGGTTTTGGGAGAGTCGGGCTGTGAGGATTCAACGGTAAGGCACTTGCCGCAACATTTGCGCGCAGGTGATTTGCTGGTGATGAATGATACGCGCGTGTATCCGGCCAGGCTGCACGGCCACAAAGCCAGCGGCGGCAGAATTGAGCTGCTGATTGAGCGCATCGTTGACGAGGCGCATGCGCTGTGTCTGATCAAAGCCAGTAAGGCACCTCGCGAGGGCACGGTGCTGCAATTTGAGCCGGGCAATGCGGTGGTGGAGGGGCGTGATGCCGATTTGTTCGCGGTTCACTTCAACATCCCGATGCCACTGACGGAATATCTCCAGCAGCACGGCAAGTTGCCCCTGCCACCTTATATTCAACGCGATGCTGACAACGCAGACTTTGATCGATATCAAACGGTTTATGCGCGACAGACGGGCGCTGTCGCGGCGCCAACGGCGGGATTGCACTTTGATCAGGCGTTGCTGGAGCAGTGTACAGCTGCAGGTTTGCAGTGCGGTTACCTCACGCTGCACGTCGGTGCCGGTACCTTCCAGCCAGTGCGCAGCGATGATCTTCAGGGGCATGTGATGCACGCCGAGCGGCTGTGTGTCGATGCGACACTGTGCGAGCAAATAGCGGCTACCCGGGCGGCGGGCGGGCGCGTGATTGCGATTGGCACCACGGTGGTCCGCGCGCTCGAAACCGCGGCGGCCGACGGGCAGTTGAAACCGTTTGAAGGTGACACTCGCCTGTTTATCAAGCCCGGCGATCGGTTCAATGTGGTGGATGGACTGATGACCAATTTTCATTTGCCTCGATCGACTTTGCTGATGCTGGTGAGTGCGTTTGCCGGCAAGCAGCGCGTGCTGGACGGCTATCAGTTTGCCATTGACAGGCGCTACCGCTTTTTCAGCTACGGTGACGCCATGCTCGCGTTCCGCGACGAGGGTTAACGGATGGGATTTCAGCTGCATTCGACCGACGGCAGCGCACGCCGCGGTACGGTCACCACGCTGCATGGCAAAATCGAGACGCCGGTTTTCATGCCGGTGGGTACCTACGGGACGGTAAAGGCGCTCACACCGGAGGAGCTCAACGCTTCCGGTGCGCAGATTATTCTGGGCAATACTTTCCACCTGATGTTGCGGCCCGGGCCCGAGGTCATTGGTGTGCACGGTGATCTGCACGATTTCATGCATTGGGATAAACCCATCCTGACCGACTCCGGCGGGTTTCAGGTGTTCAGTCTGGCGAAGATGCGACGAATCAGCGAAGAGGGTGTGTCGTTTAGA
>CAKZSB010000168.1 GCA_937920585.1 uncultured Granulosicoccaceae bacterium | reverse complement strand
TATCCAGCGGGTGGATTGGCATGGTAAAGAACCCGAGATCCATTCAACTTGACCTTTTAACAATTTGACAGCCGAGCCTAACGCAGATCAGGCATTCCGGGGCAATTATGAATTCCGGCCACGGCCATCAGAAAAAGTTATGTCTGATATCCCTTGCGCTCAAATCACCGATACAGGTGAAGCCTGTCGCCGGAGGCGACAGGTTGCATAGTATCGTCCCTAATCGATCACATAGGTGTGTGGCCATGCATAGCCACTGTCGTCAACAGCTGACAAATAGGCTTTCATAACCTCGGTGCCAGGCATCCCCCGACCATCTGCTTCGGCAGCCTGTTTTGCGGGAAATTCGGCAAGTGACGCCGCCCAACCCGCGCGGGCCTCTTCAGGCAGAACCTTGAGTTTAGCGCCAACCTTCTCCAGCCCTTCAAGGCCAGACTGCTGGCGAGCGTTGAGCGATTTACCGGCCTGCGTCTCATAGCCCATGCCGACTTCGAGCAGAATTTTCTGCACATCTTCCGGCAGCTTGCCAAACTTTCGCATGTTCATCGTCAGCGCATTTACACCCATCGCACCGAATCCGATTTGCGTGTAGTGCGGCGCTGGCTCATAAAATTTGAAGCCCAGATAGGCGGATGGAAACATCAACCAGCCGTTGTAAACCCCTGTTTGTAGCGATAAATACCCATCGGGCAGCGTCGACTGTACCGGCACCGCGCCGGCATATTCGAGCCATGGCAGGTTCGGACCGGCGCCACCTACCTTCACGCCTTTGAGATCTGCCACGGTATCCCACGGGTCAGTGGTGCCCAGGTGGTAGTTGTCCCAGCCGTGTAACCCCAAAAGCTTTTGTTTGTATTCTTTCTCGAACACTTGCGTCAGCCACGGCACTTTGTCGTACACCGCTCTGGTGGCGGCCATTTGCTCGACAGAATCCTGCGGCCCGAATGGCGCGTAGTATGGAAAATTGTGCAGGAAGAGCTTGGCTGGCTCAAAGCACATGCAGTAGGCGCCAATATCGAGAATGCCGTTCTGCACTGCCTCCAGTGTTTCGGCTACACCCGCGATCGCGCCGCCATAACCTTCGACGAATTCAAGCTCATGTTCGGTTTCTGCCGCGACGCGCTTTTTTGCCTCAGGGACGAAATAGTTCGCGACATCCGCTACGTATACGGCAGGTCCGTTGGGGTGCCCGGCGCCAATGCGCAGGGTGAATTTCTCCGCATTTGCGCTACCGGAGACGCCAAGCAATACGGCCGCGCTTACCGCGGCGAGGGCCAACCCTGTTTTGCGCAACAAATCTGTTTTCATCTTTTCCTCCTGTTAGGCGCTCCAGGCGCCACTGTCATTGGTAGACGATGCATCACCTGTCGTCATTAACCACAATTGGCGCAGCAGGGTCAAGTCCACCCACTAACGCTAAGCCACACCCGGCACCAGAGCCGCTTGTGAGCCCGCTTCGCTTCCGGTACTCTTTTCAACACGCTATCGTTGGCTCAGGCCAGCCGCGTGCAGATACAGATCGAGGAATAACAACAACATCGCATCTTCATAACAACATCACAACAGGATGCGCCCAGCCCTGATCGATAGTCGGTAACCCTCTATCCGCGAGCGCAACCAGCGGAGAAACTTCTTGTCTGCACCGATAAAACTCGCCCGTGCCATTCATCTGGTATCAGCACTCTGGACGCTGTGCCTGGCCATCCTTATCTTTTTTGATGTCACCGGCCGAGGCATCTTCTCGCAGCCGATTCCGGGCACTAAGGAAATCATTCAGAACTCGGTTGTCGCCATCACCTTCCTGCAATTGCCGCTGGCGATCTATACCGGATCGATGCTGCGCACTACCGTCTTCGCAGACGCTGTCCCCAAAGCGCTGCGGCGAATACTACGCAGCCTGGGTTATCTGCTTGGCATCGCGTTTTTTCTGGGCTTGTGTCTGGGCACCTATGAATCATTCTTCGACGCATGGCGAATCGGTGAGTACGAAGGCGAAGGCGCTCTGCGAGTACCGACCTGGCCAGTTCGTGGCCTGATCCTGATCATGTCACTGTTCGGCATTTGGGCCTATGCATCAATGTTGGTTTACGACTGGAAGGATCGCCTCATTGATGAAAACGAAGCACCGGGATCAATAGCCTGATGGGCGGCGATATCGCGCTGTGGATGCTGGCCCTGCTGATCGGGCTTATCTTGCTGGGTGTGCACATTGGCGTTGGCTTTGCCATTTGCAGCGCGCTGGGTGTGTGGCTCATGCTCGACAGCCCCGAAGCGGCGCTGGCCATTCTGGGTAACACAGCCTACGAAGCGGTTCGCAAAGATGTATTTGCAGTTATTCCACTGTTCGTGTTGATGGGTGATTTTATTTCTCGCTCGGGTGCTGCTGCTGATCTGTTCCGGATCTGCAATCGCGTGTTGCATCGCCTGCCCGGTCGATTGGCGATCGCAACCATTGCAGGCAATACCGTTTTCGCAGCCGTAACCGGTGTCTCTATCGCAGCGGCTGCTGCCTTCTCCCGAATCGCCTACCCGGAGATGAAAAAACACGGCTA
>CAKZSB010000167.1 GCA_937920585.1 uncultured Granulosicoccaceae bacterium | reverse complement strand
GGATGCCAGGCCTGCGTCGTCATCGTCCAGAGGGCTCAAAACGGCGCAGGTGTTGAGCAGATCCTGCGTCGCGGCATTCGGCCCTTGCACCTGGCCTATCGACGCGCAGGTATCAACCAGCATGTTGTCGAGGGCTATCTGGTTTTCGTTTAGCCCGAAAACCTCAAAATTGATGCTCACGCTCTGGCTGTACACAACGGGACTGCAAAGCATCAATATACCCACGGAACAGCAACCGAGGTGTTGCACACTGCAGCGCGGCACCGAAAACACGCCATAACAGCTGATCATAAATTTCTCACAAAGAATTCCTTCCCTCAACACTGCCAGGCAGTCCATGCATTTTCGACAAGCTACATCATTGCATTTACGCAGTCTACCCGATGGTAACTTGAAAGGTCATTACCCATGTGGGTGAGGTACCAGGCACGGCACAAGTGGCCTGTTAAAACCATTGCAGAATGGCCGGTCGAAATCGTACCTGTGCGATGCCCTTAATGAAGTAAAACGATTAACGCACCGACAACAAAGCCCCCGCATCGACGGATGGCGTTTACGGGTGGCATCCGTATCGAAAGTCTTCTCAGTGCGGAGCGGCACTACAGGGATAGTGAACTTCCGGCACATCAACCCTGTGAACTAAGACCGCCTCCTAAACAGGGTGACTAACTTTTCACAGCTAAAGTCGTCAGTGCAAGGCAGGCAATCGCAGGCATAGTGGTATACGTCTCGCTTTTATAACGCCAACGGACTGTAGTGAAGATTTAGGATATTGCGTGCCCGTTCAGACAGATACCCAATCAATCACCGCAGGTGATGCACTCGTGACATAGAAACACCCGGATCAATGCCATGCGAGTCAGAGTCGCGCCGCCAACCCCTGCTGGCACGAAACACCCGCGCGGCGCCTCTCATTTCGATGATAGCCAGCCTATTTACACGGGCTTCAGGCCTTGCTGAGCACAACGTCAAAATCTACCAGGTAATAATCTTTATCCACCTTTCCCGATAGCTCACAGCCCGACTCTGGAAAATTACTCGCAGGCTGTTTGACATAAGTCATCACCAGATCATCGCGAACACCGAATACGGTGTCCTGATCCAGGTAGGGATCATCATCGGGGAACACTTCTGTCACCAGATCCCGGTAACCATCTGCTTTGACAATATAATGCAAATGCGAGGGCCGCCACGGGTGGCGGCCGGTGGACTCAAGCAACTCGCCGACCGGGCCATCGGTTGGCACGGTGTAGCTGACAGGACGTACGGTGGTGAACTGATACTCGCCATCTGCACCCGTAGTGAAAAGTGCGTGGAAATTGTAGATATCCTGTTCCGGATCCTGTGACGAATACAGACCATTAGCAGCAGTTTGCCAGATATCGATGGTTGCGCCCGAGATGGGATTGCCATCGGAATCAAGTATCCTGCCGCGCACCAGTATCAATTCACCTTCGTTGTCAGCACGCAGGTCCGCCCCCATATCACGCACAGGCGGATTGGATACATGAAACGGCCCCAACACACTCGAATTGGTGCCATCGTCACTCGAGTTGATCATATCGACCAGTGATGACAGACCCAGCACATCAGACAACAACACAAATTCATCTCGCTCGGGCGTGGTGATGTTACCGGCCTGACGAAGGATATCCAGGCCTTTGTTCCACTCGGCATGGGTAAGCTGCGTTTCGCGCGCAAAATCATGCAGGTGTCGCGCGAGACTTTCCATTATCTCGCGCAGGCGCGGATCAGTTTGCTCACCAAAATATCCAAGAAATGTATCAGTGATATTGTCTTTGGTTACATCACGCATGAAAATATTCCTAAAGAATGCCGGTAGTCAGCCACGGGAATCGGATTAGCACAATTAAAACCAGCAACATCACAAACGCAAACGGCAGCGCACCGAGAAACACATCTTTGAGTGTTATGCGGTCATCATCGAGGGTTGCTTTTATCACAAAACAACTGATACCCAGTGGCGGCGTCAGCAATCCTATCTCGGCCCCAATAACGGTGACAATACCGAACCACACCAGGCTTAAACCCAGCGGCTCTATCAACGGCAGAAACAACGGCACCACTATTAATATGATTGATGCGGTGTCCAGTAACGTGCCGAGAAACAGCATCAGGCAAACGTAGAGTGTCATGATCGCCACATAAGACAACTGGTTCTGGGCGATCAAGTCTGCAAGCGCATTGGGCAGGCCAGCCAGACCCAGCATTCTGCTGTAGATCGAAGCTGCCGTGATCAGAAAAAGAATCGAGGCTGTGATGTGGCCAGTTTCGATCAGCGTTTCCCAGAAACCACGCAAGCTCATGCGGCGACGCACCATGGCGATGATCAGACCGAGCAACGACCCGGCCGCACCCGCTTCCACCGGGGTAAGCCAGCCGGTGTAGATACCACCGAGCACCGTCACAATCAGGAACACCAGCGGCAGGGTTTTTGATAACACATCACGCCGTGCCATGGGTACGTGATCACTCTCGGGCCGTCCACCAACATAGTTTGGCGTGAAGCGACCCATTGCCCAAATGGCACCGATATAGGCGAGCGCAAGCAGAATACCCGGGATGATGCCGGCTATAAACATTTCGCCAACTGATTGTTCAGCAATGAATGAGTAGATAATCAGCATGGCGGAGGGCGGTATGATCATGCCCAGCACAGACGAACCCGCTACCACCCCCACGGCAAAACGGGGGTTGTAGTCGTAGCGCAGCATCTGCGGCACCGATACCTTGGCGAACACCGACGCCGACGCAATCGATGATCCGGTCACCGCAGCAAAAACCGCGTTAGCACCCACCGTTGCCATACCTATTCCGCCCTTCACACGTCGAAACGCGGCATTCATCACTTCGTAGATATCGCTGCCAAGCCCGGCTTTCGAAACGATAAGGCCCATGAAGGTAAACAACGGCACGGTCGCGAAGGTGTACTCCATCACGCTGTCGCCAACCGCGATCTTGAGCAGATTCACGGCCAGATCGAAGTTATCGCGCATCAGCCAGATCGACACGAACGAAACCATACCCAGCGCAATGGGAATGTAGACACCGAGGTAGATCAGCAGAACAATCGCCGACACCGAGATAATGCCGATTTCAAATGGACTCATGATGGAACGCCGGAATTCGCAGGCACAGCGGATGCCGGCGTTTCTGTCTCACTGGCACCGGGCAATACAACACGCAATGCAAATATGATAGTGCACAGCAGCGCACCCAAAAAGATCACGAGCTTAATTGGCCACCAGGGTGCGGTGAATACACCAGGTACGCCAAAGTAATCCCGCGTCTCAAGCATCTCTATGAACTCTGGCCAGATCGCATAACTGACCAGCGCCATGAAAACGCACGACAATGCGTCGATGGCACGCTGCAGCCCATTGGCAAACCGTGGCAGGCGACGCCGCACCAGAACAAGTAAGCCGTCGGAGCGGGTTAGTCGGCCAGCACGAACGACGTCGGGCAACTGCAAAAAAACAATGAGTACCATCGAGAACTGCACCACCTCGACAGCCCCGAGGAACGGCGCATGAAATACACCACGCGCGACGACATCGGTGTTAACCACCATCACCAAACCCAACACTACGAGTGTGCCGATTGCGTTGGCTACCATCGCCAATCGGCACACCCATTGATCGAGTGTCCGAAGCAGCTTGCTCACTGCTACGGTTAACTATTGAGCCCAGTCGCGAATCGGTGTAAAACCCGCATCCTTGAGCTTGGCCAAATAGGCGTTCAGCATGTCTGTGCCTGGCTCGCCATTTTCATCGAGGTTTTTTGCCCACTCGGCAGCTATGTTTGGCATCGCGTTGGCCCAGCCCAATCGATCGGCTGCATCAACTTCCACTATTGTGCCACCAGCGGCAAGGTAGGCTTCACGACTCGCCGCGGCGCGATCCATGGCCACACTCGCAACGTGATCACGCCAGGCTACCGATACCTCGGTAAAAACCTCCTGCACTTCTGCAGGTAACTTTTTCCAGTAGTCGGCATTAACCGTGACTGTCTTCGAGTTGACCGCGCCAATATCAGCTTTCAACATGAATGGGGCCACCTCGGCAATCTTGAACGTCTTGGCGGCTTCGGGCCACAACATGGCGTGATCGACCAATCCGGTTTGCAGCATGTTATAGAAGTCGGTCAGGCCACCGCGAACGCCTGCAACGCCGTTTATGCCTTCAAGGTAACGCAGGTTCATACCGGCTCCGGCTACCTTGCCACCCTCTATGTCTTTCAAGGATTTTACAGGCTCAGAGCTGAACACCTGGTAGGTGTCCAGCACCACACCGGTGGCGAGATAAATCTGATTCTGTTTTTCAAATTCCTTCTGCATCGTCGGGAATTCGCGGGCAATCTCGTCTACTGCTTTGGCCACCGCGCGCGAGTCAGCCGCGACGAACGGCGTGACCGCTGAAATAGCCTGGCTTGGCAATTTGGAAGAGTGGAAAATCGTAGTGACGATACCAATATCGCCCAGCCCCAGTTTAACGCCTTCCAACACGCCCTTTGGTTTGACGATAGAGCCGCCATAACTCTCCTGCCAATCTATTTCATAGTTACCTTTTTCTGCCAGTCGCTTGTCGACCTCGGGAATGAAAAAGCCTGAAAATTCTTTAACCCACATGGCCTTGGCCGGATAACCATCGATGACTACGGCCTTGATCTTCTCTGCCGCGCTGACAGGCAAACTAACCGTTGCGGCGAGCAGCCCACAGGCCAGTATTTTGAATTCACGTTGAAACATTCGTTCTCTCCAGTTATCACCGTTCCACTGCGCGCTGTTGCTCGCGCTGCAGGCTGGAAACAGCGTCAAAGCCCGACACAGTGCCGGAGCCAATCAGTGTTTTCGCTATGGTATTGGCTGGCAAAACTTCTAAATTTCTGCACAGTCTGCCATTGCGGCAACCGCCACTATAGCAGCCACAGCCCACTCCGCTTGCCCAAGTCTTGTCGATTGCTTATGCTCTGTCAAACTAAATTGCCGAGTCATCGGGGAGCTTCGCACTATGGTGGCGTGGACAGAATATAAACAAGCGGCCAAAGCGCGTGGCTCACTGGCTCTGGAACTTTTTGTGGTGATCAGCACACCGGAAAAATCGCCCGAAGAAGTCAAGGCCGTGTTGCCATCTCATCTGGCATATCAGGCTGAACAGGAACAGCTGGGCAACCTCGCACTGGCAGGACCGCTCTCGGATGACAGCGGCGAGCAAATGCAGGGCACAGGAATGATTATCTATCGTGCATCGTCACTCGAAGCGGCAACCGAACTCGCCGGTAAAGACCCCATGCACAGCACCGGCACCCGCAGCTTCACGATACGGCGATGGCTGGTAAACGAGGGCAGCTTGCAGCTGGACATCAAATTGTCCGCGCAATCGGTGCAACTTTAGCTCGTTGCAGCTTTAGCAACAGCAGGCTAACGCTCAAGCCCCATCTGGCTTAACAAATCCTTCGCCAGCTGCTGGCTCTGTTGCTCGAAGTAACTTCTGGTTTTATCGAGCTCAAGTTGCGGCAACCCGCCCGGTGGTGGCCGAAAATTGCTGATGCGCAGCAGCGACGCATCTCTGGCTGCGGCAGTGATTCGACCGCTCCGACAATCAACGCCAATTCCCAGCACACTGCTGTAGGCGATAAAAGGATTGACCCCGGGCGATTCAATCTCGAGCGCGCCATTGCCTGTCAGGGCGTACTGCCCGCCCTGCACGGTGCGCCGCTGGTTGTCATCCAGCCAGATGATTAGCGATCCAACGTTTTGCGCGACGCAGTAACGGCCAATCTGGCCAGCGGTAGTGCGATTGAGCACATAACTGCCACTGTCAGTACGGCTGACCGTATTCTGCTGACTGGCCAGCCATTGCGGCGTATTTTTCACCGCGATTTCCACCGCGGCTGCCGCACCGGTTGCCTCAACCAGCATGTCGCTGACGTTCCAGGTGAGCAGGTATTGATTATCAAAGCTCGCAAACTCTGACTCTGTGCGGAAGGCGTGAACAACCGCTCGATCCACCAGCGTGATCATTGCAATGCCACGCTGATCTGCGGACTCATTCGGCACGGTTGGCGGTGTAGTAGCGCATGCGCCTAGCAACAGCGCTGCGGACAGCAGGATCAAACGCATTGAAACGCTCCACGTATAAGAGCGTCGATCATACACAATGCGCCGTGCGAATCCAGAATCTAGGCCCGGGATTGGCCCGCTGTGCGCTCCAGACGCCAGAGTCGAGCCGAAAAGACTACGCCCAGCGCCATCAGCAGGCCGCTGCCGACAAACGCAATTTCATATTGCCCGCTGGCCTCGATGACCAAACCCGCCGCTGCAGGCCCGATCAATTGCCCGATGGCGAAAACTACGGTGACCAGACTCACGGCAACAGGCACCAATGTTGGCTCAACGCGCTCTGATGTGGCGGCCAGTATCACGGTGAACAGCCCCCCCAAGACCAGACCGGAGACGGCAAAGTGAATTGCAAAGCCGGTTTCGGTGGGCAGGGCTACCGGCAACAGAGTAATAAGACAAGTAATCGCAAAGCACAGCATAAGGGTTACTGCGCGCCCGGCGAAATCGGAAACGCTACCCCAGATGCTGCCTGCAAAAATTGACAGAAAACCCATGGTACTGGCCATTACACCGGCTTTGACCGGGTCTATGCCGGATTCCAGTGCATAGCTGTACATGAAAACCGATTGCACGATATAACCAATGCCCAGCGCACCATAAACCAGTGCGATCATGCGAATACCGGGATTCTGCAACACCTTGCACCGCGTGGCTGCACGTTGCGCGGCATCCGGGCGGGCAAGTGCCGCGGCCTGCGTGAACGCCGGAGGGTTGCGCACGATTAGCCAGGTCGCCAGAAAAATCAGCCCGGCAAATCCGCCAAACGATAACCATGCAATCCGAAAACCTCCATCACCAAGGGACTCAATCAGACGCGGTATCGCAAGCCCTATCGCCAACATACCGATGCCAATGCCACTGTTAGCCACTCCGATAACGGTGCCACGCCGGTTCGGATACCAGCTGACGATCAGCGCAATCAACGGGGTGTAGAGCAGCGCCGTACCAAACCCCATGATGACCATCAACACCAGAAAGCCAATGTAACCGGCGGCCAGCCCCATGCCGGCGCAGGCCAGCACAATCAGCAACAGACCAGCGAGGATCGATAGCCTGGGGCCAAAGCGTGTGGCAATGAATCCAGCCGGCAGCACCATAGCCAGATAACCCAGTGACGAGGCGGTTCCGAGGTTGCCGGCCTGCGCCACACTAAGCTCCAGATCAGCGCGCATCGCAGGCATCAGCAGGCCAAAGGCCAGCCGCCCGATTGCGAGCGCGCAAAGCGTCATACACATGGCCAGCGGAATCAGCAACCAGCTGCGTGTCGCACTCGATTCGCTCGCGCTATTGATTGGCGTCTCTCTGTTCTGCCCGGCGCTGTTCAACCTCGCAACACTTGCCAGACCTTATCGGCAGTGAACGGTATCTGTAGCTGTGCCACACGCCCGGCGTCTGCGCCGCCACGCAGCAAGGCATCGATGACGGCATTGGCAACTGCCGGCGTGGCGCCGATCGTACCCAACTCGCCCACCCCTTTGACCCCGAGCGGATTGTTTTTGCAGGGAATGCTTTGATCGAGTTGAGTCTGGTAAACACAGCCCTCCAGCGCCCGCGGCATGGTGTAATCCATGAAACTGCCTGTCTGCAACTGGCCCGCTTCATCGTAAATTACGTGCTCCTGCAAGGCCTGACCAATTCCCTGCACGGCCCCGCCCTCCAGTTGCCCCACCACGATTACCGGATTGACCACATGTCCCACATCGTTGACGTTGACATAGCTCACCACTTGCACCGCACCGGTATCCGGATCTATTTCAACCTCGCAGATGTGGCAACCATTTGGCCAGGTGGAATCATCCACACTGCTGGTTGAATCGATATCGATGCGGCGATCGGGTTGCCCTGCCGCCAGTTCAAACAATCCCATGGTGCGATCGGTGCCGGCAATTCGAAATTGGCCGTCGCCGTACTCCACATCGGCGGTGGCACACTCAAGTTGGTCAGCCGCTAACTGGCGAGACTTTTCAATCAACTCGACCGCGGCCACTTTTACCGCCGAACCGCCGGTGAAAATCGATCTCGATCCGGCGCTGCCAAAACCGTTGGCGCGATCGGTATCGCCGTGACTGATCCGAATGTTTTCAATGGGAATCCCCAACACATCGATTGCTACCTGTGCAAAGCACGTGGCAATTCCCTGCCCCATCGGCATCAAAGCGGTCATCACATCGACCATGCCGTCGGCCTGCACTTCCATGGTCACGCGCTCCTCGAACATCATGCCGCCGGTCCACTCCAGAAAGGCTGCCATGCCCCGACCACGCCACTTGTGCTGCCCGGCACTGCGGGTGCGGCGAGCCTCAAAGCCATGCCAGTCGGCCAGCGCCAGCGTCTGATCCAGGATCGATGCAAAATCACCGCTGTCGTAGGTTTGCGCCATCGGATTGCGGTATGGCATCTGGCTGGCAGTGATCATGTTGCGGCGACGAATCTCGGCCGGATCAATACCGGTAACGCGCGCCGCCTCGTCCATCAAACGCTCGGTTAGATAGATAGCTTCGGGTCTCCCGGCTCCGCGATAGGCACCCGTGGCCGCTTTGTTGGTGAGCACCGCGCGATAGTGAAAATCGATCACCGGAATATCGTAAATGCTGGTGGCAACCCATGGGCCAATCATCAGTTGAATGGCCACGCCAGTCGGGTTGACCAGCGCCCCCACGTCGGCGTCTGTCTTTATTCGATAGGCCAGTACGCGGCCATCGGCATCCAGCGCAAATTCGGCACTACCCTGAATGTCACGCCCGTGCACGGCAGACAACAATTCCTCGCTGCGGGTTGCAATCCATTTCACTGCCCGGCCGGTGTCGCGTGCCGCAAAGGCAACCACCGCGTCCTCGGGATACAGGCCGGTCTTCATACCAAAACCACCACCCACATCGCCGACTACAACCCGTATTTTGTCAGCATCCATACCCAGCACCGGCTCGGCCAGCGTATTGCGAACACCGGTGGGCATTTGCGAGCTGAGCCTGATCGTCAAACGATCATCTTCCATCCACGCCAATACTGAACGCGGTTCGAGCGCGCTGGGGGCTAACCGCTGATTGACCAACTGCAGACGGGCAATGTGGGCCGCCTGGCTAAACGCCGCATCGGCAGCAGCAGCATCACCGTGGCGCATTTCGGCGCACAGGTTATCGCTGCTTCCGTCGACAATGCGCACCGCGTTTCCCGCCAGCGCCGACACCGGGTCAGCAATGGATTGCAGGGTGTCATAGTCGATCAGGACTGCCTCACAGGCAGCTGCGGCGATGGCGGGAGTGTCAGCCACCACCGCGCACACCGGCTGGCCGCTAAAATAGACCTTGTCGACCGCCAGCGGATGCCTCGCAGGCGCATTGGCAGGACTGCCGTCGGCACGCTTCCAGCCGTCTGCCACACCGGGCAGCGGCTTCACCCCGGCTGCCTGTAAATCGGCACCGGTATAAACAGCGACAACACCGGGCATTTCCAGTGCCGCCCGGGTATCAATGGCGCGCAACCTGGCGTGCGCGTGGGGTGCACGAACAAATGCCAGCGTGGCCTGGCCGTCTGGCTGAAAGTCGTCAGTGAAGCTGCCCGAGCCTTCCAGTAGTTTGCGATCTTCAACGCGAATGACGGACTGGCCGCTACCAAAGCGCGCTGGAATGGATTCATTGCTCATACGAGATGTTTTCTTTTAAAGGGGGCAATTCGGCTGCCAGTCGCGACCGACAGCGAGACAGGTGGACATGTTACACCGCCAGCAGATCGCAAGGGCCATTGGCTCACAGAATCAGCGAGCGGCCCGGAGCCACCCATGCCGCGGTGACACCTTGCCAACGCAACGGCTTGTCACTAAAGTGCAACAAGCGGTGGCAACACGACCGCAGGAACAAAATTGCCGTTATCGCCCCGCCGTGTTGCTGACACGGCATTTCAATCGTTTGAGGAGAAATAAATGTTTCCAGCCTTTCGAACCGCCCTGCTCGGTGCGGTGTCGCTAGCACTGACCAGTGGTTTTGTGCAAACCGCGAGTGCCGAGACCACACTCACTATGTCTTCGTGGTTGCCACCCAAGCACGTTATTGTTTCAGAAATGATGATGCCCTGGGCCGAGCAGGTAGAAGCGGCAACCGAGGGCCGGGTCAAGATCAAAATCCTGCCCAAGGCACTGGGCAAACCGCCCGCGCACTTCGACATCGCACGCGATGGCCTGGCCGATCTCTCCTACGGCATTCACGGCTACCAACCCGGCCGATTTGTACTTAACAGCACAGCAGAAGTGCCATTCCTTGGCAACGATGCCGAAGATATTTCAGTCGCGTACTGGAGAATGTACAAAAAACACCTGGAGCAGGCGAACGAACATAAAGGTGTCAAAGTACTCGGCCTGTTCACCCACGGCCCCGGCCAGATCATGAACACGCAAAAAGAAATCTCCGATATCGCCCAGCTCAAAGACATGAAAATGCGTATCGGTGGCGGCATCGTAAAATCAGTCACTGATAACTTCGGTATCGTGCAATTGTTCAAGCCCGCACCACAGGTTTACGAACTACTCTCGCGCGGTGTCGCTGACGGCGTCATGTTTCCGCTCGAGGCAATAGACGGTTTCAAACTCGAGAACACCATTAAGTACGTTACGCGCATTCCCGGTGGCCTGTACAACACGAGCTTTTTCTTCGTGATGAACGGCAAGAAATTTGACTCACTATCAGATGAAGACAAGGCCGCGATCGATAGCGTATCCGGTGAGGCATTCGCCCGCATGGCCGGCCGTGCGTTTCAAAAGCGCGATGACACCGGCCTTGAAAAATTCCATCAGGCAGGTGGCAAAATCACTGACGCGCCAGCAGAAATGGTTACGCAGATCCAGGGCTGGGTCGCCGATATTGAGGCAGAGTGGGCTGAAAAAGCCGGCAAGCTCGGTGTCGATGGCGCACAGGTGCTGTATGAAATGAAAACCGAAGTTGCCAAACTGGCCGCTGAGTAGCAAGCACCGCTGGTCGCCCGACGGGCGGCCAGTATCAAATTGAATTAACCACCCGCCAACACCCAATGACTACGCCTTCCCCGCCGCCACTCGCCTTGCGCATTCTCGCCAAAACGCTCGAGTACGCCGGCGCTCTGCTGCTGTTTTCGATGATGTTGCTCACCTTCGTCGACGTGATAGCACGCTACTTTTTCAGCCGCTCAATTACCGGCGGGTTTGAAATAACCGAGATAATGCTCGCAACGCTAATTTTCTGTGGCCTGCCGCTGGTTACGCTGCGCGATGGACACATCACCGTCGATTTGATCGAAGGCTGGCTGCCCAATGGATTTCGCGCACTGCGCGACCGATTTGTGTTTCTGTTAGTGGCCGTGCTGCTGGGCTACCTTGGATATCAGCTGTGGAAAAAGGCCGGCACTTTTGTTGAGTTTAATGATCAGACCGCGGTGCTCCTGATACCGCTGGCCCCGGTTTGTTATGCCATGGCAATTCTCACCCTCATTAGCGCCGTGATTTCACTGATTCTTTCGATCACCGGATACCGCACCGGGCAATCCGGCATGCTCCAGTCCGACGCAGGCATTCAGGATGATTGAATCACTCATCGGTTTTAGTGCACTGCTGGTAATGGTGCTACTCAGAGTGCCGATTGCCTTCGCCATGGGACTGATCGGCTTCGTCGGCTTTGGCTACCTGGTGAGCTGGAGTGCAGCGGGCTCGATGGTTGCCGGCACCGCCTATGAAACCGGCGTCTCCTATACGCTATCAGTTGTGCCACTGTTCGTTCTTATGGGCAACTTCGTCACCCGAGCCGGTTTATCCGATGAACTCTACACCGCATCCAATGCGTTCCTTGGCCATCGCCGCGGCGGACTCGCGATGGCGACCGTCGTCGCCTGCGGAGGCTTCAGCGCGGTTTGCGGCTCGTCAGTCGCCACCGCTGCCACAATGGCACGCGTGACCATCCCGTCAATGCGACGCTTCAACTACTCAGACTCACTGGCCACCGGGGCGATAGCATCGGGTGGCACACTCGGCATCCTGATTCCACCCAGTGTTGTGCTGGTGTTATTTGGCGTGATGACAGAGACCGACATCGGTAAACTGTTTGTCGCCGGACTATTGCCAGGGCTGCTCGGGATTTTGCTGTATCTGGTCGCCGTGAAACTGACTGTCTGGATCAATCCGGAGGCCGGACCTCCGGGTGAAAGAGTCCCGTGGTCGGGAAGAATTCAGGCGCTTAAAAGCACCTGGGCTGTACTGGGCTTGTTTGTATTGATAATCGGCGGCATCTACGGTGGCGTGTTTACTCCTACAGAAGCTGCAGGTGTTGGCGCAACCGGCGGGTTTCTGATCGCCTTGTTGCGACGCAAGCTAACCGTAAAAATTGTGCTCGATATTTTCGCCGAAACGGTGCAAACCACCGCAATGCTGTTTTTCGTTTTAATAGGCGCGATTATATTTTCAAACTTTATCAACTACGCCGACCTGCCAACCATTCTGATCGACTGGATTCGAGATCTGAATGTCGCCCCGCTCACCGTGATGGCCGTCATCCTGCTGATCTACATTTTTCTGGGCTGTATTCTGGAAAGCCTGTCGATGATACTGCTCACCGTGCCGGTGTTTTACCCGTTGATTCTGGAATTGAACTTTGCCGGTGTGCCACCGGAACTGGTCATGATCTGGTTCGGTATCATCGTGGTGGTAGTGACCGAAATCAGTTTGATCACGCCACCGATTGGCATCAATGTATTCGTACTCAAGGCAATGTTGCCCGATGTTGAAACGCGCACGATCTTCAAAGGCGTCACACCATTCTGGATACTCGATATCATTCGCCTCGCGCTATTGGTGTTAATACCGGGCATCGCCATTTACCTGCCATCTTTGATGAAATAGTCCTTGAATAATCGTCAACCACAACGACTCATCATCGGAATCAGCGGTGCCTCCGGCGTAGTGCTCGGGATACGTGCGTTGCAGATGTTAGCGCACACCGATATTGAAACGCATCTGGTGATGTCGAAGGCCGCGGCCCTTACAGCCACCTACGAAACCGACACGAAAATAGACGCCATTAAAGCACTGGCAGACAAGGTCTATCCGATCAACGATATTGGTGCGGCCATATCATCGGGTTCCTACAAAACCATCGGCATGCTGATGGCGCCGTGCTCGATCAAATCACTCGGCGAAATCACCAGCGGCGTCACCTCAACGCTGCTGACGCGCGCAGCAGATGTAGTGCTGAAAGAGCGGCGCCGTCTCGTGCTGATGTTGCGTGAAACCCCGCTGCATGCCGGGCATTTAAAAAGCGCACTGGCCGCCACCGAAATGGGCGCGATCATCGCCCCGCCCGTACCGGCTTTTTACACACGCCCGCAGAGTGTTGATGAAATCGTGACACAGTCGGTCGGCCGTGCGCTGGATTTGTTTGATATCGATTGTGGTGAGACGAAACGCTGGGGCGAGGATTTGAAGACTTAGTGTGTTTTGTGGTGACACACGCCTATTCTGCACATCGCACTTGCTTCGCTCAAACACCAACCGGACTGTTGCTTGCCTGGCACTCAAACGACCACCCCACCCGTCATGCCGTGCTTGCCACGGTATCCAGATGTTTGAGCATTGGGGGTATGTTTTACAACCCGCTATACCGACAACAACATCTGGATTCCGGAGCAAGTCCGGAATGACGGGTTTTTGATGTCGGCAAAAATACGGTGGCAGCGAAATTTGTGAGTGCAATTACTTCACCCCGCAACAGACGTCAATCCGTTACGTGTTGCACTGCGCGCGTAAACCCAACACAACGTGCCAGCTTCACCGATAACACCAGCCAAACTAATCACACCCACTCCACCCACCAACACCAACCCGTCATACCGTGCTTGCCACGGTATCCAGATGTTTGAGCATTGGGGGCATGTTTTGCGACCCGCTTTTCCGACAACAACATCTGGATTCCGGAGCAAGTCCGGAATGACGGGTTTTTGGTGTCGGCGAAATAATGGTGGCAGCGCAATTAGTGAGTGCATTACTTCGCACTGCAACAAACGTCAAACTGATATGTCACACACTGCTCACGTGAACCCAACACACCGAGCCAGCTTCACTGATAACACCAGCCAAACTTATCAAACCCACTCACCCCACCAACACCAACACCAACACCAACACCAACCCGTCATACCGTGCTTGCCACGGTAAACAGATGTTCGCGCATTAAGGGTATCTTTTACAACCCGCTTGCCGACAACAACATCTGGATTCCGGAGCAAGTCCGGAATGACGGGTTTTGGTGTCGGCGAAAATACGGTGGTAGTGTAATAGTGAGTGCAATTGCTTCGCACTGCAACAAACACCAATCAATTACGTGCTGCACTGCGCGCGTAAACCCGATAAACGTGCCAGCTTCACTAATAACCCTAGCCAACCCTATCACACCCACACAACCCACCAACACCAACACCAACACCAACCCGTCATACCGTGCTTGCCACGGTAACCAGATGTTTGCGCATTAAGGGCTTTTCCCAAACCATGCAACACTACCCCGCCTGCATAAATATCTGCTTCCAGATCGACACATGATCAAACAGCGTGTACTCGCGTCGCAATCCGTACGGCCCGAACTCGGCGTGAGTAAATCCCATCACGTAGACATCGGCACCGGTAGGCTGGCC
>CAKZSB010000166.1 GCA_937920585.1 uncultured Granulosicoccaceae bacterium | reverse complement strand
CTCGCGCTGGGCGTATTGATTGGCGTGTTGTTGTCCGGAATATTTTTCGCCTGGAAGATTGCCCAGTTGTTCAGAGTCAGCTCAAGCCTGTCTGAAGACGGCTCTACCCGCACCTATCTCGTTGAAGGGCAGTTGTTTTTTGCCTCCGTTGAACAGTTCAATGCCTCATTTGATTTCAAGGAGGCGCTTGAACATGTGATAATCGACCTCACACCGGCGCATATCTGGGATATTTCAAGTGTTGCCGCGGTGGATATGGTGGTACTCAAATTCAGGCGGGAAGGTGCAGAAGTGACATTATCGGGATTGAACGAAGCCAGTGAGACAATCGTCGACAAACTGGGAGTGCACGACAAACCCGGTGCGCTAGATCGCCTGATGGGGCATTAGCGCATGGCATCTGCTCCGGCGATAATCGCCCTGATCGATGGCTCAGTCTACTCGGCCAGTATCTGTGATCACGCAAGCTGGCTGGCCAACCAGACCGGCGCATCGGTCGCTATCATTCACACCCTCGGGCGACGTCACGTGTCCAGCGCGCCATCCAATCTCAGTGGCAGCATTGGCCTGGGTGCCCGCACCGCATTGCTCGAAGAACTGGCCGAACTCGACGGGCAAAAGGCAAAGCTTGCGCAAAAGCGGGGCAGGGCCATTCTGGAAGATGCCGAACAGCGTATTTCGCAGTCGGGCGTCGCCGCCACCAGCAGCAAATTGCGAATCGGTGAATTCGTTGAAACCGTGCTGGAGATGGAAAGTGCTGCCGACATGATCATCATCGGCAAGCGTGGTGAAGCAGCAGATTTCGACACACTGCACCTGGGCTCGAATCTGGAGCGACTGGTGCGTGCCAGTAGCAGGCCGGTGCTGGTAGCAGCGCGCGAGTTTCGACCGATAAAACGCGTGCTCGTCGCGTTCGGCGGCGGCAACAGCGTGCTCAAAGCGATCGACTATATCGCCAACAGCCACGCCTTTCGCGATCTGGAGTTCCATTTGCTGACAGCAGGCAATGAAAATACCACGATAAAACGCCAACAGGGCGGTGCGGCGGCACTGTTGAGCGGTGCCGGCTACAAAGTGACGACCGCCGTGGTAGATGGACAGCCCGAAGAGGTAATCGCCGCTGCAGTGAAAAATGACGGCTTTGACTTACTGCTGATGGGCGCCTACGGGCACTCGAGAATTCGCAATCTGATTATCGGTTCCACCACAACCGAAATGATTCGCTCCTGCAAGATCCCGGTGGTCTTGTTTCGATAGCGGGCTGTTTAGTGCGCTAATGCATTACCTTGCGAATATGCGCGATCTTGCGGCGTGAGTTCATGCGATAAAACCTGGCCAGTTCCGCCCGCAGGGCAGTGTCGGCGGCGCTAAGCTCGAACGATTCCGCCAGCCAGTTGCAAT
Source organism: uncultured Granulosicoccaceae bacterium (assembly GCA_937920585.1). Lineage (GTDB taxonomy): Bacteria > Pseudomonadota > Gammaproteobacteria > Granulosicoccales > Granulosicoccaceae > CAKZSB01. The sequence continues at coordinate 3,552 of CAKZSB010000166.1, read as the reverse complement.
ACTGGCTGGCCAGCAGATTTGCCTGTTCATAGCGAACTCGCTCTTCATCACTAAGATCGGTACGATAGCGAATGTTGTCGAACAGACGGCTGAGCAGTTCGCGAATGTCTTCCTGCTGCAGCGAGTGTGTGGCGGTTACCACGAATTTATCCACCTCGGCCTGAATCTCCATCTCCAGCAATTTTACTGCTTTGTTGTAGCCGGCATTCCAGGTGAGATAGACGAAATGGCTGACACCTTCAACCGCTGCGCAATACTCGCTGAAATGTCGATTGATTGACGACAGCTCCCGGTTTGTCTCATCGAATCGCGACATGGTTTGCTTGTCAATGTACAGCGTGAGGTCGAGGTTGTCACCGTCCTCGCGAATCAACAGCATTTCGGTTGCGGTCGGGTGTCGGCCGAGGCAATTGAGAATGGTGTCGGTGTCGTTGCAGAAAAATTCGTCGACACTGTAGGGCACATTCACATCGTAGCGACGTTCAAGGTCGCTTTGCAGTTCCTGTAACTGCATCAGTGTGTCACAAGCGTTGAGAGTGAAGTGTGCGGTGGCGGAATCTCAATACCATCGGGTTTTTTGCTGTGCTCGATGTTGATCAGTGGCAGATGCCGTTCAGCGTTGGTTCGCAGCAGGCCGATTAATGAGGTGAATTTAGAAAAATGACTGGCCAGATCTCCGTAGATCGTTTCCAGTGCGCGGTCGCGCGTGTTGGTTGACGGCGTGTCGGCAAGATAGCCGTAGGCGTTCTCTCCCATGGCGACATAGTAACTCACGTCAACCGCCTTGCGGTTCAGTGCTTTGGAGAAAAGGCCGGCTACAAAAATGGATACATCTCCCAGCCGTTGCAGATGCAGGCGTCTCTCGCGATCGGTGTCGGCCTCGATTGAAAAACGATAGTAATCGGCGAGCGGGGTGAGGGTAATGCCGTTGTCGGCGTTGAAGTCGAAAAAATTCTCCGAGCGGCTGTAGTTTTTAAGCAGTGTGCTCAGGTACCAGAGTGTATCTTCCAGCACATCGAATTCATGTGCCTTTGAAATCTGCGCCAGTTCATCGTGAAAATAGGATGTCAGGCTCGATGTTAAATCGATGTGAAGTTCGTCGGAATCGCTGGCTGATGCGGCTGGTGAATGCATGCGCTCTACCCAATCTAATTGTCTTCAACCTGTTACAATTTTAGTACCGGGAGAATTAGAAATCAAAGATAAAACTGCCGTTGCTAGCACTTGAAGATGGATAGTGCTAGCAGTTTGTTTTACCTGAATACAGTGGTTTACCGGTATATGTTAGTGAAACTTCGGGGCTCTATTTCACCTGCCCCAGTGATAGCCCGCGTGCGATATGTCGGCGTACGAAAAACACCAGCAGTATACCGGGGATTAACGTCAATACACTGGCAGCAGACAACAAACCGATTTGCATGCCACCCAGCAATCCGCCGGCACGACCCATTACGGCTCCCACAGGTTTTACATCGATTGTTGTGAGCCCGTTGGACAAAAGTAATTCAATCCACGAGAACATAAAGCAAAAGAACGCAGTCACTCCGATGCCAGGTGCAAGTTGTGGTAACAATATTCGTGTGAAAAACCGAAACCCTGAATAGCCATCGATTCTTGCGGTTTCATCCAGTTCGCGCGGGATTGCAGAGATAAAGCCTTCAAGTATCCAGATCGCTATTGGCACATTGAACAGGCAGTGGGCAATGGCGACCGCGATATAGGTGTCGATCAGTTCCAGTTCGGAAAAAAGATGGACGAATGGCACGAGCAAAATAGCCGGTGGAATCATTCGGCTGGCCAGAAACCAAAAGAACATTTGCCGATCACCGTAGAATCGATAGCGTGAAAAGGCATACGCTGCGGGTAGCGCAACGGCCAATGCAATTACAGTGTTCAGCGATACATAGATAACGGCATTGACATAACTCATGTACCAGGTGGGATCGCTAAAAATTATCCGGTAGTTGTACAGTGTGGGTTTCAATGGCAGCAGAGAAAAACTGCTGCGTATCTCGGCGGTGGTTTGAAAGCTCATATTGATCAACCAGTAGATCGGTATGATCAGAAAGATGAGATAGAAAAACAGTGAGAATGAGAAGCGACCGGATTTCACTTTAGCTGCTCACGCGGTGTTGGCTGTCGGCCTGCATCATCACTTTATAAAGTGCCCAGCAAACGCTCAGTACAATCAGAAAATAAATTACCGACATTGCGCCGGCCTCGCCGAGGTCAAACTGAATAGATGCCGTTTGCACCAGATCCAGAGATAAAAACGTAGTGGCGGTACCCGGGCCCCCGCGCGTTACTACATACGGCTCTATGTAGACCATAAAGCTATCCATAAAGCGCAGCAGTGATGCCACCAGTAACACGCGGTGCAACCGGGGTAACTCGACATAGCGAAAGAGTCCAAAGCGGCTCGCGCCATCGATTCGTGCCGCCTGATAATGCTCGAACGGGATGCTCTTCAGTCCGGCGTAGCACAGCAGTGCGATCAGACTGCTCCAGTGCCAGACATCCATAACGATAATCGTCAGCCAGGCGATCAAGGGGTGGTTGAGATCCCAGTTGAATCCCATCGATGCCGCCCATACCCCGAACAGCCCGCTCTGTGGATCGACGAGCACTTTCCAGGTAAAACCGACCACGATCCAGGGTGTTAGTAACGGGATTGCCATCAGCAGAATACAAACGCCGGCAATGAATTCGCTGCGTGGAATTTTCAGAGCGATGTAAATGCCGAGCGGTATTTCAATCAGCAGAACAATTGCACTATAGAGCAGGCTTCTGCCTAGTGAACTCCAAAAATCACCCGACGCCAGAATAGACTCGAACCAGTGCGTGCCAACCCAGACAAACTGATCGCCGGCGAACACGTCCTGCACCGAGTAATTCACCATGGTGATCAGCGGTATCGCGGCGCAGATCAGGATTAGAATCAACGCTGGCATGATCATCAGCCACGCGCGATTGTTTTTGCTTTTAGGCATTGTGGAAAGCCACTGGCCGAATGAAAGACATGATGATAACGCAGGCAGGCCTGGCCTTACCCCCGCGACCGGACAGGGTCGAGGTAATCAGGCGTGAACCAGTCTGGTGTATAGATTGGGAATCTGCCTGCGACGCATCGGCTTTCGATCGATCCTGAGTCAGGTAAGACCGGGGCTGGCCAGGTATCGGGTGACAACGTCCACCGATGACACTGGCGTCTGCGATGAGCTGAGTGATCTTATCGTCTGTGCGTCATCGCTGCCCGATGGCTCTCGGCAGTAGAGACTTTCCGAAGTAAATGGGTTAGTGTCTCGAGCAACCGTAGCGTGTTAAACAGGCAACCCCGGGGGAGATGATGATTCGAAGAAGGCTACTCAAGGCAGGCGCGGCAATCGCGCTGACGACTGCGCTGGCAGCAGGTACGGTTCAGGCGGCAGATCCGCTCAAAATTGGTGCGATCGCGCCGAAAACCGGGCCACTGGCCGGTGGCGCCACGGTCACACAGTGGCCCAATGTAGAGTTGTGGGCCAAGCAGGTGAATGCGCGAGGCGGGCTCAAGAT
>CAKZSB010000165.1 GCA_937920585.1 uncultured Granulosicoccaceae bacterium | reverse complement strand
TTGCGAAGCCGTTTCGAGTTCTATGTCGAGAACGTGCAACCGTCTGTGGACTATATGAAAACCAATTTGGGTGGCTCGGCTATTTCACTGATTGATGCGCATCAACCCGAGTTCGTCGACGAGGATGGTGAAACAAAATTTCACCTGCAATATTCTATCGACAACGTCGTTTCGACTTCTCTGCGTGCATTGGGAGTACCGCGCGTGGTAGTGCGCGATTTGATCGAGGCACGACGTTAACGCAAAACTATACCTGGGATGATTCGGCGCAAAGACTTTGGCAATTGATGCAGAATTAGTTGTTCTGCAACTCTTGAATTTTGTCGTGTATGAGCCCTTACACCATTTTGTTCTATGTTGCTAGAAGCCTGTGAGCCTGATTTTGTATCGCCAAAGCCCTACATTTTTATTGCGGGCACAGAGGATATTAGTCGAGTAGTTTTATGTGTCTGTTCCTACTTGCTTCGAAACAAGACATTTGGTGAGTCGGTAAGACGTTCAGAGTTGTATCCAAGTGCGTTTATCTGGTCGATTATTTCCTGGTTTCGTGTTTCCAGAATAATAGTTGGGCGGGAGCTTTCAATGATGTTTTTCATTCCTGCAAGTGCCTGTGCTTCGTGCCCTTCTACGTCAATCTTCATCAGGGCAACAGGTGCGCTGGCCAGCAGCGAGTCGAGCGTTAGGGCGAGGACAGATAGCTCGCCTTCCTGTACTCCCCCGACTTCGGCTTCATAGTAGTTGACAAGGCCGCTTGAAAAGGTAGGAATCGAAATTCCTGCGATATCCATTTTTTCTGAAACAGCCGCATTGATAAGCGTGACGTTCTTGTGAGCAAAATGTTGCACGTTTGATGAAAGCAATGCGAATGTTTCCGGTACAGGCTCGAAAGCTACCACTCGACCTTCAGCCCCAACCAGCTCGGACAATCGCTTGGTGTAGTGACCGACATTTGCACCAACGTCCACAACCCAGTCGCCCTTCTTTACGAGCGTATCAAGGAGCTCGTACTCTGGCTCTTCGGTGAGGAATGAATTATTGCTAATCTGCCTGGCAAAGCGCATTCGCTTCATTTCTGATTGCCAGCCTTGTGGCATTTTTGAAACCAGGTATTTGAGTAGGCTCATTGCCTTTTTCTCTCGTGCTAAATTGGAAACGGCCAGGAAACGTTGATTGACTGCATACCCCACCATGGGCGATTTAACGTCAAAGGTGCTGGTCAAGACTTTGACGGCGATGGCTGGCAAATCCGCCATCGTCAGTGAGCAACAATCCAGCCACCAAACAGATTAGTACCCTGATGTAATCCCAAACAGGGAATTTCTTTGAAGTGTGTTGTGTAGCACTCGTTCATACTGTCTGTGGGCGCTGGGATTGTACCGCGGGCCAAGCCTTATGGCAGTTGTCAGATGTGCTGAGACCTTGCCCTCATTTTGAGTTGTTTAGCTCCTTATGCAAAGTGTGCGCAGCAACATCAGTCAACACCTGTTGTATGCAGGAGAATCGGCTTGACGTTTAACGCTGCCTGTCTATTGACACCGGTCCATCCGGCGCGCATACGCAGCGTGTGGGCAGTACATTGGCTAATGGATTATCAGTCAATGGCTAACTCCTCATGTATTTCGCAAAGGAGGGCTGGCGGATCCGTAGGTGGTATCGGTATCGTTCGCGAGACGTAATGATTCAACGAAATCAGGCATATGCATGAGTGGCACCGTTTTGCAGTACTTGGCAAGGCCGAGGGAGTCGGTCAGGTGCAAGTTAGCCGCCAGTGCCTGATCGTTGGGCATTTCGTATATATACACCATATCGTATTCGCCGTAGGAGCCGTACTGGGCGATGGGTTTGCCGCCGAAATCTGCGATGGCTTTCCTGTGTACCGCGGCGCGATCGCGGTGTTCAGCATTGGCCAGCATGCCAGCCTTTTGATCATTGTGATACTTCACCATATATAGAACCAGAGTGCCCAAGGTGTTTTCCTCTTTAGCTGCATTCAGTTGTCGGGGGTGCCGTATCCGCCACCACCGCCGGTGCGGATGATCAATCGATCGCCGCGTTGCAGTTTTACCCCCATTTTGGATTGCAGGGCAATGCTTTCGCCATTGCGTTCTATCAACGACTCTGCAGGTGCGCCGTTGTGGCCACCAAACAGGCCCTGGGCACCGTTTTTGAAACGGTCGCAATAGGTGGCGAATTGAACATTGTCGTCGAGAATTCGATAAGACCGCTCCAGTCCCATGCCACCGTTGGTGCGTCCCTCGCCTTGAGTGCCGTCGCGCAGCAGATAGGTCTCCATGCGTAGAAACGGGTAGTCCATTTCTACGGCCTCCAGCGGAATGTTGGCACAATTGGACAGTGGGCAATCAACTCCGTCGCAGCCGTCGTTTTCAGCGCCCGCGCCGTAGCCACCGCCCAGAATTTCAAGATAAATGTTGTAGCCGGTTTCGTTCAGGTGGCTAAGGCAAATTGACGTGGTGGTGTCGAACCCTTCTGCGATGACTCGGTCCGGTGCAATTTGAGCCAGCGCTTTCATCACGGCGTTGAATAGTCTGTTCGATGGCAACAATCGCGCGCGAACCGGTGCCGGTGGTCTTGGGTTCAAAATAGATCCTAACGGTGCGTGTACTGATATCACACGCGAAACCCCGTCGTTAAAAGGGATGTCGGGATCGGTTAGCACAGATTTAAGGCATGCGATAGTCGAGGAATAGGTGGAGGCGAAAGGGTTGTTGATGTTGCTGCCAACCTGATCGTGCGTGCCCTCGAAATTGACAGACACAGTCTCCCCGTGAATGGTCACCTGGGTATGGATGTCGAGAGCATCGCTGCCGAGACCGTCGTCATCGATGGATGCCTGTCCACTATAGGTTCCATCGGGCAGATCTCGAATAGCGGCTCGAATTCGTCGCTCTGAGTAGTTGAGCATTTCATCCATGGCGAGGGTAATATCCGCAGCACCGTATTTTTCAGCCAGTGCCACCATTCTTTTGGCTCCGATCGCATTAGCGGCAAATTGCGCGTTGATATCGCCAATCGTCGCTACCGGCATCCGCACGTTGGCCGCGATCATGCGCTCGAATGGTCCACCCTTCCAGTCGCGTTCTATATTGTATTTGCTGGGAGGAAATATAATTCCCTCCTGGTGGACATCGGCCGCGGCCGGGTTCAGGCCAGGTGCGCCGCCACCCAGGTCGATGTGATGGACGACCGATGCGCTGAATCCGATCAATGCCTCGTGAAAGAAAATCGGCGTGAAGAGGAAGATATCGGGTATGTGCTGGCCGCCACTGTAGGGATCGTTGTTGATAAAGAAATCGCCCTCGGCAATTTCATCGATCGGATAGCGGGCAAGGCACGGTGCAAATGTGTGTGCAACCGATCCCAACTGGATGGCGATCAGTTCTGATTGCGCAACCACTTCGCCACGGGCGTTCATAATGGCTGCTGAGCAATCCTGGGCTTCGCGCACAATCGGCGAATGTGCCGAGCGCACGAGTTTGGTGCCCATTTCATGGGTCGCCGCTACCAGTGCACGATTGATGATGGCGTGATCGACTGCGGAGAGTGTCATGGTTTATCGCGCTCCAGAATCAGGTTGCCTGTCGTGTCGACGCGAGCGTGCCAGGTTTTCGGTACAAATACGGTGGCAGTGCCATCTTCAATCAGGCCGGCGCCAGATACCCCGTTTGATGTAACACCGGCCCTTGGCAGTACCATGCATGTGGTTGCGCAGCCGTTTTCGGTAAGGTTGATGGTGCGCGTTGGTGGCGTTTTTGAAGCGGCCGCAAATGGTGTGGCCGGGAAAGGCTCAACACTCGCGTGTGCGCCAACCCGATAGGAGACAATCTCTGCCGGATCTTCCGGTGGCTTGGAAAATTCGAAAACCCGGTGATGAGCGGCGCGAAACAACTCGAACACCTGCTCATAGGTTAAAAGCGCTGGATTGTCCGGCAAACTGACTGAAAGTTCGAAGGCCTGCCCGATGTATCGCATCTCAAGCGAATGCTCGTAGCGCAGTTCACCGTGCACACCCAGTTGATTGAGGTGTGCTGCTGCGCTTGCTCGCAGTTCGGCGAGAATGGATATGACGGTTGCAATGGCATCGCTGTTTAGCGTGAGACGATTCGTGCGCGAGCGATAGTGGACATAGTCAGACATTAACAACCCGGCGGCCGACAATACACCGGCATTGAGCGGTACCAGAATGGTATTAATGTTCAGCTCCTGCGCGACCCTGGCTGCGTGCAACGGCCCGGCGCCACCAAAAGGTACCAGAATGAAATC
>CAKZSB010000164.1 GCA_937920585.1 uncultured Granulosicoccaceae bacterium | reverse complement strand
CCTCGCTCCAGCCCGTTTCATCTGATCCGAACAGGTTGACACCCGGGTTGTCGATCGCCTGCATCGACATATTGATGTGCGCCCCGGAACGCCAGTCGCCAATCGTCGGCTTCGGCATAAAAGTAATGAACATGCCATGCTCCTTGGCGACTTCTTTCAACAGAATGCGCAGGAACACCAGCCGGTCTGCCATCTCCAGTAAATCGGTGTAGTGAAAGTCGAGTTCAAATTGCGAATAGGCACCTTCGGCCACAACGTCGTGAACGTTCCAGCCTAGTTCCTCGAGGATATCGATCATGTCCTTCAGGAACGGCATGGAGTCGAGCGAATGCTCAACGTCGTAACCGAACGCCTGGCGGCGCGATTGCACAGCGGTGCCGGTTTCGTCATCGATTGCCTTCACGGGTTTGCCGTTGTCATCGAACCGCATGGCGATAAATTCGGGCTCGATTCCGGCATACCCAACGAAGCCGGCTGCAGCGCCATCGCGTATGGCACGTTTCAACGCCTGCCGAGGGCACACGTTATAAGGTTTGCCCTCCCAGAACAGATCCGCAAAAATAATTGCCATGGACTTATCCCACGGACAGATGTAGACCGCATCGAGGTCAGGCACCATGACCTGATCAGAATCGGCAGGCGACAACTCCGGCACATACGAGATTGAGTGCACGGCAAACTGTGGCCCCTTACCCATGCAGAGTTTTTCAAAGTCGCTCATCGGTACCGGCTTGGTCTTTGGAATACCGAAAAGATCAATCCAGCTCGACAACACATACCTGACCCCGGCCGCCTCCAGCTCGGCGCGCACCTCGGCGACTCGCTCATTACTCGGCAGCGCTTCGGCAAAAGTCTCTACATATAGCGTCACTGGATTCTCCTGAAAGAGTGTTTTATCTGACTGTCAACCAGGCACTGTCGCCAGACACGCTGCCCGCTTTACAGTAAATCCGCAATGGCTCGATCGAGAAACTCCTGAAAATCGGGATCATTGCCTGGCGATGCCACACAGTGCCCCCAGGGTGATTGCACCACGCGCAGCTCTGCTCCGGCAATGTATCGCACTTCCCTTTCGTTGTCTGCAGGTCGAAAATAAAGATCATTATCACAGGCAATGACGATGGTACGTGCTTTTATTGCTTCAAGTGCTTTTTCAAAATCGCCGTTAAAACTACTTTGACGGCTGATATCCGCCTGCTGCCAGCTCCTCAGTTTGCACAACAGATCGTTGGCATCCCAATCAAGATGATCGCGCTCCCAGGCCTGCAACAACGCCTCTGCGGTATCAAAACCTTTGAGTCGATAAAGTTTCTCGCGATAAAAAGCTTGTGAAAATGCCCAGCCGGCATAAACGCGCGCAAAGGCCTTTAAACCAGACTCAGGTGGTGTTTGATAGCGACCACCCTGGTATGTTGCATCCGCCTGCAGAGCCGCTTTCACCCCTTCCAGAAACACCCAGTTGTGTTCGGCCGTTTTCGCCGACGCGCAGAACGGCAATATCGCTTTGACCATCTCGGGATATTGCGCGCCCCACTGAAAAGACTGGCAGCCAGCCATCGACCAGCCCGTCACCAGCGCAATCTGGCTAATGCCAAAGACCTTTGTCAGCAACTGATGCTGGGCGGCAACGTTATCGTAGAGTGTGATATCAGGAAAATCGGCCGCATTGAACGGTGCCGGTGTGTTGCTCGGTGAAGACGAAAAACCATTGCCGAACATATTTATTGAAACGATAAAGTGTCGCGCCGGATCTAACGCGCGGCCGGGGCCATAGAACCCTTCGTTGCGAAGGTGTGTGCCAGTGTAAAAAGTGGGCAGTACCACCACATTGTTGCGCTGCGCGTTCAGTTGCCCCGCGGTGACGTAGGCAAGCTTTGCTCCGGGCAGTGTTACACCTGATTGAAGCCTGAAAGCACCCAGATCGTACAATTCGTAATTGTTGCTCACATTTCCTGTCCCGTGGCGAACATCTTCAAAAGCGACTGCCCATTCTCAGCTATCGAACGCTGCGGTACACTGGCGCTACAACCGCTTCTATTTGCAAATGAGCGTTAATTGATCGACTGCCTCATTCTATACTTCGAGGTACCCGCCTGCTACCGCTGCAATCCCGGTCATCGCAATCACCAGAACAATTATGAACGACGACGAGTATCCCGCGCTGGCAATAGTCGACGCACACCACCACTACTGGGACCCGATCGATAACGACCACCCGTGGCTCCGGCAGCAACCGCCTATAGCATTTCGTTATGGCGATTATGCATCGATCTGCCAGCCCTTCATGCCTGCCGACTACGATCAACAGACCAGCCACTGGAATATCATTGCCACGGTTACAATGGAGGGCGAGTGGAACCCGGCCGATCCGCTCGGGGAATCGCACTGGATGCAACAACTGCATGATCGTACCGGCCGACCGGCAGCGCACGTTGCACAAGCCTGGCTCGACCGAGGGGATTTGCCAGTGATACTGGAAACGCTGCAATCACTGGCGATCGTGAAATCCGTGCGTCACAAGCCGCTTGCCAACGACGGACCTGGCGGCCCGCCAGGCGGCATGACAGACCCCGCCTTCATTAACGGCTTTAGGCAACTACGGGCACATGGATTGCACTTCGACCTGCAGACACCCTGGTGGCACCTGCCGGAGGCCATTGAGCTCGCAGCCCACAGTCCGGATACCACCATAATCCTCAACCACACCGGCCTGCCGTCTGATCGCAGCGCCACAGGAATCGCTCAATG
>CAKZSB010000163.1 GCA_937920585.1 uncultured Granulosicoccaceae bacterium | reverse complement strand
TTGGTGCCGCATCGGTGATCAGTATGTAGACCACAGGAATCAGAATCAGGGTGAAGCCGACCGGTGCGCCCAGCAGGATAAGCAGTACCAGAATGATCAGCAGAATGATGCTTTCCATGGCGTCGGCTATCTCGGGTGTTGATCAGTAGGGCGCATAATCGACAGGCGTTTGCAGGTTCAGGGGCATCAAAAAAAATGGCGCGGTAGTTACCGCGCCATTATCTTAAACAACGAAGGCTTCTGGGGCTAACTTAAAGTGCACCCGCGTCTTTCAATTGTGCGATGAAGTCGGTCAGCCCCTGTTCCTCCAGCACTCGCTCGGCGGTGGCGGGATCGAATGTTCCCTTGGCGTTCAGCCAGGCATCAATGGCACCGGCGCGCCAGAGCTTCATCTCGTCGTCGTTCGGCACATACCATTCCTTGATTTCGGCCTTTATCGCATCTTCACCGGCTTTCACCCAGTTGCGATCGAGTTCCTGAACGTGTTTTCCGAAAGCGGTTGCGGCGGTATGCAGCCACTCTCTCTGCTGGTCAGTGAGTGCGTCGTACTGGCGTTTGTCCATCGACAACTGATTGCCAGACCATGATCCTCCGATCTCGGTAAAATACTGGGCTACCTCATGCAATTTGGCTACGTGCTGCCACGGTGTCGCAACATACTGACCGGAGACTACGCCGGTTTGCAGGCCCTGGTAGAGTTGCGCCCAGTCGTAAGGTACGGGCACAGCACCCCAGTTCTTGATCAGGGTGTATTCGATCGGGCTTTTGGTTACGCGCCATTTAACGCCTTTCATGTCATCGGGTACGTGCACCGGACCATGAGCATTGCCGAGCTGTCGAAAACCACCACTGGAATAGACTGTCAGGCACACGTGACCGGCCTCTTCAGCGGCAATATCACATTGCTTCTTCGCTAGCCATTCAGATGAAATTCGATCGGCGTCTTCTATGCTCTTGAAAATATAGGGCAGGTCAAATACCGCCAGCGCAGTGCCAAAGTTACCGAAATTCGCGGTTGAGCTTGTCCAGAGTGCCAGTAGCCCCTGGTTCGCCTGCTCGCCGCAGCTTTGCTCACTGCAAAGTGATTTGCGATAGTGTGGCTCGATAACCATCTCGCCCCCCGATACCTCGGCCAGCGTGGGGATCAGAGCCTGATCGATAGCATCGCCGATCGGCATGCCCTTGAAGCCAACAGTACCGAGCTTCAGAACCGTCTCTGCATTTGCGCCGGAAATGCCGACGGCCATTACAGCGCTGACGACCAAACCTTTAACAAAATCTATTTTTTTCATCGATTTATCTCTCCTCGTGAGCCTGCAAAGAGGCGTTGATATCATCGATCTTTTCATATTGTCTGCCACTGATAAAGGGACAGATCAATCAAAATCAGAGGACAGACGCCCCGATGAGTGACAGAATGACGTTAAATCGTTATGCCACGGGTTTTACTATGTTCTGCCAGATCAGCCTGGAACAGCGTCTTAACAAATTGATCGCGGCTTGTGGTCATGGCTGAGTCGGGTACGCAAAGCCGGTTTGTTTTGCCTGAGGTATCCAGCCTGGGTCTGCGCGATCAGATCTGCGAGCTGGTGAGTGCGGCAATCAATTCCCAGGCGCTTTCGCCCGACAAACGACTGCCGTCGTGTCGTGAAATGGCGGAACAGCTGGGTGTGTCGAGAAATACGGTATTCGCAGCCTATGGCCGTTTGATCGATCTTGGCTTGTTGGTCGCGCGTGATCGCTCTGGTTACTATGTCAACCCGCTTGCACAGGAGCGGGCCGAGTCTTCCGCCAGCGAGAAAGTTCGCACGCAAATCAGTACACAGGCCCCGGTGCAGTTTGATTCGCTGGATCTCGTGCCAGTTGATAATCCGCTGAACTGGACAAGCTATCCGTATCCGTTCATCTACAACCAGATCGATCCTGATCTGTTTCCGGTAGATGGCTGGCGCGAATGTACCCGGCTAGCGTTGAGCACAACGCAAATGCCAGCCTGGCGTGATGATTCAGTTGAAAGTGACAGTCAGCAGCTGGCGCAACAACTCAGGCAGCGATTGCTGAGCTCGCGTGGAATCTATGCCGACGAAGATGAAATACTGATTACGCTGGGGGCGCAAAATGCGCTGTTTATCATTGGCGCAACATTCGCGCATAAAAAAAAGACGGTGGCGATTGAGGAGCCGGGTTTTCCCGGCGCCCGTAACGCGTTCAACCTTACCGGTAATCGAATTGTCGGTGTACCGGTAGATGAAGACGGGCTTGTGGTTGATGCGATTCCTGCAGGTTGCCAGCTGGTCTTCACCACGCCCAGTCACCAGTTTCCAACCATGGTAACGATGTCGCAGCCCAGGCGCGAGCATTTACTGCAATCAGCGCAGCGCAATGATTTCCTTGTCATTGAAGACGACTACGAGGCCGAGATGAACTACTTCAACGCTCGTTCCAGGTCATTGCGCGCGCAGGACAAGAACAATCGAGTAGTCTACATAGGCAGCCTTTCGAAAACCGTCTCGCCTGGTATCCGGCTGGGTTTTATGGTTGCTCACCGGGATATCATCAGGCAGGCGCGAATTGTCAGAGGCGTAATGATGCGACATCCGCCAACTATTGTGCAGGAAGTGGTGGCACTGTTTTTCAGGCTTGGTTACTACGACTCGCATATTCGCAATATCGAACGCCGCTACAAGCGGCGGTGGCACGTAATGAATGACTCGATCACCATGCACCTGGGCAAGCTGCGCCAAACCGGCTCGCGTGGCGGGACTTCATTCTGGCTCACCGGCCCGCCCGGCTTTGATGCAACCGAATTGAGTGTGCGTTTGCGGGCCAGAGGCGTACTCATTGATATTGGTGAAAAATTCTGTCTCGATGAAGATAACCGTAGCTTTCGTCTCGGTTTCGCGTTTGTACCAATAAAGAAGCTCGATGAGGGCATTCGACTGATTGCCGAGGAAGTAAATGTCCTGCTGGCTGCCATCGGCCAATCGGACGGTAGTTAATACTGTCCCTGAAAAAAAATACATCTGTCTCTTACGATAGAATCCTGTTTCGAGTTAAATTCGAGTATCTTTGGATAACCCTGTCAGCGCATGAGTGCCTACCAACCCTTTACCGTAGCAGTACCCGACGAAACCCTTGAGCATGTAAGACAGCGCGTGCGCGATTACCCGTGGCATGAGATGCCGGACGACGGGGGATGGGATTACGGTACCAACCTGGAGTACATGAAAGAGCTTTGCGACTACTGGGCTGCGGACTTCGATTGGCGCAAACAGGAGGCGAAGATCAATCAGTTCTCGCACTTCAAGGCGCCGGTCGATGGCATTGATCTGCACTTCATTCATGAAAAAGGCAGTGGCCCCAATCCACGGCCGCTGATTATCAGTCACGGCTGGCCGGGTACCATCGTTGAGTTTCTCGATTTTATCGATCTGCTGGCG
>CAKZSB010000162.1 GCA_937920585.1 uncultured Granulosicoccaceae bacterium | reverse complement strand
CGCACAACAAGTGTCGCCGCTACACACAACGCATAATGGGAGATTTTCCGCTATTTGTAAAATCGCGATACTCGCTGGCAAAAAGGATCAAGCATCAGGGTTTGTCGCGGACACCAAAAGTCTTGCACTGTCTATTGCCGCAGCAGCCTCCAGCTCGCAAATCAATTGATAACAGCCAATTTCATCAACCAGATTCGCATAGTCGTGTCTCACCTGCCCGACTACATCCTGCGCATCTTTTTCCCGGAGTAGCTCGATCAGCAGACAGGCGGTAATCCGGCTGTCGCCACCACGCAACTTTTCCTCGGCGGTCGCTGGCAGGCGTGCAGCGTCGGGGGCAACCCACAATTGTGCACTCGCAACCCCGTGGTTTTCCAGCAGGCTTTCCAGCAGTGTGTCACTCGCATCCGGCACAGCGTTCAAATTCACAGTACAGGCATACGCGCCGCGAAAACGACCTGCCCGGCTGACCACTTCACATACCGTGCGACTCATGTTGGTGAACATCCCCGACATCACGCGACTGGTTAGCTCAGTGGGGTTATTCAATCGTTCGAGATACTCATCGCTGTGCAGTACATCGACACCACGGGTTTCGTAGACGGTAAAGAACTGCGGCCCACCACCACATGACTCATATCGCCGGCCGCGCAAAAATCCATCGATCGCAAGGCGCTCATAGAGATGTTCGGTTTGATACCAGCGTTCAAATTCCGGATGATGTTCGGCAGCGCAATCGTGCCATAGCGCCAGTACCGCCTGTCGTTTCAAGTTCATCTCGCCATATTCAATTCGTGCTGGAGGTAGTCAGCTTCCTGTTATGAAACCGGGGGCGACTCACGCGCCACCATGTGGCGGTTGTAGAACCAGTGCGAGTGCGAACGCAATAACCAGAACAATAATGCACTGTAGGCAAATGCAAACACCAGCCGCGCCCACAGTACACCACCTATGTGTGCACCGAGCAACATGATGGTGATGGTATCTTCAATAATACTGTGACAGACACCGAGCAGCGTCATTGCCGCCCAGATATCGCGCGGAGGAATTTTGCCGGCCCTTGCCTCGCGAATAAGAATACCTGCACCGAAAGTCAGGCCGAGTGTTACACCAACTATGGTAAGTGGAGTGGCGGCCGGGCCAACACCGACCAGTGCCAGCGGTCGGCGAAGCAACACGATCATCAGCCGTTCGATACCAAGCCATCGCAACAATCGCAACACGCACACCAACACTGAAATGACTACCATGATCATTAACAGACCATGTAGCTGGGCGAGCAGCCAGTCGAGGTGGGAGTCACTTACCGGTGTAATCGACAAGCGGCTGTGACTGTCCTGCTGCAACCACTGGGTGTATTCAAACAACTGGTGCAACAGGCAACCGAGTAGCAACGCGCCAAACAATCTTACGCATACCGTGAACAACCAGTTGATACCGGCCTGCTGCGCCACGCGTCCTTCAATCGCCAGTGCATGGGCCAACAGCATCACGCTACCTAACACGGTGACCTGCGCTACGGTGAAAGTCTCCTGAGGTGCGAGCGTGAAAAATACTGCCAAGGCGGGATAAATGCTGGTTAGCGTGGCGGTAGCGAGCACGATGCTCATCGAAGCCGGCAATCCGAGCAGGCTCATCGCCGGTTGCATGGCGATCGCTATCCAGTCGATCAGGCCAAGCAGCTCCAACACTCGTATCACAATAATCACCGGAATGAGCAAGCGCAGCAATACCGCACACAGCTGAACTATCTCGTTTGCGATGCTGCGCGCCTGAAGTGTTATCACTTCAAGCAACGCCGCAGCCCTCCGGACAGTTGCAAACGAGCGCGATCATTCAAGCGTGGCAGAGCCGGCAAGCCCCGGCCCGCGCCAGAGCACCAGACACAACACGGCACTGTCTTCTGTGGTCATCCAGTGGGACTGGTTTGAACTGTGTTGCCTGGTGTGACCTGCCTCGATCACCTGCCCGTCCGCGTCATCCACGCCAAACAGCGCCTGCCCGGCGGCAACACAATAGATTTCCTCTGCCAGGTGGCAGTGGGACGGATAGTGCAACCCCGCCCCCCAGTAACCCAGGAAAGCACGCGACTGGTGACTGATGTAGTGACCTTCTGGCCCATAGAGCTCAAAGTATCCGTAACGATCGATAAAATCCTGACCCAGTTCCTCTTTGGTGTAAGTCGCGCGCCATTGTGCAGATTCCAGCACCGCTTCAGTAGCAGTGACCAACGCTTGCAACGGCGCAATTGCCGGCGGTAATTTACCTTGCAGGCTGTTGGCGAAAACTTCCCTCGCCGGTTCCCGCGGAACAAATTCAAGATCATCAGGAACCGGTGCAAATGTCTGCAACGCCGGCGTGCGGGCGACAATTTTACTTACCTCGACAAGGAGCTTATCGAAATTTCTACGGGGCTCGGACATAAGCGGCGGCGTTAATCAATATTGTTGCTTGTCACTCTAGCAGAGACATCGCGCGTATACTTCTCTGAAACATTATCGGACAGTACAGGTCCGCCGGGCCATTTGCTCGATGTCCCGGACTTTGCCACCCGCAGGGCTGCACAGGGCGTATTGGAACTGCGGGATCCAGCGGTTACTATAATTGCCGGGCATTGATCGATGTTGCAGCAAATGGCGGGTAGACACTGGACGTTGGCTGCCAGGTTATCGTGCCTGACGATACACGCCTGACCGGCACGATATCGGTCCCTGTACAAAAGGAATCAGGCTGCGAAACCTGATCGCACTGGAGGTAGCGTTGAACACAGCACTCGTCAATCTGGCAGATTACCCGCTTGATCAGCCCGGTTCATCGCAGTACCGAAGCCTGATAGAAGCACAGAGAGCACGCCTGGCTTCTGAGGGAATGATCAACCTGCCTGAATTCCTCACCCCTGAAGGTGTTGCCGTTTGCCGGCAGGAAATCGAAGACCGCTCCGACATTGCTTACCACGCCATTTCCAAAAGGCACCCGTATGGCTACCACACCGATGCAAGCTATCCGGCGACTCACCCGCTCAACCGTCTGGCGAAAACACAGAGCTTCCGCCTGGCACACCACCACCTGCCTGACACTCAAATCGATGCACTATACCGTTGGGAACCCCTGCGTCAGTTCATCGCCGCTGTTACGGGCAACGACCAGATCCACTTAAGCGGTGACCCGTCGAACGCGGTGGTGGTACAGGTTTATCGGGAAGGATGCGGACAGGCGTGGCACTTCGATCAGGCA
>CAKZSB010000161.1 GCA_937920585.1 uncultured Granulosicoccaceae bacterium | reverse complement strand
TGTCAGCACCGGCTACGAACTTGAAACCATTCAGCTTTCAGGCGATCTCGACGAAAATCGTGGCACCCTGGTTATCGCTGGCCCGATGCAGCGCTACCTGCCGGGTGAAGTGGCGAACCTGCTTGGCTACATCTCGCGCGGCGGTGATCTTCTCTGGCTCACTGAACCTGGCAGTGACGACGGCCTGACCGCACTGGAATACGAATTGGGCATCAGCCGAACAGACGGTGTGGTGGTGGATCTTGCCGCCCAAAGCCTTCAGGTGGATCGCCCCGACTTTGCCCTCGCCGCCACCTATAGCCCCGAGGATGTCACACCGGGTTTTGATTCGGTCACCCTGTTTCCTCAGGCTGTGGCCATCGATTTGCCCGAATTGCGCGAATGGCGCGCGATACCGATAGTACAAACCGGCGATCAGGCGTGGACCGAAACCGGGCCGGTAAGCGGAACAGTCCAGCACGGCGATGATGATCGCGAAATCAGTGGCCCTTTAACGCTGGTGATGGCACTCGAACGCACCGTTGGCGATGTATTGCAGCGAGTTGTAGTCGCCGGTGATGGCGATTTTCTGGCCGACGCCTGGATCGGCAACGGCGGCAACAGGGACCTTGGCGGAAGAATGTTCAACTGGGTTTCGGATGACAAGCATCTCATCTCGGTCAGTCATCCGGTTCCGGCCGATCGCGAACTGAAGATAAGCAATGCCGCAATACTCGCACTTTCTATGGTGGCACTGTTGTTACTGCCGGCCTCCCTGCTGACTGTTGCCACGGGTGTCTGGTATCGACGGCGGCATGGCTGAGGTTCTGGATCGAAGGTTGTCGACGACGTGGGTCCTCGCGATCTGCACTATCTTGCTTTTGGCACTGGCTGCCGACTACTGGTGGCAATCGACTGAGAATCACCACGCAGACGGTATCTATCCAGATGCGACCGGCACCAGGCTCGTACTGAAAACCGAACATCAACCAGCACTGGAATTTGAACGCAGCGACAACGGCTGGCAATTGACCTCCCCCCTGAAGGCGCCAGCCAATCCACAAGTAATAGATCATTTACTGGCCAGCAACTATCGAGCTTCACGTTCCTATCCGTTGAGTGCCATTCCGGAAATTGCCGATCAAACGGCCATCGCGCGTCTGGGCATTGACAATCAATGGTTTGAATTCAAATCGATCGAGCCCGTGAGCGGACTGCGGTACGTCGTCGCCGCCGATCGAATCTATCTGCAACCTGATCGAGTTGTACCATTGATTCAGGCTGGCGTGCAGATGGCGATCGACAGAAAGATTGCCGAAGTGTGCGGCTCGAAAGCAAACGAATGCGATCCTGTAGCACTGGCAGCCAGCCATTTGGTGGCACACGAATCTGGCGATGCCTCGGCAGGCGAAATCGATTTAAAGCTTGCCAGCGGCAAAACCGAATCCTACACGCTGTACAATGAGGGCGATCTGCACGCGCTTCACCGCGTCGGAACAACTTTCCGCTATGTGCTGGCTGCCGACACTGCAGCGCTACTGGGCCTGCCCGCCACCTCCCCTCTGACAACAACCGATGCCCGAGCTTCCAGAAGTCGAGACCACCCTGCGGGGAATTGAGCCGTGGTTGCTGGGCAACAAAATCCAGCGCATCAAAGTGCATCACGCCGGCTTGCGCTGGCCGGTACCGGATTCGATCAGCCAATGCGACGGTGCCACCGTTATCTCACTTCGGCGTCGCGCAAAGTATTTAATCCTAGAAACCACAGCCGGTTTTATAATAATCCATCTGGGTATGTCGGGCAGTTTGCGGGTGATTGTAAATGCAGAGCCATTGCGCAAGCACGATCACGTCGAGTTCCTGCTGACCGATGGCACCACCATTCGCTACCACGATCCCAGGCGCTTCGGCGCCGTGCTCTGGACAGATGAGCAACCGGAAAATCACATACTTTTAAGCAAGCTCGGCCCTGAGCCACTGGGCAATGAATTCAGCGGGGAGCACCTGTTTCAATTGTCGCGGCGCAAGAAGGTTGCCGTTAAAAATTTCCTGATGGACAACCATGTCGTCGTCGGTGTCGGCAATATCTACGCGAATGAAGCCTTGTTTCTTGCCGGTATCAGGCCAGCAAAAGCGGCCGGGCGCGTAACGCGCAATCAGTACCTGAATCTTGCTGCCAACGTTCGCATGGTCTTGAGTGAAGCAATAAAAATGGGCGGCACGACCTTGCGTGATTTCGTCAATTCGTCCGGTGAACCAGGCTACTTCCAGCAAACCCTCAATGTATACGGCCGTACAGACGAGCCGTGCCGAACCTGCAAGGCACCGATCAAACAGCGAATCATAGGCCAGCGGTCAACGTTCTACTGCCCCGGCTGCCAGCGTTAGCGTGCTGCAGTAGTTTACGAATCCGCTGACCCCGTTAGCCAGCTGTACTTTTTCATCAGCTGATCGCGAGTCTCTACGTGAGCCGGGTCGCCGGGAATACACTCGACCGGACAAACCTCGACACATTGTGATTCGTCGAAATGGCCAACGCATTCTGTGCAAAGTGCCGGATTGATCTCGTAGATTTCGATCCCCTGCGTAATCGCGCCGTTCGGGCATTCCGGCTCACACATATCGCAGTTGATGCATTCATCTGTAATTATCAGCGCCATCCTGCTTATCCGGAAATTGCCTTCAGCGCCTGCTCGACAGGCTCATCCACAAAGGCTGACACATCACCTCCCAAAGAGGAAATTTCTCGCACCAGGCTCGATGAAATGAAACTGTACTCACTGGAGGCCGCAACAAAGGTTGTTTCAATCTCGGGGTGCATTTTTCGATTAAAGCTCGCAATCTGCACTTCGTAGTCAAAGTCCGTCACAGAACGCAAACCACGAACAATGACAGTCGCCCCCCTCGATGCGGCAAATTCGACCAATAGCCCGTCGAAAGGTTCTATCACGAAGTTGCCCTGCCCGGCCAGCACGCGTTCTATCAAATCCACGCGCTCATCCAGATCGAACAGAGGCTTTTTGCCCGGGCTCGCCGCAACCGCCACAACGACTCGCTCGAACATTCGCCCGGCTCGAAGCATGACGTCGCGATGGCCTCTCGTTACCGGATCGAAGGTACCGGCGTAAATTGCTGTAGTGTTCATTCCGGCATCATTACACGCGCATCAATGGCTCGCAATGTTGTTACCAGCGGCTCGCCCCACTGTATACAGTGTAAAGCCAACATCTCCGGCAGCCTGTTCGCGCCGGACATGCCAGTGCGCCGGCACCGACGGCTGCCCGTCGACCCTGGGCCACTCCAGGTACACCAAACTGTCGTTTGCCACCAGGCGGTTGCGTTCGAGCGTGTCGATCGCCGCACTGTGCAGTTGTTCCTCAAATGGCGGATCGACAAAAACAATGTCGTAGGCCGCTTGCGGCCTGCAGGCATGCAAGGCGTTTTCTCGATGAATATTAACTTCGTCGACTCCCAGTAGGTCGCGATTACGGGACAGATCTGAAGTCGCAACCGCAGATTGCTCGTACATGTCTACCCGGGCGGCGCCCCGCGAAGCGGCTTCGAAACCCAGAGCACCGCTGCCGGCAAACATATCCAGGCACCGCGCGCCGACCACAAAAGGCTGCAGCCAGTTAAACAGGGTTTCACGCACCCGATCGCCACTCGGGCGAAGCCCTTCCACTGCGTTAAACCGCAAAATTCGCCCACGGCAGCGGCCCGCAATAATGCGCACCTTGCCCGAATCCCTGGCACGTGGCCGGCTCCCGGCCGATCGTTTCATAAGTGTTCGCTCAACGTCGCATAGCCCTGCCATATAGTTTAATCAGCGCCGATCCAGAGTGCTACGATAAGCACTGGCAAAGCGAGTCGCACATGGGTATTTTCAGTTTCCTGAAACGCAAGAAAGAGCCGGCACCTGACCAGCCTGAGAAAGAATCAGCACAGGCCGAGTCAAACACCGCACAGGCCAGTATCGAATCCGCACAGCCCGAGGCACCGCTGGACACGCGGCTCGAGAAAACCAGAAAGCGTTTCGGTCAGGGCCTGCTGAGTTTCTTCACACGTAACAAAGCCATCGATGAAGATTTGCTGGAAGAGCTTGAATCCCAGCTGATCATGAGTGATATCGGCGTATCCACGACCGGCAAAATAATTAGCGCTATTCGCGAAAAGGCCAAAAAAAGTGACGATGGCTTGCAGCAACTGCTGCACAGCAATCTGGTTGAGCTGCTTAACGATTGCGAGCGACCGCTCGAGATTCCCGATGACATTCGCCCCTTTGTGATCCTGGTTGTGGGTGTGAACGGCGCTGGTAAAACAACCACAATCGGAAAGATAGCCCGGCAACTTCAGGATGGCGGAAAATCTGTCATGCTGGCCGCTGGCGACACATTCCGCGCCGCCGCTGTAGAGCAACTCCAGACCTGGGGGCAGCGCAATGATGTCACCGTGATTTCCCAGGGCAGTGGTGCCGACTCGGCTTCAGTCATTTTCGATGCAATGCAAGCGGCCAGGGCACGGGGAATCGATGTGCTCATCGCCGACACAGCCGGTCGACTACACACTCAATCGGGCCTGATGGACGAACTGGGCAAGGTGAGCCGAGTCCTTAAAAAAATCGACCCGGCTGCCCCGCATGAGACACTGCTGGTGCTGGATGGAACCACCGGGCAGAATGGACTGCAGCAGGGCAAGATTTTCAGAGAGGCAGTTGGTGTGACCGGTCTGGCCGTCACCAAACTGGATGGTACGGCGAAGGGCGGCGTGGTGTTCGCGATGGCAGACGAACTCAACATACCCATTCGCTTCATCGGTGTTGGCGAGGGCATCTACGATTTACGTGTATTTCAGTCTCAGGAGTTTGTCGACGCCCTGCTAAGCCCTGGCGAACCGGTAGCTGCAACCAGCTGATGCCCGAAACATTGGCGGACATTCGTCACACTTTATTTCAGTCGGCTGCTGCGCGACCGATACCCTGCAGGATACAATACAAGCGTCTCGTAGAAGACCTTGCGCCCACCCACGGCGGGTAACCATCCTATACAACCTGATCCATTCCGGGACAATAGAAGTTGTTTTAGCAACCATAGCCTGCTCTCCCCCGCCCCCCTGTCAGTCACGGCAAAGTATCTGTAAAGTCAGGTTGACTGACCAACTATTTTCACATAAAACTCACATTCGAGCCGATAATCTACTTGAAAGATCGCAAAGCCAGATCGTGATCCGGTCAACTTCTTGCAATATTTCAGGAACTTAATCAACTGTTAGCACTCTAATCCAGTGAGTGCTAAAATACTGCCCACACGGCAGAGGAGAGATGAACACATGACCAAGGCCATGGTAAAAGCTTCAACAATGACGCTGCCAGCGGTCAACGACGACTTGAACGGCTACATCGCCAAGATTGCAGCCTTCCCGGTTCTAACGGTCGACAAAGAGCGCGAACTGGCAAAGACCTATCGAGACGATGGCGACCTTGAGTCCGCAGGGCAGCTGGTAATGTCCCAACTGCGTTTCGTTGTGCATCTCGCCCGCAGCTATTCAGGCTACGGTCTGCCTCTGGCGGATCTCGTCCAGGAAGGTAATATCGGTCTGATGAAAGCGGTCAAGCGATTCGATCCCGACGTCGGTGTGCGGCTGATCTCTTTCGCCGTGCACTGGATCCGGGCCGAGATTCACGAATACGTGATCCGGAACTGGCGCATCGTCAAGGTCGCAACTACTAAAGCGCAACGCAAGTTGTTCTTCAAGCTACGCAGCTCGAAGAAGGGGCTGGGTTGGTTCTCTGCCGCGGAAGCCGCAGCAGTTGCCGAAGATCTGGGTGTCACACAGGCGCAGGTTTATGAAATGGAAGGTCGGCTGACCAGTGGCGATACCTCTTTCGACGCCGCTGTGGCTGATGACGGACAGGAAAAGCGTGCGCTGCGACCGGCTGAGTATCTGTATCAGGAATCATCTGATCCAGCGGTAATGCTCGAAGCGAAAAGTCAGACTGACACCGAGTCGAGCAATCTGGCCGCCGCGATGAAGGATCTGGACGATCGAAGCCGGGACATCCTGCAACGCCGCTGGCTGGATGACGACGGTAAGACGACCCTGCAGGAACTGGCTGACGAATACAGCGTTTCTGCTGAACGTATCCGCCAGATCGAGAAGGCAGCGATGAAGAAGCTCAAAGCGTCAATGCTTGAAGTTTAATCTTCCGGTTGTAACCAGGACCAAGGCCGCCGCTACTTCAGCGGCGGTTTTGTTTCCAGATGCCGCTAATGTACAGTCCCCCTCATCACCCTTACAGCGGCAGTAGATAGTGATCAGCCAGCAGCGCTGCGAACAGCCCCATCAAATATTGTATTGAGTAGACGAACATCTTGATCGGCTGACGTGTGCGCGCAGGATCCTGAACCATCAGTGCGTGATAAAGGAATACGCCGCCCAGACCCAGTGCCGCCACAAGGTACAAGACCCCGCTCATCTGAATGAGGTAAGGCACGATTGTGATGATCAGCATCAGCAGCGTGTAGAGCAGAATCTGCAATCGCGTGTAACGATCACCGTGGGTCACTGGCAGCATGGGAATATTGACTCGCGCGTAGTCATCTTTGCGATGAATCGCCAACGCCCAGAAATGCGGGGGTGTCCAGGCAAATACAATCAAGAATAACAGCAGTGGCTCGGCGGTTACTTCACCCGTAATCGCAGCCCACCCCAGTACCGGCGGCATCGCACCGGCAGCACCGCCGATAACAATATTCTGAGGCGTTGCTCGCTTGAGAAACATGGTGTAGACCACGGCATAACCAATCAGCGATAGAAAAGTCAGCACTGCTGTTAGCGGATTGACAAAAACAGTCAACAGAAACATTCCCAGCGCGCCAATGATGCCGGCGAACATTAAACACTCCACGGTACCGAGATTCCCTTTCGGGATAGGACGCTCCCGGGTCCGATGCATCTCGGCATCCGCACGCTGATCAACGACATGGTTTATCGCGGCAGCAGATGCAGCGGACAGCCCGATGCCCAGTATCCCGAAGATCGTTTCCTGCACGGGCACCATGCCCGGCACCGATAGCACCATGCCTACTACCGCAGTAAACACGAGTAACAACACGACCTTCGGCTTGGTTATCTCCAGATAGTCGCGGAGCTTGCGCGATTCGAGAAATGTCGTACTAGATCCGGCATTCATAGTTTGGCTACCTGCTAATTATCTGTTCGCACCCGCCGCGTTGGCAGGCTGACAACAATGATCATCCAATCCGTGACACTTTTAGTAAGTGCATGAGATCCTCATACATCTTCCCTGGATCGAGCTCTGGTGGAAAACGCATCATGATATTGCCGAAGGGATCCACCAGGAAAATACAGCTATTGCACTCGTCCATGCCTTCCTGAGCCACTGCGACCTGCGTTTGCAAGCGAGCAATCTGTTCGCTGTTGCCACCAACCACATGCAGCCCTTCCGACGCCTCTGCAAGCTTCTCTGTCATTTGCACGTAGTCGCTCGTTACAACCACTCGCTGAACTCTGTCCATGCGCCGACCGGTCCGCAGACGCACCTGCCGCATGTGGTAGAGATGTTGTTCACAGCTGGCGTCGCATGCAGCACTGGCGAAAAAAACCATGCTCCATTTCTGCTGCAGCTGGTCGAGCTTCCATTCGCTGCCAGCAGCATCCTGCAATGTAAAGTCTTCCAACGCGACCGCTGGAATGATGAGCTCACCATTGACCGAGACGCCGGCACCTTCATTTTGGCGCACGTATCCCAGCCATAGCCAGGCAGCAAGCAAGGGAGCCGCGTACAGCCCCATCAATATCAGCAGTTTGGTCCGACCAACCCGGGCAGAGCCCGAATTGCTTTGGTTATCTTGTGTCATTACGCTTTACGAATACCAGGTAAACATAGATCACGACCAGCGCCAGGAGCATTGCGAACCACTGGAACGCATAGGCATAGTGCTTCTCCGGGCCGTTTGCAACGGGTTGAAAGTTGTATTCCAGCGCACCAGGCTGATTTGCCTCCGCAACGAACACTGCGCTGAATTTTAACGGTAAACCTGATGCAGATGTGATCGCGTTGTAGTCAACAAACTGCAATAGTCTCGGCCATTCGCTATCACCCTCCTGCAGAGCTGGCCCTAACGCAAATCCCGTCGACGGTTGCGTCAACAGCGTCGACACACTTGCGCGAGCCTCTGCCAGCGCTACCGCAGGCTTTTCACTGCGAGTTGCCCCGCCTGCAATCCATCCACGATTGACCAGCACATAACCATCGTCACCGTCGAGCCGAAACATAGCAAGCACCTCAAAACCGGCGCGTCCATCGTGAATCCTGTTATCGAGTAAAAACTGTCGCCCTTGTTCGTATTGGCCATCCAGACGAAACCGTCGGTAGGTGTCTCGCTGAAGATCGATATTATCGAGTTGAGTGGAAACCGCTGTGGCTGCCGCCGAATTCGCCTGCTCCATCATGGTCGATTTCTCGGCCGCACGATTCAATTGCCAAAGACCCAGCCGCGCAAATATCGCACAAACCAGCAGTGTGACCACCAGCAGTATCAGGCCAACTCGATTTCGCAGAGGATTGGTCGGCATAAGGGTTCACAAAGTGGTCATCAGGCCGCATGATAGATTAAATCCTTTTAGGAGCTGTACATGCTTCTGGTAAAACTGATCATAATCATACTGCTGCTGGTAATCGTCGGCAGCCTGTTCTCGGGACTTTTTTTTCTGGTCAAGGATGATTCAGACGGAAAGCGGACGGTTAAAGCGCTGACCTGGCGTATCGGCCTGTCAATCGCTGCGATACTGATCATTATCATCGCCGGTGTTACCGGGTTGATTCCGGTCAAACCGACGCCTTTCTAGACGCCGGTTTGTTCATGCCTGAAAGGACGCCGTGGCGCCCTTTCGGAAGTTATCTAAATAATATAGACGAAGATAAACAGACCCAACCAAACAACATCAACAAAGTGCCAGTACCAGGCTGCAGCCTCAAAGGCAAAATGGTTAGTTGCTGAAAAGTGCTTGCGTCGCCCGCGCAACATCACCACCAACAGAATTATCGCCCCCATCGTCACGTGAAAGCCGTGAAAGCCGGTTAGCATGAAGAATGTCGAGCCGTAGATACCCGTGGTCAATTTCAGGTTGAGATGAGCGTAGGCCTCGTAATATTCAAAACACTGCAGACCAACAAACAGAAAACCAAGCGCGACAGTGGCCAACAACCAGCGGACCATTTTGTCGTGGTTTCCTTCCTTAATCGCGTGATGAGCAATGGTTACTGTCACACCACTGATAAGCAGTATGATCGTATTGATCAGCGGCAGCCCCAACCAGCCCATCACCTGGTACTCTCCACCGAGCTCTGCCGGGCCATTGTGCGGCCACATGTACTCAAAATTGCTCCAAAGCACAGCATTAGTGGCTGCTGCACCACCTTCGCCTATGCCAGAAAGCCACGGCCCGGAAAAAATTCGCGCATAAAACAACGCGCCAAAAAATCCGGCAAAAAACATTACTTCGGAGAAGATGAACCACATCATTCCCATCCGAAAAGATGTATCAACCTGTTTGCTGTACATGCCATTTTCAGATTCGGTTATAACCAGCCCGAACCAGCGAAACATCATGTAGATCAGCAGCGCGCCACCGGCGAGCATGACGACAGAGTTACCGCCGTTCAGGAACGCGGCGAAGCCTGCAAAAAACAGAAACAATGCAATCGAGCCGATAATCGGCCATTTCGCATCATGCGGGATGTAGTAGGTGCTGGGAGAACTCATATGGGGTTCCAATTCCGAATGTTAGCTATCTGACGCTGGTACCGGCTTCTCCCCGGTATCAAAATACGTGTACGAGAGAGTGACTCTGTCGATACTGCGCGGCAGATCCTCTTCAATAAAAAAGACCAGAGGCATTTCTTTGCTGCCATTTGCTTCAAACTCCTGTCGGGTGAAGCAAAAGCACTCGATCTTGTTGAAATATTTCGCCGCCGCTGATGGCGCAACGCTGGGCACTGCCTGCCCCACAGCGGGTTGCGAGGACAAATTTTTCACGTTGTAGCTGGCGTTGTAAGTTTTACCGGGCTCAACTTCCATCGAGCGCTGCACTGGTTCAAAGGTCCACGCCGCAGAAGAATTAACGACCGCAACGAACTCAACAATAACCCGTCGCTCGGATTTCTCGCCGGACGTTTGCGGTGCCACGGCCGCGACACTGGATGTCTTGCCATTCAGACCCGTGATGTCGCACAGCACGTTGTAGATAGGCACCATCAGGTAGCCAAAACCGAACATGGCCACCACGAGTACGGAAAGTTTGCCCGCGATGACGATATGCTGCGACATTGTTTTCAACTGCCGGCTCCATTGCGAAGGATTTGCATCAAGATACTGACGACATAGAAAGATATCGCGATTACCGCCAACACAATCGGAACGCGGTAGTTAACAGGTTTTTTCTCTTCCATCTTTGCTGCCATAACGGTTTGCGCTAGCTGAACCGCCCGTCTACAGGACGGGCGGTATTTCAACCCTGAGTTACTTTATTGTCGGCGGCGTTTCGAAGGTGTGATACGGCGCCGGTGAGGCCACTGTCCACTCAAGGCCATCAGCGCCTTCCCAGACTTCATCGGTCGCCTTCTCTCCGCCCTTCATGCACTTGATCACTACGTAGGCAAAGATCAGCTGTGAAAAACCGAATCCGAATGCACCGATCGACGCGACCATGTTCCAGTCTGCAAACTGCAGGCTGTAGTCGGGGATACGACGTGGCATGCCAGCAAGCCCAACGAAGTGCATCGGGAAGAAGAGCACATTCAGGAAGATCGTTGAAATCCAGAAATGGATCTTGCCGAGCTTTTCATCGTACATATTACCGGTCCATTTCGGGATCCAGTAATAAGTGGCCGCCATGATCGAGTAAATCGCACCCGGCACCAGCACGTAATGAAAGTGAGCGACGACGAAGTAGGTGTCGTGATATTGAATATCGGCCGGTGTGATTGCCAGCATCAGGCCGGACAACCCGCCGATGGTAAACATGACCAGAAAACCGATCGCAAACAACATCGGTGTTTCAAAGGTCATCGAACCGCGCCACATGGTCGCCATCCAGTTGAACACCTTCACACCGGTTGGCACAGAAATCATCATCGTGGCGAACATGAAGAACATCTCACCCGCCAGTGGCATGCCCACCGTAAACATGTGGTGCGCCCAGACAATGAACGACAGAAAGGCGATAGAGGCAGTCGCATACACCATTGATGCATAGCCAAACAAAGGCTTGCGAGCAAACGTCGGGATGATGCTGGACATAATACCGAATGCCGGCAGAATCAAAATGTAGACCTCTGGATGACCAAAGAACCAGAAAATGTGCTGATACATGACCGGGTCACCACCGCCGGCAGCGCTAAAGAAACTGGTGCCGAAGTAGCGGTCGGTCAGCAGCATGGTCACCGCACCGGCCAGAACAGGGATTACTGCAATCAGCAGGTAGGCTGTGATCAGCCAGGTCCAGACGAACAGTGGCATCTTCATCAGTGTCATGCCGGGCGCGCGCATATTGAAGATCGTCGCGACGATATTGATCGATCCCATTACGGATGAAATCCCCATAAAGTGGATCGAGAAAATGACGAACGCGAAGCTATCGCCGCCTTGCAGCGAGAGCGGTGCGTAGAGCGTCCAGCCGCCCGCAGGGCCGCCACCCTCCATGAACAATGTTGACAGCAGCAACAGGAACGCAAACGGCATGATCCAGAAGCTCCAGTTGTTCAGGCGTGGGAGTGCCATATCCGGACCGCCGATCATCATCGGAATCATCCAGTTGGCCAGCCCCACAAAAGCCGGCATCACCACGCCAAATATCATTACCAGCGCGTGCATGGTCGTCATGGAGTTAAAAAACAGCGGATCGACTATCTGCAGTCCCGGTTGCCACAGTTCGGCGCGGATGATCAGCGCCATGCCGCCGCCGATAAAAAACATCACCAGCGAGAACAGCAAATACAGCGTACCGATGTCTTTATGGTTGGTAGTGAACAGCCATCTTTTCCAACCGTACGCAGGTCCGTGATCATCGTGATGATCGTGATGCTCTGTTGTTGCAGTGCTCATTGATAAGCTCCAGAAATTACCGAATTTGTTCCTCGTGTCTGACCCATATCAGCGCAGCGCCTTGATCGCGCTTGGCTGAATCGTGTCACCGACACTATTGCCCAGAGCGTTTCTCTGATAGGTCAACACAGCTGCCATGTCAGCATCGCTCAGTTGCGCGGCAAACGATGCCATTGCGCTCCCTGCTACGCCCTCGTAGACAACCTCAATATGTTTGTCGACATCACCGATGGCGACCGGGCTTCCGGTAATCGCCGGAAACGCACCGGGTACACCCTGACCACCCGCCTGATGACAGGCGACGCAGTTAGCGGTGTACACCTTCTCGCCGCGAGCCAGCAGCTCGTCCATCGCCCACTCGCGATCCGTGTCTTCTTCAGCCGCATCACCGTCGGCCACTGTTTCTGCTTCCTCACCCGCACCGCTCTGCTCCGCTACCCAGGCAAGATATTCATCTTCCGGCACCGCTTTCACAACGACTGGCATGAAGCCGTGATCACGGCCGCACAGCTCGGTGCATTTGCCGCGGTATATTCCAGGCTCTTCAATCAATGCCCAGTTCTCGTTTATAAATCCGGGAATCGCGTCTTTCTTAACCGCCAGATCCGGCACCCACCAAGAGTGAATAACATCGGCTGCGGTATGGAGGAAACGGATTTTCTTGCCCACCGGCACCACCAGAGGATTATCAACCTCTTTTAGATAGTTATCGATTGTCGACACATCGATGCCCGAGTCAACCTGGCGCGCCTCGTTGTGTTCGGCAGCAAGCGAGCTGAAGAAGTTCACGCCCGAGTCGAGGTATTCGTAGTGCCATTTCCACTGATAGCCCGTGACTTTGATCGTCAGGTCAGCGTTGCTGGTGTCTTCCATAGCGATCAATGTCTTGGCAGCGGGGATCGCCATGGACACCAGAATCACCAGCGGGACGGCCGTCCAGAGAATCTCAACCGTGGTGCTCTCGTGGAAATCTGCGGGCTTGTGGCCTTTCGATTTGCGGTGTTTGAAAATCGAATAAAACATTACAGCAAACACTGCCGCGCCGATCACACAGCAGATCCAGAAGATCAGCATGTGTAAGCCATAGACTTCCTTACTGATAGGGGTCACCCCGACCGGCATGTTGATATCAGCAAACGCTTTGCTGCCCGGGAGCAACACGGTTAGCCAGCACAAACGACTGACAACTGCACAAAATGTGGACCTCATCGGGACCCTCTCCAATTGCATTTCAAGAATTCTGTTTCGGCGCGCCGACAGGCCGGCGCACTGTTTTGTTCGTGGTGCACAGCGCAGTGAACCGCTGTCAGGAAATCAGTTGCAGCCTGGGTTCATCCGTATCCAGGCACAAAGACAGCTCGCGATGCAGCAACCGCTTGTCTTCCTTACTCAAGTTGCCACCGATCTCGTGGAACTGCCCTGCCGCCTTCAACTGCAACTTGCCAACATCGAAACAACTTGGTGGATCGTCAAATTGTAGTCGAATCCAGGCGCGCAACAGCTCAATCGTTTTCTCGGGTTTATCGTGACCTTTCTCGACGACAACCATGCTATCCCCGACAGAAATGACTTCCGTGAAGCCCAGCCGCCGATAGGTGGCGCTGAGACAATACAGCACCAGTGCGAATTCTAACCCAGCGAAAGGCAGCACCAGCCAAAAGCCAAAGTATGCGATGCCAGTGCCAAAAAACATACTGACGATACCCAGCGAAGAAGCCAGCATCACGTTGGCGCGCCAGCTCATCGAGCGATTGCCTCTGACGATGATCTGTGTTTCGCCGGTTTTGCTGTTTACCTGCCGTACAACCATAGGTTCGCGTAGCCTGCAATATTGTGCTGAATGTTAACGTACCGGGGATGCAGCGCAAAACGCGCCCGACGTTGTGCTGATGTCAAGCTGGAAAGCCGACAAGATTCCGCGCTCGTAACCGGTTGCCTGCAAGGCAAATGTTCGGTTCGACCGGGCGTGGAGAGGTGTTGAAATTTTAGCGCTGTGGCAGACTTTGAGCAACCGCTCATCGCCCCTCCTGGCAAACTAATTTTCATCGTTCGCTATCTTCCCTGTTTCGAACGCGCCAATCTCTCCAACGGGAAAGTATGAACGCTGCCGGATTGCTTCGGCATCCCCTTCCAGCCGTGTGCGTAGACAATTTCCAGACTAGCCAGAACCGAACCATCCTGGTCCGCCGCCAATGCCTGAAGTTGCTCGCCGAGTCGGCGACCGATGTCTCTCGCGTACAAACCCTTTCGCCGGCCTGATATCGCACAGACAAAGCCCAGTTCACGTATCTCGGCCAGCATTGCCACGGCATCTTTGTATCTAACGGCCAATCGCTCGATGTCCACAACGGGATCTGCAACACCCGCGCCGACTAGCAAGTCGCCAACGTTATGCATGTCAGGCATGGCATTCAAATGGGCATAAGTGTCGATGGCGGACCAGGCCTGCCTGAGCTCGATCAGGGTGTCCGGCCCTGCGGTACTCAGAAAAAAGCCTCCCTCTGGCGCCAACACCCGATTGAGCTCACTGGCAAAGGTTTCTGCGGGAAAAACCCAGGGCAGCACCAGATTGCCAAACACCAGGTCAAAGGTGTTGTCGGCGAGCGGAAAGTTCCGCGCCGGGTCAAAGCACACCAGTTGTCGAACGGGCTGCCAGAATCGGCGAGCGCGGGCGAATCGCTCAAGGCGCAGATCGGCCAGATCCGCACCCACGATCATGGCTCGGGGGTATCGTTTGCGCAGCAGCTGCAACTCAACGCCCGTTCCGCACCCCAGCACCAGCACACGTTCCGGTGTTTTGCGCAACAAGTCCATTCGCTCGAACAGCCCGCGAGCTATAGCTTGCTGAACCTCGCCATTCTGATCGATCTGGAGTTTCCGGTTTGCCGCACGCCTGACAAGTCTTGCGTCGACAGTGTATTTGCCCGGCTCTTCTGAATTCAAATCGGTGTAGCGTCCAAAGTCAGTAAACATCAAATCCCGCGATCGACATCGACTCTCGGGAACGTATAACAGACAATACCTCAACCCGGCCAACACAGCTCCATCGCCCATGATCTACGCCATGCCCGTTTTCGCTTACCTGATCGGCTCAATCTCCAGCGCCATCATCGTCTGCAAATTAATGGGGTTACCGGACCCCCGAACCCAGGGCTCGGGCAACCCGGGCGCCACCAATGTCCTTCGTTCCGGTGGCAAAAAAGCAGCCGCTGTGACCCTGCTCGGCGACGCCCTCAAGGGCCTGTTGCCAGTATTGCTGGCCAAAGGCCTGGGTGCGACGCCCGAAATTATCGGGCTGACGGCGATTGCTGCGGTAGTCGGGCATCTGTTTCCGGTTTTTTTCCAGTTTCGCGGCGGCAAAGGCGTGGCGACGGCATTTGGCACTGCATTCGGGGTGAGCTGGGTTGCCGGCCTGTTAGCCATCGCCACCTGGCTGGCCATGGCTCTGGCATTCAGGTACTCATCACTGGCGGCACTGACCGCACTGGCGTTGCTGCCACTGTTTTTCTGGATAACCGCAAAGTCGACGGCGCTGGTGATCGCAGCATTGGTGATTGCTGCATTGGTTTTCTGGCGCCACAGCGAGAATATTAAAAGGTTGGCCGCCGGGTCGGAATCGCGAATCGGCAGCAAGTAATCAGGACGCCTGCGGCGGCACCAGCGACTCGACCGGCCAGCGCGGCCTGACCTCAAAATGCTGCTCCGGCTTTTGTCCACCGCTCAGCCGCAAGCCGCCCGCCAGTGCAATCATAGCGCCGTTGTCAGTGCAGAATTCCAGCCGCGGATAAAAGACTTCGCCACCAATGCGCGCAACCCGTTTCGCCAGCAAGTTGCGCAACTGCGCATTGGCCGCCACACCACCCGAGGCCACAAGCGTAGTCAGATGCTCCTGCTTTAACGCCCGCAAGCATTTGATGGCCAGCGTATCAACCACCGCAGCCTGAAAGCCGGCAGCGATATCAGCGACGTCACGGGCACTTTGCTCGCTTTGGCGCCAGGCTGTCATCGCCGCGGTTTTCAAACCACTGAAACTGAATTCCAGCCCCGCACGGTTGGTCATCGGTCGGGCAAATTTAAAGCGCTCCGGGTCACCGTCGAGCGCCGCATTGGCCACCTTCGGGCCGCCCGGGTAGCCCAATCCCAGCAACTTGGCGGTCTTGTCGAAAGCTTCGCCGGCCGCATCGTCAAGCGTATCGCCGAGCAATTTGTATTGCCCCAGACCATCCACTCGAACGAGCTGCGTGTGTCCGCCTGACACTAGCAGGCAGATAAAGGGGAACGATGGCGAGTGCGCCTCAAGCATAGGCGCAAGCAAGTGACCTTCCATATGGTGTACCGCCAGTGCCGGTATGCCGAGAGACCAGGCCAGCATTCGCCCGGCAATAGCGCCGGTAAACAGAGCACCGGCCAGTCCCGGCCCGCTGGTGTAAGCGACGGCATCGAGATCCTCAAGCTTCAGTTGCGCCTGCTCGAGACATTCCCGAGTCAACGGAATCCAGCGCTTGATGTGATCTCTCGACGCGATCTCGGGTACCACGCCACCGTAGAGCGCATGCGTATCAACCTGGCTAAACAGCGTGTGAGCGACCAGCCCCGCATCCGTATCGTAAACTGCTATCCCGGTTTCGTCGCATGACGACTCGATTCCCAGCACTAACATCGCGATTCCTGTGCGCAAAGCGCCTATTTTGACCGAATTTGCGATCATAGCGGTCGATAACTTGCTTACCACACATAAGTGCTTATAATTAGTCGGCTTACCTGAGCGGTTTCTCGCTCGGAACAGCCCCCTCGGGGCCCAAATGGAAAGAACTGAGACAACCCGTCCATGCCATCTGTACGTGTAAAAGAAAACGAGCCGTTTGAAATTGCCCTGCGTCGCTTCAAGCGCTCCTGCGAAAAAGCCGGTGTTTTAACCGAAACCCGACGCCGTGAATTCTACGAAAAACCCACCTCCGAGCGAAAGCGTAAGGCTGCAGCTGCCGTCAAGCGCCATCAAAAGAAACTCGCCAAGGAAACCGCGCGCCGGGTCCGAATGTACTAGTGAGTCCTCTGGAGCGAAAGCTCTACGATAACCGCGAACCAAACCCGAGCATCATGTCCGACCTCAAATCCAGCCTGCAGGCCGATATAAAAACGGCAATGAAAGCCAGTGACAAGACGCGCCTTGGCGTGCTCAGACTCATTTCGGCAGCCATCAAACAGCGCGAGGTCGATGAGCGGATTGAACTCACCGATGCTGACGTCATCGCTGTGCTGGACAAAATGTCCAAGCAACGCCGAGAGTCAATCACTCAATACGAAAGCGCTGAACGTGAGGACCTCGCTGCTGTCGAGCGCGATGAACTCGAAATCATCGGGCACTATTTGCCCAAAGCACTGTCCGAATCCGAGATCGACACGCTGATCAATGCAGCAATCTCGGACACTGGCGCTACCGGCATTCGCGACATGGGCAAAGTGATGGGCCAACTCAAGCCCAAGCTGCAGGGCCGTGCTGACATGGCCGCTGTCAGCGCGAAAATCAAGGACCGATTGAACGCTTGAACCGCAGCCGGAGTGCGCGGATTCCTCTATTGCCCGAGTTCTCCACGGGCCTCGCTTCCACGGCGAACACATGCAACAGATGAAAAACGACCGTTTTCTGCGGGTATTGAACAATCAGCCTGTCGACCGCACGCCGCTGTGGATTATGCGCCAGGCAGGTCGGTATCTGCCTGAATACCTGAAGACACGCGCCGAAGCGGGCGATTTCATGACGCTGTGCAGCACGCCCGAGCTTGCCTGCGAAGTCACCCTGCAACCGCTGCGACGCTATCAGCTCGACGCGGCAATTGTGTTCTCTGACATCCTCACCGTGCCTGATGCCATGGGCCTGGGTTTGCACTTCGAACAAGGCGAAGGTCCGGTTTTCGCGCGCCCGGTCCGCACTCCGGAACAGGTCGAACAACTGGCAACCCCCGACCCCGAAACCGAACTGCGCTACGTGATGGACGCGATCCGGCTGATTCGCCAGGAGCTGGACGGCAGTGTTCCGCTGATCGGATTTGCCGGCAGTCCGTGGACGGTCGCCACCTACATGGTCGAGGGTCGTGGCAGCAAAGAGTACTCGCACATTAAACGACTTATGCACGATGGCACGCCTGCTCTACATCAGCTGCTGGATAAAATAACCGCAACCACCATCGCCTACCTGCGCGCTCAAATCGATGCGGGTGCGCAGGCGCTAATGGTTTTCGATACCTGGGGTGGCATCCTGTCACCGGCGAATTACCGCCAATATTCTCTGGCGTACATGCAATCGATCATCGATGCGATCGGCAGTAGTCACGCCGACACACCGGTCACGCTGTTTACCAAAAACGGCGGAATGTGGCTGGGAGACATCGCTGCAACCGGATGCGCCTGCGTTGGCGTCGACTGGACGATAGATCTGGCCGAGGCGCGAACCCGGGTTGGCGAGCAGACTGCACTGCAGGGCAACCTTGACCCGGGCGTTCTATACGGAACCGAAGCTACTATTCGCCACGAGGTAAAGCAGGTTCTGGAAAGTTACGGCAACGGACAGCGCCACATCTTCAATCTGGGCCACGGCATCCATCAACACATTGATCCCGACAACGTACAGATCATGGTAGAGGCAGTCCACGAACTCAGCCCCGCCTTTCATCAGCCCGCCACAATCTAATCCCCCGACACAAAGCCGGGGGCCGTTTAGCGTCAGTCAGATGCTAAAACAACTGCTCATCATCATCGCTGCTTTGCTGCACGCGTGGCCGCGCGGGCTGCCTCGACACAGCAGTTTGCCCTGCATTATCAGTGGATGAATTCTGCGTCGGGCTTTCAACCAGCACCACCTCACGCTGCGGTGCTGCTGGCTTTGGCGGCAACGTGCGAACCGCCGGAATAGCCGGGCGATGCTCTTCGCGAAAGAACTCAAAAAACGAGTTTTCGGCACCAGGAGTCGCCATTTCTCCGGTCTTGCGATCGATTCGCACGGTCTCTACGCCTTCCGGCTGATACTCACGGTCTTCCGGGACATTCTCGAGCCCGACGCGCATGTAGTCGATCCACATCGGCAACGCGGCTACCCCGCCAGTCTCCTTCGGCCCCAGCGATTTCTGATCATCGTAGCCCACCCAGGCTGTGCTGACCAGGTGACTGTTGAAGCCGGTAAACCAGGCGTCGTACAAGTCGTTTGTGGTGCCGGTTTTGCCGCCAATATCGTTGCGCTCCAGCGCGCGTGCTTTGGTCGCAGTGCCGCGTTGCACAACTTCACGCATTATCGAGCGCATAATGAACGCGTTACGCTCATCAATCACACGTTTGGCAATTCGCAGCGGTGGCGTTTTCGGCACACCCGGCGCCTCGTCCACAGCCTCCACGGCCGGTTCGTCAACATCGGCAGAATCGGCAGAATCGGCAACCGGACTAGCCAATTGGTCAGCCGGTAATTCCGTATCTTCGATCGGCTGAATAACCTCCTCTACCGAACCGGCTGCCGCAGCGCCCTGCCGGACCAGCGCTTCACAGGCTTCCTCGGTTTCGCAGAACTCGATGGGTGGCGCCTGGTACAGCACTTCACCGACGCTATCCTCGACACGCTCGATGAAATACGGGTTAATTGAATAACCGCCGTTGGCGAAGATGGTGTACGCCGACGCCAGCTGCAGTGGCGTCAGGTCGCCGCTACCGAGGGCCAGCGACAAATTGTTCGGCAAACTGCGGTCTTCGAAATTGAATCGCTTGGCGTAGCGAATCGCCCTGCCTATACCCATCTCGCGCAGCACGCGAATGGATACCAGATTACGGGACTTCACCAGCGCCTCGCGCAATCGCGTCGGCCCGAAAAACCGACCAGAGTAGTTTTCCGGACGCCACTCGCTCTCCAGCACCGAATCCTTCAACACCACTGGCGTATCGTTGTAGATCGAGGCTGCGGTGTCACCGTTTTCAAGCGCGGCCGAGTATATGAAAGGCTTGAAATTGGAGCCTGGCTGGCGGTAGGCCTGGGTGATACGATTGAATTTGCTGCGCTGAAAATCAAAGCCTCCTACCAGCGCCATAACCTTGCCGGTACCGGGATCAAGCGATACCAAGGCGCCCTCAACTCGGGGCAACTGAGTCAGTTGCAGTGCACCGTCTACACCCGGTTTGGGACGAACATGCACAAGATCGTTCACCGCCAGCAATTCATCGGGACGCGAGTAAACCGGTAGCTCATCGTCTTCCTCGCTGCGCGGTGAGGCCCATTGCATGTCCTCCCAGAGGATTTCTCCACTGACACCACCTGCCAGAAGCACGGTTGCCGAGGTTTCTCCAAGCGCCTGTACAATTGCGTTCTGAATCCCGCCGTACACCGGCACTGAGGCGAGCGCCTCTTCAATGCCTTCCGGCGTCTCGAGCAACTGCGGGTCAATGCTGCCCGGTAATCTGAAACCATGGCGCATCTCGTAGGCCTGCAAAGCGTCGCGCAGTGCCCGGTTGGCCGCCTCCTGATGCCTGCTATCGATCGTTGTGTAGATCTTGTAGCCGCCGGTGTATGCCTCTCTGCCGAACCATTTCAGCATCTGCGCTCGCGCCATTTCACTGACATAACCCGCATCAGCCTCAGCCTTGGTTCGGTGAAGGGTGGCCGTCACCGGGGTTTCCAGCGCCTCGCGATATTGCTCTCCGGTAATTTTGGACAACTCCAGCATGCGCCTGAGCACATAGTTTCGCCGCAACAGCGCCCGGCTTGGATTAACAATCGGGTTGTACGCGGACGGCGCTTTGGGCAGTCCCGCAATCATTGCCGCCTCCGGCAACGTCAAATCCTCGACAGATTTGCCGTAATACACCTTGGCGGCCGACGCGAACCCGTAGGCGCGGTTGCCAAGGTAGATGATGTTCATGTAAAGCTCGAGAATCTGCGCTTTACTGGTCTGTTGCTCAATCTTCAGCGCGAGCAGGATCTCATTGATCTTGCGCAGATAGGTTTTTTCGGGCGACAGGTACACGTTGCGTGCAACCTGCATGGTTATCGTGCTACCGCCCTGGCCCTTGCGCCCGGTCTTGATCAGATTGATGCCAGCCCGTAAGAGCCCCTGATAGTCAAACCCCGGATGCTCGTAGAAACGGTCGTCCTCAGAAGACAACACTGCATCAATCAGTATCTGCGGCGTATTTTCGATGCGCAGGCGCTCTCGACGCTTCTCTCCGTATTCCGCCATTAGTTTGCTGTCGCCGGTATAGACGAGCAGCGGCACATGCAAATCAACCTCGCTGATCGAGGCGACATCGGGAAGGTTGGTTTCCAGACGTTTATAGGTGTAGTAACCCGCTACGGCCAAAACTACACCAGCGAGTACAAAAAGACCCAGCAGTAATTTGATTATACGACCTAGCAATTTATCTGTTCCGGTTGCCCGCAGTGACCTGTTGGCTGATTTAAGTTGCGGAAAATCACTTGACCCCCCTTCGATTGGTGAATTGTCTCACCTTTTCCTCTCTGAAACCTTTTTTCCCATTCTCGCCAGCATGAACTTGGAGTGTCTTTTGCAAATCGATTATTCCAGTTGCGCGGAGTCTTGGCAGTTACACATTGCAAGCTCTTCGGATTTCCTCGCAACCTTCAGATCGATTCAGTCAAAGACAACTTGCGCGGGCGCCAACCCCTACCATGAATTTTACAATCGGAAACAAACAATCCAGCCTGGTCGGAGTAGACATCAGCTCTACCTCTGTAAAGCTGCTGGAACTGAGCCGCACGAAGTCGGGTTACCGCATCGAGAGCTATGCTGTCGAGCCGCTGCCCGCGAACGCTGTCAACGAAAAGAGTCTTCAAGATGTAGAGGCTGTCGGTGAAGCTGTCAAGCGTGCATTGAAGCGATCGGGCTCGAAGCGCAAGTTTGCTGCTGTCGCGGTGCCGAGTGCAATGGTGATCACCAAAGTGATCCAGATGCCTGACAGCTTGAAGCCCTCGGAACTCGAAGCGCAGATTCAGCTCGAGGCCGACCAGTACATCCCCTACTCACTCGATGAAGTGAATCTGGACCACCAGATCATTGGCCCGTGCGAGCATCAACCAGGTGCCAACGACATCCTGCTGGTCGCCTCGCGCAGCGAGAACGTCGAAGAGCGAACGGCCGCCTGCGAGATTGGCGGGCTGTCTGCCAAGGTTGTGGATATCGAGCCCTACACCATCGAGCACACCTGCAAGCTGTTGCAGGAGCAGAACAACGTCGACTGGCAGGGCAAGACCATTGCCGTACTCGACATGGGTGCGACCATGACCAGCCTGTGCGTGTTTCGCAACAACGCGCTGGTCTACACACGCGAACAGCCATTTGGTGGCAAGCAACTGACTGAAGAGATCATGCGCCGCTTCGGCCTCTCTTATGAAGACGCCGGACGGGTAAAAAGAGTGGGCGGCCTGCCCGACAACTACGAGCCCGAAATCCTGACGCCATTTAAGGATCAGATGGTGCAGCAGGCGAACCGCTTCCTGCAGTTCTTCTTCTCGGCAGATAACAACGACTATGTCGATCAGATTCTGCTGGCAGGTGGCTGTGCGGGCATACCCGGTATCGCCGAACTGATCGAAGATCACATTGGCACGCCCACCAGCATCGCCAACCCCTTCGAGAACATTGAAACAGCATCGGGCGTCGCCCAGCAGCGACTGCTATCAGACGGTCCCGCCATGCTGATTGCCTGTGGCCTGGCTACACGAGGTTTTGACTGATGGCAAAGATTAATCTGCTTCCCTGGCGTGAGGAAGAGCGCCGCCAGAAGACACGCGAATTTGGCTTGACACTCGGCCTGGTTGCAGTACTCGGCGCCGGCGTCGTCTTTGCCGGCATGCAGTTCGCACAGCAAAAAATCGATTACCAGGAAGCGCGGAATCAGTACCTGCAAAAAGAGATCAACCAGCTCCAGAAAGAGCTCAGGGAGATCAAAGAGCTTGAGTCCACCAAAGCCAATCTACTGGCGCGCATGGACATCATTCAACAGCTGCAGGCAAAGCGTCCGCAGGTGGTGCACACATTCCAGCAATTGGCCGAACGTGTACCGGATGGTGTTTTCTTTCACGCCATGAAGCAGGAACAGGATCGCATCGTGCTCGAGGGCCGCGCCGATTCAAATGCACGGGTATCAACATTGATGCGCAACCTCGACTCTTCCGAGTGGTTCAAGAATCCAGCGCTCGACGTTATCGAATCCGCCAAGGACAGCGGAATCAGCTCTTTCAAGCTGTATTTGTCACAGACCGTGGCACCCACAGCAAGCCAGCTCGCTTCCAGCGACGAATAAGGAGCCAGAATCGTGAATATCGGACAGGCATTTAGCGACCTGCAAACCCTTGACGCCAGCGATCTGAAAAGAATTGGCAGCGCGCCCATAGCTGCCAGAGTACTGGTCCTGACGCTGGTGCTGGCCGCCATCATCGGTGCCGGAATCTGGCTTCTCATCCAGCCTAAGTTTAATGACCTGAAACGGGTTGAACTTAAGGAAAATGGCCTGCGCCAGGTATTCGATACCGAGCAGGCCAAGGCCGCCAACCGCGATGCCTACCTCGAACAGCTGGGCGAAATGAAGAAGACCTTTAACGTCATGCTTCGACAGCTACCGAACCAGACAGACATCGAAAGCCTGTTGATCGATCTTTCGCAGACCAGCGTTGCCGCCGGCCTGGAAGTGGAGTACTTCAAACCCGATAAAGAAGTCGCTCGGGAATTCTATATGGAGTATCCGATCAAGATTCGCGTCACCGGGAACTATCACCAGTTCGGCACATTCATCAGCGGCCTGGCAGCACTGCCGCGAATTGTCACACTGAACAACATCGCAATCGTACCTATTGCGGGCAGGAGCACCGAGAACAATCAGTCCAAGCCCCAAAAGCTGAAGATGGATCTTACTGCCACCACTTACCGTTATCTTGAAGAAGACGAAGGATAGACGCGTGAAACACTTGAGATCTGTATCGGCCGGATCGAACCGGCAATGGTTACGCGCAGGAATCCTTGCGGTGGCTTCACTGGGCCTGGTTGCCTGTGACGACGATATGTCTGACCTGGAACAGTTTGTTGCGCAGACGCGGCTCAAGCATCAGGGCCGGGTCGACCCGCTACCCAGTTTTGCTCCGTACGAATCCTTCTCTTATGTAGAGGCAGGCTTGCGAGACCCCTTCCGGGCTCAAACCCAGTTGTCGGGCAATCGCGCCAATCCGAATGGCCCAAGGCCAGCAGACGATCGGCGCCGCGAAATGCTCGAGAACTATCCGCTGGATGCTCTGAAGATGGTCGGAATTTTAAAACAGAACACATCGAGCTGGGCGCTGGTTCAGGATCCCGAGGGCACCATTCATCGGGTTCAGCCTGGCAACTATGCAGGCCAGAACCACGGCAAGATCTCACAGATTTCAGAAAACCAGATCAAACTGGTTGAACTTATACCCGATGGCATCAGTGGCTGGATACAGCGGGACGCGCAGTTGGCCCTGGGAGACGGCGAATGAGCATGCACGTAAACCGGGCAACAGGTAGCAAAAAAATTATGCGACGGAGAAAAACGGTGAAAACACCAACAGTTTGCGGCACACCGCTTGGCCGCGCAAGAAACATGGCTACTGGCCCCCTAAGCGCACTGGTGATTGCGATGGGTGCGCAGTTTGCACTCGGTGGATCAGCAATCGCCGCAACACTGGATAACGTCAGCTACACCACGTTACCCGGTAACCAGCAGCAGATATCCATCAAGCTCAGCGATCCAATCGAAGAGCCACAAACTTTCGCCATCAATGCTCCGGCTCGAATCGCAATCGATTTGCTCGGCACCACCAATGCACTGGACGGCCGCGTCGTTCCAGTCGGTGTAGGCAACGTCGACAGCGTCAATATCGTTGAAGCCAACGATCGCACGCGAGTAGTACTTAATCTCGATGAGATGACCGAATATGACACTCGCATCGAGGGCGATCGCATTCTGATCACACTGGAGTCCGACGCAGAAGGGCTACTCGATGATGGCGAAGTTGAATCAGCCGAGCCAGCCGAACCACTCCTTGATGTGGCTCAGGCAAACGAGACAGCTGCACCCGTCGAGGCAGACGAGCCCGGTGGTGTTGTTGTCGAACTTCCCACCAGCCTGCCGCTGCAGGAAGTTGCACAAGAACCGGAAGTGTCAGTAAACGAAGTTGAGGAACAAGCCCCTGCCCCGGTTGCAGAGGCGCCGAAGCCGGCTGTCAAGCAAGCGGTCATCCCGGTTAAACAGGCAGCACCGGTCGAGGAATTTGTCGAAGCCGGTCAGCAATCATACGAAACCACCAATTTCGGATCACAGGAACCTGCCTACAGCGGCGAAGAGTTATCCCTCAACTTTCAGGACATTGAAGTGCGCTCGGTGCTGCAGCTGCTGGCAGACTTCACCGATCTGAATATTGTCGTCAGCGACAGCGTATCGGGCAAAGTCACACTTCGCCTCAAGAACGTTCCATGGGATCAGGCGCTGGATATCATTCTTCGCACCAAAGGGCTGGACAAACGTAAGTCAGGCAACGTGATCATGGTTGCACCGAGCCAGGAAATCGCCGCTCGCGAAGCTTCCGAACGCGAAGCGAACCAGAAGGCAATTGAACTGGAGCCACTGCGCACAGAGTTCGTTCAGGTGAACTATGCAAAGGCCGCAGAGGTTGCTGC
Organism: uncultured Granulosicoccaceae bacterium; assembly: GCA_937920585.1. GTDB lineage: Bacteria > Pseudomonadota > Gammaproteobacteria > Granulosicoccales > Granulosicoccaceae > CAKZSB01. The sequence goes on along the minus strand of CAKZSB010000161.1, from coordinate 54,089 downwards.
GATACTCCGCTCTGACACCGGCGGTGTCCTGTCCGATCGCGGCAGTGTCACCATCGACGATCGAACCAACACCATCCTGATCAACGACACTCCCGGTGTACTGGGCAAGGTCCGCGCGCTGGTGACACGTCTCGACATACCGGTACGCCAGGTGTTGATCGAGTCGCGAATTGTTATCGCTACAGACGATTTCAATCGCGAACTGGGCTCGCGTTTCGGAGTCAATCGCAACACTACAACCAACGACAACGAAGGTCTGGCACTGAGCGGCAACGCCACCGGCACCAGCGCTTTGCTGTCAGGCTCAGATCCAGGGCTCAATCGTTTCAACGTCAACCTGCCCGCCACCAACCAGGCTGGTAGTATCGCACTGGCACTCGCCAAACTCCCCTTTGGTACGTTGCTTGAGCTTGAACTCTCGGCCATGCAGGCAGAGGGACGTGGTGAAGTGATCTCCAGCCCTCGGGTGATCACTGCTAACCAACATGAAGCCTATATTGAACAGGGTGTCGAAATTCCCTACCTCGAGGCATCATCCAGCGGCGCATCTTCAATCGCTTTCCGCAAGGCCGTGCTGGCACTTCGAGTCAAGCCACAGATCACACCCGATGAGCGGATCATCATGGATCTGACCGTTAATAAAGACACTGTCGGTGAAATCTTCTCCGGTGAAGGTCAGTCACGAGTGCCCAGTATTGACACTCGCGAAGTCAAGACGCAAGTCCTGGTGGCTAACGGAGAAACCGTTGTTCTGGGTGGCATCTACGAGCAAGAGACCATTCAGGCTCGCACGCAGGTTCCCTTCTTTGGCGATCTGCCTCTGATTGGAAAACTCTTCCAGCACAACACAGCTGAAGATGACAAGACTGAGTTACTGGTTTTCGTAACACCGAAAATTGTCAACGACGGTGGCTCTGCTCTGGATAACTGATCCGCTCGATCAGCCACAAAAAAACCGCGGCTCGCCGCGGTTTTTTTTTGCCCTGCAATTTTAACTCGCTTAGGGTAAGGTCAGCCGGATGAAGATTCAATTTCACCAGGCATGGCAAATATATTCCTGATCGGTCCGATGGGTGCCGGCAAAACCACCATTGGCAGACAACTGGCTCGCCGACTGTGCAGACCCTTTTACGATAGCGACAAAGAGATCGAGGCCAGTTGTGGCGTCGATATTCCGACCATCTTCGACTTCGAAGGCGAAACGGGTTTTCGCCGCCGCGAAGCCAGAATGATCGACGCGCTGAGTCGCAAGCACAATATCGTCATGGCCACTGGCGGAGGCGCCGTGTTGCGTGAGGAAAACCGCACCCGCCTGTCCGACCGCGGCGTCGTCGTATACCTCGACGTACAACTCGATGTTCAGATCGAACGCACCACCCGCGACAAATCCCGCCCCCTTCTGGCGCAAAAAGACGTGCGCAGCTTTTTAACGGAAATGAGCCGGTACCGCACACCCATCTATCTGTCGATAGCAGATCTTCGCGTTAGCACCAGCCGACAAAAACACCGCCGCGTCGTCGACCGCATTTGCAAAATGCTGGAAAGCACAGAAAAGCAACCCGGCGGTTGCGTCTAGCAGCGGACCGTGGGCAGCGGATCGTGGCTGCTATGTCGTAAACTGTCCAGCCGACCTCAACCATTCGCCGAAAATGAAAACACAAGATGTGGAGCTGGGAGAGCGCAGCTACCCGATCTATGCCGGCAAGGCCTTGCTGACTGACCCATCACTGTACGCCAGACATCTGTCCGGCAGGAATGTACTGGTCGTGACCGACAGCAACGTAGCGCCTCTCTATCTGCAGGCGCTTATCGAGTCCCTCGGCAACCATAATGTCAGCCAGGTGGTGTTGCAGGCAGGCGAAGAATTCAAAACGCTCGACGCGGTCTCGACCGTGTACGACGAGCTGATGGCGCAAAAATTCGATCGCAGCAGCACCATCATTGCGCTGGGTGGAGGGGTGACGGGCGATATCGCCGGATTTGCGGCGGCCTCATTTCAACGCGGTATCCAGTTTCTGCAAGTGCCCACCACACTGCTCGCCCAGGTCGATTCATCCGTCGGTGGTAAAACCGGCGTCAATCATCCCCGGGGCAAGAACATGATTGGCGCTTTCCACCAGCCGACCGCAGTCATCGCCGATATCGATACCCTGCAAACGCTGCCGGCCAGAGAATACTCCGCGGGCCTGGCAGAGGTGACCAAATACGGGCTGATCAACCAGCCCGCTTTTTTTGACTGGCTCAGCGACAACCTCGAATCCCTTTTGCAACTCGACCCGGATACCGTCGCCGAGGCCGTATTGTCCTGCTGTCGATTCAAAGCCGAAATTGTTGCCGCCGATGAACGTGAGTCCGGCCAGCGTGCCCTGCTCAATCTTGGCCACACTTTTGGGCACGCGATCGAAAATGCCGTCGGCTACGGTGTCTGGTTGCATGGCGAGGCAGTAGCCGCAGGCATTTGTCTGGCGGCCCGGTTTTCTGCCTTGAGCGGATTCATGCCGCACGCACAAGTCACTACGATCGAGAAACTGCTGCACAGAGCCAATCTGCCAATTCACCCGCCTGCAGAAATGACCGCAGCACAATTTCTTGAGCTGATGTCGCGCGACAAGAAGGTTCGTGATCAGGTATTAACTCTGGTGCTTATGCGCGGGATAGGCAAGGCGTTCCTCACCAGCAGCTACGATCGCGAGGCGCTGCACCAAATGTTGGCCGAGCAACCAGCTAAAGCCGCGACTTAGGTAGAAAGATGCAGCACTGCAAACTTTGGTCAATTTCGCCCATAAACGCCGGGGCGGCGCGACACGGTAACTTGCTAACGTTGCCGTAACCTCGCACGTCGCATAGAATCACGAATTCTATTAAAAATTTGACGACCGGGTGCAGATATGACAGGCAACGACAACCAGACTCCCAGTCGGCTATCCGATGCAGCGCTTTCGGATCTCGGATTGTCCGTTCAACCGTTCGAGGACGATCGCAATCGCGATCACATGAACGATTCCAATTCCCAGTCTATTCGCTCGGAAATTGAACAACAGCTAAAACACGGCGAGTTGCTGCATCTGCTGGTGGGCCCAAGTGGCTCCGGCAAGTCAGTATTGCTATCGCAGTTGGTCCGCCACAACAAAGACTACCTCAAGCCCTATATCGCACGCGGCGACGCCAACTTCGAAGCGCGCGGTTTCCTGGCCGCTGTGCTCGGGCAGTTCGATGGAGAGCAAGCCGATTCGATTGATGAACACGTCGAAGGCCTGCTACCGCACTTCGACAAACTGAACAGCAATCAAACCACACCCGCCCTGATCATCGACAACGCCCATCTGGCGCCGATCGAAGAAATTTCCGAACTGATCGGGCTGATGCCCTCACTTCAGCTGGATGGCAAGCCCCTCGCACGCTTGCTGCTGACCGGTGTCGCCGCCTTTCAGGACGAGCTCGATGCTATCGGCGAGGAATTTGAAATGCTGCCCTATAGCGTCTCGGCAATGCCGGCGCTGACGGCTGATCGCACCCGGGAGTATCTGTCATTTCGGTTTAATCAGGCGGGCTTCGTCGGTGAATTCCCATTCACAGACAATGCTATTACCCGCATTCACCAAAACGCCGACGGCATACCGGCTGCAATCAACCATCATGCAGCGACCTACCTCAATAAGGTTTATACCGGAACTGGTGTCGCAGCGGCGACAGGCGTCGAAGGCGGCCTGATTGGTGCGCTTGGCTGGCCCGTGATCGGGCTCGGCGCTGCGGCGCTGGCACTGATTGTCTGGGGCTTATCCATGTTCGGTGCAGGCGGCTCCTCGCCCGATAACACCCTGGCCACAGTCGAGGACAACAACGCGTTGACTCCGGTAGCCTCATCCAGCCCTGCGCTCACGGCAACGCCCGCCGCAGGCTCTGCGGGAGTCGCCGCTGGCAATGACGATTTGCTGCGTCCGGAACACCGGGATGTGACGGACAGCGACAGCCCGGCGCAAAGCAGCACTGAACAGACGCCATCCACCGGCACGATTGCCGATGGCAGTACCGCGCAAACGACGGGGCTGCTGCAAAGCGAAGAACCGAGCGATGGATCTGTCGCAACAGGCGATGCCGGGACTGCAGCGTCGAACGATGCCGACACCGACTTGCAGGCACAGGCACAACCAGTGCCCGCAGCCCCTGCCGCAACAGACACCGAAGTAGCATCGGAAAGCGATACCACAAACACCACAGGCGACGTGGTCGCGAATGCGTCGAGCACCCTGGCGGACTCAACTACTGCATCCACCGAAACCGCCATCGCAGCACCGGAAGCCACAGTAGCTGACACAGCACCTGTGACCCCGCCGGCAAGCACCAGCGCAGCAGCCGAGTCTTCCATCGTGCCGGTTCCCGCGCAAGTCGACGATACCGATGCTGCGTCCGTCCCGGTGGTCTCCGATGGCACGTCAGACGACGGCGTTCCGGTCCCGGTAACACAGCCAGAACCACAGCCAGTGCCAGAGCCGGAGGAGCCACGTGTACTGCGAGCTGTCGAGAACGAACGCTGGGTGCTGTTTCAGCCGAATACCAAGTTCACGCTGCAACTGGCGACCTCTCGCGAACGCGGCTATATCATGGAATTTGCTCAAACACTGCCACTTGACGGTCCGCTGGCGGTATATCCGTTTGTAATCAAGAGCAACGGCCGCCAGGTCTACGGTCTTTTGAACGGCATTTTCGACACCACCGACGAGGCACTGGCCGCGATTGACGCCATGCCCGCCGAGGTACGCAAGTTCAAGCCATGGATTCGCCCGATCAAGCAATTGCAGGACGAAATCAAAAACGGCCAGTAATGGCTGAATCAGCGCGCAGAGCGGATTCGAACCGAATCCGCATTTGCCGGCACACTTGCAAGGCTTGTCGCACCGCAGTGATATAATACTCAGCCGCTCGGCGACCGCAGCTATGTCTGGCAGAATTCCAAAACAGTTCATTGATGATCTGCTCGCCAGGGTCGATATCGTTGAGATTATCGATCAGTACGTACCGCTAAAAAAAGCCGGCGCCAACCATAAGGCTTGCTGCCCTTTTCACGACGAGAAGTCCCCGTCTTTCAACGTCAGCCAGACCAAGCAGTTCTATCATTGCTTTGGCTGCGGCGCGAACGGCTCCGCGATCGGCTTTCTGATTGACTTCGATCACATGCATTTCGTCGATGCGGTCGAATACCTCGCGAATCGTGCTGGTATGCAAGTGCCCCGAGAGGCTATAGCTCCGATCACGCAATCCCAGCAAGCGCTCTACGATACATTATCTGCCTGCACCAGCTACTACACCGCCCAGCTGAAGAATGCTCCGGATGCCATAAGTTACCTGCAACAGCGCGGAATCAGCGGCGAGACAGCGCGCGAATTCAAACTCGGCTACGCGCCGGCTGGCTGGCACAATCTGGAAGAATCGCTTGAAGCGAGCGCCAGCACCTTGCACGACGCAGGCATGCTGGTACGCAACGACAGCGGGCGCACCCATGATCGATTCCGAGAGCGCATCATGTATCCGATACGCGATCGCCGCGGCCGCGCAATCGGATTTGGTGGACGCATCATCGGCAGTGGCGAGCCCAAGTACCTCAACTCCCCGGAAACCATACTATTCCAGAAAGGCCGGGAGCTATACGGCTTATACGAATTGCGCCGTGCAAGAAAGAGCAAGTCAGGGCATATCGTGGTGGTCGAGGGCTATATGGACGTAATCGCACTGGCCGAACATGGCCTGCGCAATGCCGTCGCCACACTCGGCACTGCCACCAACACCGACCAGGTTCACACACTGTTTCGCGAGACCGACGAGATAATTTTTTGCTTCGACGGCGACAACGCAGGTCGGCAGGCGGCATGGAGGGCGCTCAATGCAGCCCTGCCCTGCCTGAAATCGGGCCGTATTGCGCGTTTTCTGTTTCTGCCCGATGGCGAAGACCCGGACAGTATCGTCAATCAACAGGGCCAGTCCGGCTTCGAGGCCCTCGCCACCGATGCCATCGAGGCTGCAGACTTCCTATTCGCGCAGTTGCGTGAACAATCCGGTATGGAATCCGGTACGCCCGGGGCGAGTCACCGCGCAAGGCTTGCAGAGCTGGGCAAACCGCTGGTACAGGCGTTGCCACCCGGTGTGTATCGATCGCTGGTAGAACAACAACTATCTGAACTTGTAGGCACACAGATCTTCGAGCAAAAAACATCGCCTGCCGCGCCCGCTCGCGCACGCCGTTCAACGGCGAACTTAGGCGCGCCATCGCCGGTGAGAAAAGCCCTGGCAGCAATCTTCGAAAAACCGGGCATCGTGCTCGAAATCGACCCGGAGCTCTACAACTTTGCCGATAGCATTCCGGGCGCCAAACTGCTGATGGAAGTCATCACCCACGTCGAGTGCAACCCGGACACAACCGTCAGCCATTTGCTAGAGCATTTTCGCGACACCCCTGAAGCCGACAAGCTGCGCCAGATTGCCAGCGACGGCATGCTGGAATCAGCCACCAGCGCGATAGACGCCCCCATAGAATTGCTCAGCCAGGCCATTACTCAACTCAACCGCGAGTCCGAGCGACTGCAGTTTCGTGAACTCCCACTCGACAAAGCCCCGTCACAAATGACTGACGACGAAAAAGCCGAGCTGCGTCGCCGTTTTAGCAAACTTCAAGACAAATCCGGCTAGCGACCAGTGCGAAGACCACGAGTATTTGTCGACTCATCGCTCCCGGTGGGCCACGAAATCACCCTTGATGCTGACAACAGCCGCTATTTGGCCCGGGTACTGAGGCGCCAGATTGGTGACCCGGTCACGCTGTTTTCTGGCGATGGCAACGATTATCTGGCATCGATTGTCTCAGTTGCCGGTGCGACGCGCGTGCTGATTGAATCAATGCAACCCAATACCACCGAGTCGCCCCTGAAGATCACGCTGGTTCAATCGCTGGCTAAAGGGGCCAAGCTCGATCTGGTTGTACAGAAGGCCACCGAGCTGGGTGTACATGCGATAGAGCCGGTCAGTAACGACCGATCAATACTGCAGATTTCTAAAGACAAGCAATCGCGCAAGCTGGAACACTGGCAGAAAATTGCAGTGAGTGCCTGTGCGCAAAGCAATCGCAGCACATTGCCTCGAATCGAACCGCCCCGGTCATTCGAGCAATGGCTAAACGCACGCGAAAAAAACACAACTCTGCTACTCGATCCGGCAGCCGGGCAGAGCTTCAGCCAGGCATGCCAGCCTGGACTCACGTCCTGCACGATCGTGATTGGACCGGAAGGCGGATTCAGCCCGACTGAACTCGCCACTGCAGCCACACATCAACTACTGCCCGTACAGTTCGGCCCGCGAGTGCTGCGCACCGAGACTGCCGGGCTGGCGGCGATCGCTGTGATGCAGGCGCTATACGGCGACTTGTGCACTATTCAGTAAGGTTTGCACCGCAGACAACCGCAGGGTCCTGCTGCGCAGGTTCTATGCAGCAGATCTACTGAACCGTGAACAGAATAAAATTACGATCGATATTATTTGCCCGCAACTGCGGTGCGGGCGCGAAATGTGCTCTCTCTGGAATACACAGTAGCCGAGTCCGAGCCCGGCCACACTGACCAAATCTATGGTCTGGCAACGCTTGGCACTGCGCACAAATCGAGATGATCGAACTTGTGCACAAACAATCAAGACAGAGTCCTTGAGTCGCTCCAGGCTGACAAATCTCCGACGGTTAAGTCCATCGGGACGGCCGGGTTATGCCTGCGTTTTGTAAAGCTCTGCCAGTTAGAGTGCGCAGGTCACAGTGTTCAGGATTTTGTTAAGGTTTTCTGTATTCCAGACGCTACTCCTTTCACGTGTTTGTCAATGTAATTTGGCAACATTCGATTTCAAGCCACGGAATTATAACCAATAAAATTCCTTCCAGAGGTCTTCACTAAACATGTTAACGGAAGAAGAAATCCTTGCTGCGCCAGAAGAGGATTACATGAATGACGAACAACTGGCCTTTTTTCGTCAGCACTTGCTTGAAATGCGTCAGTCGCTTGAGCACGGAAACGAAAGCGATGACGAAATTCAGCTCGATGCCGAGCGTGCTGCTGATGAGTCGGATCGCGCGACTCAGGAAGAGCAGTACTGGATTCAGGTCCGGATGAAGGAGCGTGAAACACATCTAATCCGGGACATCGATAAATCCCTGCATCGCATCCGCATCGGCGAATACGGTTTTTGCGAAGATACCGGCGACGAGATCGGCATCAAGCGGTTACTGATCAGGCCTACATCACGCTACACCGCAGAAGCGCAAGCCAGACGCGAACTACAAACGCGTCAATACGCTGCTGCGTAGAGAAAAGCATTTGGCATCCGGGCCGTTCATTGCGAGCGGCCTGGCCATTTCTCCATCAACTTTAAGGCAGATCAGGCGAGCACTCGCGCACTGACCCCTTTAGTTTCTCGTCCGCGAAACAGGCTTGCCAGCGCCAGCATTCCGTCAACCACCCGGGGTCCCGGGCGACTGAAGTAACTGTTCGAATCCACCGCCCAAAGCCCGCCACCCGCGCCCGCAGCCATCACACTGCCCATCGGTGTTGCCGCGAAATCCTCTGCTATTTGAACATTGCGCTGTAAGTCGAATCCACAGCAGCCAAAAACAATAACATCGGGCGCTTTTTCCTGCGCGTGCGGCCAATTAAACACACCCGAACGTTCGCCTGCCACGCCAAAAATATCACACCCTCCGGCGCGTGAAATCATTTGTGGCACCCAGTGCCCTGCGTAGTACCCGGGGTCTGACCACTCAACAAATAATACGCTCGGCGTTCCAATGGCAGAATCACATGGCTCATCGTGCCAGCGTGTCGAAAGGTCTGTGCATAATTGCTCCGCTAATTGCGAAGTTTGCGTGATCTGCCCGATTGCTCGAATATCGTTCAGCAAGCCGGCGAAATCAGCGCCACTCAGGCTGACAATGGACGGCCCGTTACCACTTGAAGGTATCACCTGCTCGATCGCATTGGCGTCAATTGCACAGACATCACACAGGCTCTGACTCACCACAAGATCGGCATCGAGCGTCTGCAGCAGCGGCAAATCGAGTAAATTCAGCGGCTCGCCATTTTTGTTGGCATCACTGACAAGCTTGTCGATCGTTGCCGACTCCTGCTCAGACGACAGCAGCGTTGACGACACACGCGGCAATTTCAGAACATCGGCCGGATAGTCGCACTCATGACTGATGGCGACCAATTGCCCGCGCAATCCCAGTGCGCAGAGGATTTCGGTTGCACCGGGCAACAGGGAAACTATTCGCATAGATGGGCAGCCGAAATAAACGGGATCAGGTAACTGGCTCGGCACGCAGATAGGGTTCGAATAAATCTACCCGAACCACACTGGGCGCCTGCGCCGTAACTCGGCCCCAGAGATCAATCGCATCAAATTCAACTGAATACAGGTACTGTGGCTCTTTTTTGGCCGAGCGGGCGTGTTCGTCGGCAAAGATATGCGCGCCGTAATGTTGAATTATTGTTCCGGTCTTGCCTTTGACATAGCCCGGTGCGCGGGTATGCGTGCGCGGATTATCGTCGATCACAACAACACGCTGACCCGACTCGAACATTGCGCGCCTGTCGGTGTCGAGCAACGTTGGGCCGCCCGCTGCCAGTATCGCTGGCACCTGCCCGGCAGCAACCGCTGACAACGTTGATTTTCCGTCTGCCTTGCGCTCTGTCAGCTCCTGTTCCGACACCAGCCCCTTTTCCAGCAACAACCGCTCGAGCCCATCGAGCCAGTGCTCATAATAGCTACTGGTCAGATAGTGGGCAGGGTCAGTGTCTTCTCTGGCAAAACGGGATTCGTCGATATTCCATTGGCCCAACATGCCACAGGCGAGCGTTAGCTTGAATACCTGCTCTTCCCATTCATGGGCGAAATTTACCTGCTGGCTGGTATCTATCGGGCCAAAGCCGTGTTTTCCACCAAGATCGTGGGCACCGTTCACGCTGCACTACTCTCTTGTGCCAGAGCCACGCCTATCATCGAGTCACGGCTCACCAATTCGGCCAGTTGCCCGGCATCGAGATGATCGGTGCCAGCGGGTCTCATCGGTAACACCATATAGCGTATCTCCGCCGTTGAATCCCAAACGCGAACTTCAACTTCCGGCGCGAGCTCAACGCCAAACTCTGCCAGTACCGCGCGCGGCTCGCTCACCGCTCTGGCCCGATATTCGGACGACTTGTACCAATTGGGCGGCAAGCCGAGCACCGGCCACGGGTAACATGAACATAACGTGCACACCACCATGTTGTGTACCTGCGGGGTGTTCTCCACACAAACCATGTGCTCACCCTGGCGTCCCCGATAGCCCTGCTCGAGAATGGCCGACGTGGCGTCATCCAGCAGCCTTTGACGATAATCATCGTCGGTCCATGCGCGCGCCACTACGCTGGCGCCGTTGCGCGGGCCCACCCGGGTTTCGTAGGTATCGACCAGCAGATCCAGTGCGGCAGGGTCAACCAGACCTTTCTCGATCAGCAGAGATTCGAGGCTTTTTACGCGCTGTTCGAGGTCGCTCAGCGGCGCAGAGTGATGCGGCAGTGGCGTGTCGGACATGGCAATTCTCCCGGGCGATTAGATAACGATAGGGCGGTTGGGGCGCAATGCTCAAAGCCCAACCGGGATTATCACGATAAAGCATGGCATGATCCAGCCAATTCGCCACAGCACCACCACATTGACCAACGATACCTGCATCGAGTGCAGCCAATAAGCCTATGAAACCCCTCGTGATGTGTGTGGGAGTCGCAGTCGAGGACCGGGTCTACGGCTTCGACAAGCTGCCGACAAAAGCACAAAAATATCGCGCCAATGCGTTGACCATAACCGGTGGCGGCGGTGCCGCCAACGCAGCGGTAGCCGTGTCTCGACTGGGCGGCCAGGCGAGCCTGGCGGCTCGATTAGGCGATGACGCCACGGCGTCGAGCATCGTCGCTGATCTGGTGCGCGACGGTGTCGATTGCAGCCTGGTGCGTCGCTTTGAAGGATGTCGCTCATCCCAGTCAGCGGTGTTCATAGACGGTGACGGCGAGCGGCTGATCGCCAACTATCGCGATGCCGGATTGCCACAGTCGGCGGATTGGCTCAACACCACTCATTGCGCTGCCAAGGCGATTGTCGCCGATACCAAATGGCCCGCCGGTGCCACGCGCGCGATGCAGTTGGCAGCTGATCTGCAAATCCCCGGCGTGCTCGATGCCGAACAGCCGCTGGATGAATGTGAGTCGGCTATCGCGATGGCCAGCCACTGCATATTTTCGATGCAGGGACTGCAAAGTTACCGGCCAAACACTGAACCGACCGACGCCATTACCACCATCGCTCGACAACACCGGAACTGGGTCGCTGTGACCGATGGCAACCAGGGCGTGTACTGGAGCGACGGGCAGAGTTGCCGGCACACCGCAGCTTTCACAATCGAGGCAAAGGACACACTGGGTGCAGGCGATACCTGGCATGGTGCGTTCGCACTGGCACTGGCCGAATGCAGATCGGAATCACAGGCTATACTCTTTTCTAATGCAGCCGCGGCCATTAAGTGCTCGCGGTTTGGCGGGCGCGATGGCATACCCTGCAGAGCAGAAGTCGATCACTGGCTGGCGACACATTCGGTTGCCGAACGCCTTGTCAAACGACGGTGATGGTATATAACTCAAACGGTCAATGCAGCCGCCCCATTCGACAGGAAAAACGTGAGCGAAGAAATTACAACTGAAAGTGATAGCGAGGCGGATGATGCCCCTATGCTCAGCGAGGTTGAAGCACGGATTCTGGCAGCACTGATGGAAAAGCAACTGACCACACCAGATGCCTACCCGCTGACCGTAAAAAGCCTGTTGAGCGCCTGTAACCAGAAGTCCAATCGGGAGCCGGTAACCGATTACCAGCAGGGCGATACGGTTCGCACACTGCGCCAGCTCGAAACCCGCAAATTCGTTCGCTACGAGATGGGCGCCAGAAGTGAACGCTATGAGCAACGCCTGACTCACGAACTGAGCATCAGTAAAAAACAACAGGCGCTGCTGACCGTGATGATGCTGCGCGGCCCGCAAACCATCAACGAACTGCACACGCGAACGCAGCGTATGTTCGAATTTCAGGATCGCGATGATCTGAACATCAGCCTGGAGAGAATGACGCAGGGCGATGAGCCGCTGGCATTGCTGATTCCTCGCGGTGCAGGGCAACGCGAGGACCGCTACGGGCACTTGCTGTGCGGCACCCCCGAGATGCCAGCACACTCGCCGGCACAAACTGCCAGCAGCCGTGGCAACAACGCAGAAATCGCAGCGCTGCAACAAGAAGTGTCACAATTGCGTATGGAACTCGATCAGCTATATGAGCTGACCGGCCATGGCAAATCAAGTGCCCCCACAGACACAATCGCTGACGACTAACAACAACACCAACCGCTAACAACATTCGAGAATACATGAGCAAGAAAGCACCCTGGAACAGCCCGATGCCGGCAAAGCAATTCGACCTGATGCGCGACATCATAGCCGCGCCCAGTCCGGTCGGGCTCGAAAGTGCGATGACAATGGGTGTAATCAAACCGGCACTCGACAAGGTACTGCCCGATAGCTGGCATCTGCATCAGTTCCAGGGCAATGCGGGTGTTGTCTGGGATAGCCACCCGGGCCAGGACGATATGTTCTCGGTAATGATCATTGGCCACGCCGACAAAATTCGCATGCAGGTCCGAAAGATCGCATCGGATGGCAAGATCTGGATTAACAGCGATGCGTTTTTGCCAGCCACACTGATTGGCCACGAAGTTACCCTCTACAGCGAAGATCCTGAAAATCCCGGTAGCTATCGCACACTCAGTGGCGGCACCGTCGAGGCTCTGGGAGCTATTCACTTTTCAGAACCGGCACAACGCACGGGCGACAAGGGCATCAAGCCCAAACAACTCTACCTCGAGCTGCAAATTCACGGCGCTGACAAAGCAGGCCAGATTGAAAAACTGGGCATTCGCCCCGGCGACACACTATTGCTGAATCGCCCGATCAAGAAGGGTTTCAGCCCCAACACTTTTTATGGCGCCTACCTGGATAATGGTCTGGGTTGTTTTGTCGCCGCCGAGGCTGCACGACTAATCGCAGAAGCGGGCGGCACTGAAAACGTACGCTGCATGTTCGCCTGTGCCTCGCACGAGGAAATCGGCCGCTTCGGCAGCCGAGTTGCGGCTGGTGAACTGAAACCCGATGCCATTATTGCAGTTGATGTAAATCACGATTACGTCGCCGCCCCCAATATCGGCGATCGAAACATGTCACCACTTGAGATGGGCAAGGGATTTACTCTGTCGACCGGCGCCATCGTCAGCGAGCAGCTCAATGCGCGCATCAAGCGCACGGCCCTCGAACACGATATCCCGATTCAAATTGACGTTTGCGGTAACGACACCGGCACCGACGGCATGGCAGGCGTGCTCGCCAGTATCGATTGCGCTGCGACCTCAATCGGCTTCCCGATTCGCAACATGCACACGATTTCCGAAAGCGGTAACACGCAGGATGTGCTGGCCGCGATCCATGTCATCGTCGAGGCTTTGCGCTCAATGGATTCCGAAGACGATCTGCATGCCGCTTTCAAAGCGGGCCACCCTCGACTGGATCAAGCCACCGCCCTGGTCCACGCGGGCGCGGGTAAAAAATCGAAGTAACTAACTGGTATCAACGTCGGCTCTGACGCACAGAGCCGACGATTGGGTTCATCTCGCTATGTCGCCGCCGCAGGCTTGCGCCATAAAAATACAATCGGTATCACGGCGAAGCAAGTCCAGCTATAGAGCAAAAACGCATTATTAAAGGCAATCAGTTGTGCTTGCCGGAAGCTCTCGCTACTGGCTGCGCGCAACGCGGCCACGTTATCTATACCCCACAACCCCGTTACCCATGGCAGCGTCAGTCGATCGTTCAACGGACTGAGATTCTGTACCAGCTCGCCGTAGTTGATCTGGCTGCTGCGCACCACGACCAGAAAGCTCAGCGCGATATAAACACTCTGCCCGACATTACGCAGTAAATGAAATATTGCCGCACCGTCTGGCAGCAATCTGTCCGGCAGCGTTGAAAACGCGGCGGTGGTAACCGGCACCCACAAAATGCCGCTGCCAATGCCCTGCAACAGCCCGGCCCAGGCAACCCAGTTTGCGGCATAGTCCGGCTGCACCGTCGCCAACGCCAGACCACTGACGCCGATCATCGCAAAACCAATACCCATGCTGATGCGCGGATCAACACGACCCATTCGTCCGGCCACATAAAAACCGCCGATCATGCCCAGCCCGCGCATGGCCAGCAACCAGCCTACCAGTGAATCCGGATACCCCAGCTGATTCTGCAGCATCGGAGGCAGCAGCGTAATCGGCGTAAAATTCAACATGCCGTAGAAACACACCAGCATAAGACCAACGCTGAAGTTGCGATCGCGCAGCAGTTCGCGATTAAAAAACGGCTGATCGCAGGTCGCAGTGTGAACCACAAACAGGTAACTGGCGAGAATCAGCCCGGCCAGATACAACAACACCTCGCCCGAGCTAAACCAGCCAAGACTCTCGCCGCGATCCAGCAACAGTTGCAGGCAGGCGATGCCAACAGACAAAGACAAAAAGCCGGTCCAGTCCAGCCGGTGGCCTTCCGCCCTGCCCGCCTGGCGAATGAACACCAGGGTCATCAGAATTGCTGCGCCACAGACGGGCAGCAACAACAGAAAGATCGCGCGCCAGTTATAGTGCTCCGCGACATAGCCGCCAATCACTGGCGCGAGCCCCATCCCAGCGACCACTGCCATGCCGAAAAAACCCTGTGCCATCGCACGCTTGTCCGACGAAAATGACGCCAGTACCAGCGCTTGCGATACGGGCACAATCGGCGCACCAAAAACACCCTGAGCGACGCGATACAACAGCATCGGCCCGAGTGATTCTGCGGTCGCACACAAAAAAGAGGCGACCGCAAAACCACCGACACTGCCCAGCATCAGATAGCGCTGTCCAAGCTTGCTGGTCAGCCAGCCTGTCATCGGCGTGACAATCGCCGTACCCACTACATTCAGTGTCACGACCCAGGCGATCTGGTCAGGACTGGCAGACAGTGAGCCTTGCAACTGCGGCAGCGTCACGTTGACGACCGTCACCGTCATCGAATAAAGCATTGTGCATAGCGAGACGGTCAACAGCACCCAATAGGGGTTGGGCGCGCTGGTCTGACTGTTCGGATCACTACTCAATCGATTTTATCCATCCTTCGGATCAAAATATTTAACAACCCAGGCAATTATATCGTTGCTTATTATTGCGCAGCTTACTAATATTCACGAATGTTACAAGAGAGCCTCGATCGCAACTTCGGCCTCATTCTGCATGATGTCGCACGGTTGTTAAGAACCAATTTTGATCGCCGGGTTAAGGCCATCGGGCTAACCCGCTCGCAATGGTGGGTACTCACCCATTTGTATCGAGAGGACGGTCTGACCCAGACAACACTGGCCGATCTGATGGAAATCGAGAAACCCAGCCTGGGGCGATTGCTGGACAGACTGGAGGCAAAAAAATGGATTCGACGCGAGTGCGACCCCAATGATCGGCGCGCCAACCGCGTTTACCTCACCGTCGACGTCGAGCCCATGATTCGAGAGATGCGCCAACATGCCGCTGAAGTCCGCCGTCAGGCACTGGCCGGCCTGACCGAGCCGGAACACCAGCAACTCGTCGATGCATTGCTGCAGATAAAAGACAATCTCACATCGCCGGCAGCCTGCAATGACGGATGAACCTGCTCACGTTCCCGTGCTGACCCGACTGCGCCGAATGGCAATGCGCGCGGTACTGCTGATCGTCGTACCCTTCCTGGCCATCATCACAGCCTCGCACTACTATTTCGCCGGCGGTCGCTATGTGGTCAGCGAAAACGCCTATGTGAAGGCCAATATCATCGCGATCAGCGCAGACACCAGCGGCCGCGTGGTCGACGTGGCCGTTACCGACAACAGCCTGGTGTCCGCTGGCAGCGTGCTTTTCAAGCTGGATCCGGCGCCGCTTGAACTGCAGGTCGCCGAGGCGCGTGCCGAGATGGCTGTCGCCAAAGCAGAGATCGAATCGATGCGCGTCGACTACCGCGAGGCAGGCGTGGCAATAGAGGCCGCACGCGAGCGCGTGCGCTTTCTCGCCGGACAATATGAGCGACAAAGCGCCCTGAAAGCCAGGGGCCTGGGCGTCACAGAGTCACACGATGAGGCGTACCACAACCTGCAAGCCGCAGAGCAAAGCGTTGCAGTTCTGACTCAGCGCGCACGACGCGTACTGGCTAATCTTGGCGGATCTGCCAGGCAGCCTTCAGAGGCTCATCCAGCCTACCTGCAGGCTGAGGCCCGCTACAAGCAAACCCGGACACTGCTGGATAAAACCACAGTACTGGCGCCGGCCAGTGGCATCGTCAGCAATGTGCGGTTGCAACCCGGTGAATTCGTGCAGGCCGGTAACGCTGTGTTCACACTGATCGACACCGATGATGTGTGGGTGGAGGCGAATCTCAAAGAAACTCGCTTAACCAATCTGCGCCCCGGGCAATCGGCAACCATCGAAGTCGATGCATACCCGGATATCGAATGGCCCGCCGCCGTATCGACAATCGCACCCGCAACCGGCGCCGAATTCTCGCTGCTGCCAGCCCAGAATGCGACTGGCAACTGGGTCAAGGTCGTGCAGCGCGTACCGGTGAAACTGGCCGTTGAAAAACCTGCGGATGCACCACCACTCAGAGCAGGCATGACGGCGAAGGTAACCATAGACAGCGAGCAAAAACGTGCTTTGCCCGAATTTCTGGAGCGACTGGCCTACAGTCCACTGGTGCCATCATTTGCACGGGCATTACTGCACAAGGGCCTGGCAATCAGCGCACCGGCCGATGAGACATTCGCCACGGCTACACCACAACAACGGGTGGCAGCAGTGACACCGCTCGGCACTTTGCCGCTCTCGACAAAGCAACCTGAACGATCCTCGTTGTTTGATCTGGCAGACAGCCTGGCATTGCAAAAAGAAACCAACCCGGTACAAACAGACAGTACGCCTGCGACCCATCACACCGGCAACGAGACCGAACACAACAACTACTGGTTACTCAATCAGCGCACCGACAGCTACACCATTCAAATTGGCTCGAGCTCGAATCTTGCATTTCTGGAAAATTTTGCCCGCCATTTGCCGGAAGACCGGCCAATCATCACCTACCACTATAAAACGAACGCACAGAATTTGGCTGAGTATGGACTTGCCAGTGGCCTCTACGCGTCGCGTGCCGACGCACAAACGGCCATGCAAGCTCTGCCAGAAACCAGCAAACGCTACGGCCCGTGGGTGCGTCGTATCGGTACAATACAAAGCGAAATAACCGCGCTCGATAAAACGACAAGGTAGATTTCGCGATCGGGGGAGAGATGGCGATGCAAATGATCGAAGGTCACAGGGCAATACAGCCGCCTGAAAATGTACCCGTCTGGGACATCGATCCCTATGCGACCGACATCCTGATCAATCCCGCAGGATTCTACAATCAACTGCGCGACCTGGGACCTTTTGTCTACCTGTCACGCTACTCGATGCTCGCCTGCGGCCGCTACGAGGAAACACGGGAAGTATTTTCTGACTGGCAGCGTTTCGTATCCTCGCGCGGTGTGGGATTGCAGGATTTCAGCCTCGAAAAACCCTGGCGGCCAGCCAGTATCGTGCTGGAAGTCGATCCGCCCTATCACGATAAAACCCGCAGCGTCATCCTGCGCGCGATGTCGCCGCGCGCGGTGGCCAATCTGCGAGACACCTTCAAAGTCGAAGCAGAACTGCTGATCGACAGCCTGTTCGAAAAGCGGCAGATCGAAGCCGTCGGTGAACTGGCGGAAACCTTCCCTACCCGGGTCTTTCCAAAAGCGGTCGGGCTGCAACAGGCAGATCGACGCAAACTGGTGGACTACGGCTCAATGGTATTTAACGCGTTGGGGCCGGACAATGCCCTGCGCCGCCAGGCAATGGCAATGGGTCCGGACATCGTGCCGTGGATCACCGAACAATGTATGCGTGAAAATCTGACACCAGACGGTTTTGGCGCAACTATTTACGCGGCTGCCGACACAGGTGAAATCACCGAGGACGAGGCGGCCATGCTGGTGCGCTCGTTGTTGTCGGCCGGTGTAGACACAACCGTTACCCTGATCGGCAACGCGCTGTGGTGCCTGGCAACTCACCCCGAACAATATAAAAAGCTCAGAGCCAATCCGCAGCTTGCGAAGTCTGCGCTGGAGGAGACTTTGCGCTACACCTCACCGGTACATGCGTTTTGCCGAACCGCACACACCGACACCACTGTCAGCGACATCAACATAAAGGAGGGAAGTAAAATTCTCTGTGTACTCGGATCAGCCAACCTGGATGAACGACACTGGCCGGATGCCGACAAGTTCGATATCGAACGCAACAGCAGTGGCCACATGGCGCTGGGCGCCGGCATTCACGCCTGTGTTGGACAGAACGTTGCCCGCGCCGAGGGCACCGCAGTACTTACCGCCATTGCAGAAAAAGTCAGCTCACTGGCACTGGCCGGCGAACCGGTCTGGCGGCCGGGCAATGCAATTCATGGCCTGGAACGATTACCCCTGCATTTGGAGTGATCACGGTCGCTCGCTAAACCACAGCCGCACACCGAGCAAAATCAACACGACACCGCTGACCTTGTGTACGCCCAGCAGATAATCGGGGTTATCTCTCAGCCAGCGCGATAATCGGCCAGCAAAATAGCCAACCGGCCCCTTCATCAGAAACGTCAACAGGGCAAACGCTGCACCCAGGGCGAAAATGGTGAGTGTCGGACTTTGCGCCTGCGGCAACACAAACTGGGGTAGAAACGCAAAATAGAAAATCGCTATCTTGGGATTGGCGATATTGGACAGGGTGCCGTCGACAAAGAGCCGCCCGACACTGCGAACATTTGAACCGGTTAGTGCCAGCTCGGCACTGGAGCTGCGCAACAACAACACGCCCAGATAGATCAAATACAACGCGCCGACAATTTTCATCGACAGAAACAACCAGTCAGATGTTTGCACGATCGCACCGACACCGATCGTCGCCAACAGAGTGTGCATCAGCAGACCACAACTGACCCCCGCGGCTGTCACGACACCGGCCACAGAACCCTGTGCGACCGAGCGAGACATTACCAGCAGCATGTCCTGACCCGGCGTTGCGATAATGGCCACCGAGGCGATCAGGAAAATTGACCAGCTGGCGTCGAGCACAGGATTAGTTGTTCAGCGCTGCATCAGCATAAAAAAATTCGGCCCGCATGCGGGCCGAATTTCCGATCAAACTATGCTGACAAATCAGTAGAGTGCGATCGGGTTGCCGGGTGAGCCTGTACCACCTTTAATCTTCAACGGTGCCCAGACAAACAGGAACTCATACACTTTGTCTTCCAGCAACTGCGTGAAGTCCATGTTCTCCAGATTCCAGATACCATTGCGGGTCTGCATCTGTACGTGACACTCGAAGGGATTTTTCACGTTTTCACCGGGCACTGCTTCAGTCGGCCAGGTATCGCTGCCGGTCAGTGCGATCTTGCGATCAATCATGACCTGGCAGGCGGACATACCAAAACCGGGCGTGCCCGAGTTAAACGTGGCGATGCGCTCTTGCTTTTCAGCCGCATCAAAGCTGTCCCAGTCACGCGGATGCCATAGATTGCCGTGGCCGGTGTAGAGAAACACGCAATCGCCCTCGCCAATCGGCGCGATGCCCTGCTTTTCGGCCATCTTGTCCAGATCGTCGCCATTGACGTTGCCGACATCGTTTGCATCACCGCCTTTCGGAATCGGCATCTGGTCAACCCCTTTGTAGGCTGCCGCATCCAGCAGCACGCCTCGGCACACATAGCCCTTGTGAGCCACCGTCTCGACACCGAGCGAGCCCATACCGTGCGAGCCTGCGTTGCCTGCCAGCAGCTGACCGTTGTAGAACCAGTCGCCTTTCGGGGAAATCACACCAATGTGGCCGGGACCATCAAACTGAGTACCGACCTGGCCGATCTCTGCAGTCAGCATTTCGTCGTTGTAGACCAGTTGATGTTCGCCAAAGGGTCCGCCAGTGGGCAGTCCGGGTATCGTCATGTTGAAGCCGCGAGCGCCGAAAAACGGAGCGTCGCTCTGATAGATCTTGCCGAGCGTGGCCCAGCGGCCGGTTTTGATCAGACCGACGTTTTTCATGACCATCTCTGGCGACAGCACATTCATCATGCCGAGGCGATCATCGGCCCCCCAGATCGACGGTGCCCAGTTTTCATCGATAGGTGCAGAGTTTTGCGCAAGACTTGCCGAACTTGCCCCAATGGCCATCAGGCCGCCAACAACCAGACTGCCAAGCAATGTACGAGCTGGTAACGCCTTACTGATTTTCATGATTTTTCCTCGCTATATAGTGGTTGCGCAGCGGATTTCTGCTCCGCGGCGACCCGACTCTACCTTCCACTATCGGCAATGCGCAAACGCACGATCGTCGACAGTGCAAACTGACCGTAGAACCGTTACCTTACCTCTAGCCTCCGGTTAGCTCCAGAAAAATCTCAATCCCGACGGCAGTTTGTTGCCGCAGTGGTCGTGTATTACACTTTATTGTTCGTTTCCTCAGGTGAGTGACAATGATCAACCAAACCGATGTCCAGTTCTATCGCGATCAGGGTTATCTTGTCGTTGAAAACGTGCTGGACACCACCGAGCTGAATCACTTGCGCAGCGATCTGGCGCAGGTCGTTGCCGCCGCGGCCAAAGTTACCTCGAACAACGATACCTACGACCTTGAGCCAACACACAGCCCCGATGCGCCCAGGGTAAGACGCATCAAGCACCCACACACCGTGATGCCAAGCGCCCTGGAACTCATGCGCCACCCAAAACTGTTGTCGATACTGACAAGGCTCATCGGCCCCGGAGTTCGCTTCCAGACCAGCAAGCTGAATATGAAGGCCGCGGGTTACGGTGCCGCGGTAGAGTGGCATCAGGACTGGGCGTTCTACCCGCACACTAACGACGATCTGCTGGCGGTTGGCGTAATGCTCGACGACGTCGATGACATCAACGGCCCGATGATGGTTATCCCGGGCAGCCACAAAGGACCGACACTCGATCACCACGCGGGCGGCTTTTTCTGCGGTGCGATAGATCCGGTGAAAAGTGAAATGGATTTGCAGGCCGCGGTTCCGCTAAAAGGCCCCGCTGGCTCGATGACATTTCATCACGTCAGATCAATACACGGTTCAGCGCTCAACCGCTCCGATCGATCAAGAAACTTCCTGTTGTATCAATTCACCGCGAACGATGCCTGGCCATTGGTTGAAACTATCGACGACTGGAACGAATACAATTCCTGGATTGTCGCCGGAGAGCCAACCCTGCATCCCAGAATGGCCGCAGCGCCAGTGCGTCTGCCACTGCCTCCGGCTCCGCAACAGGGATCGATTTACGAAAATCAGAGTACACTCGAAAACCGGTTTTTCGACGTTTACGACGAGGCATCCACCTGAAGCTGGCGCTTTAACCGGGTAATCACAACGGGCAGTTGATCGGCCAAATCCTCAGCGATCAGGCCGTCGCCGAACGCATTGGCGCACTCGCCATGCATCCAGACCGCACAGCACGCCGCCTCAAAGGCAAGCATTCCCTGCGCCATCAGCCCACAGATGATACCGGCCAGCACATCGCCAGAACCGGCAGTGGCGAGTGTCGGTGGCGCATTGGCGTTAACAGCGGCGCGCCCCGAAGGCTCGGCAATAACGGTATCGGGCCCCTTCAACACGACGATGGCACCGGTTTGCCTGGCCGCGTAGCGGGCGCGTTCCAGCCGGTTTCCATTGCAGTCAAACAGACGACGATACTCTCCGTCATGCGGCGTCAGCACCACTTGCCCGGCAGCCTGTGGCAGCAACTCAACGAACTGCGTGCTGTGCGATTCAAAGGTGGTCAACGCATCGGCATCCAGCACCACGCTGGCCGCGCGTTGCAACACTTGCGCTACCCGATCCCGGGTATCCGCGTCGAGCCCAAAACCCGGCCCAATCACAGCGGCATTCTTGCGAGTATCGTCGAGTATGGCGTCGAAGTCGGTTCGATCCGCCCAGGGTGCGATCAACACCGCCGTGAGATGTGATGCCACCACGGTCAGCGCGTCTACAGGACAGGCGAGCGTGACAAGACCCGCGCCGGCGCGCAATGCGGCACAGGCCGACAGTCGCGCAGCCCCTGTCGCGTGAATCGGACCACTGAAGACGAGCGCATGACCGCGCTGGTATTTGTGTTGTTCAATGTGGGCGGCGGGCCAGACGTGAGCCCATAGTCGCGGTGTGTTTTCAAAATACTGCGGCGTTATCTGAGTCAGCACATCTGCTGCGATCCCGATATCCTCGAGCATGAGCTCGCCACACAGCGCTCTGCCGGGATACAACAAATGACCGGGCTTTTTACGAAAGAAAGTAACGGTTACATCGGCCCGAACCACGACGCCCTCGGCCACACCAGTGTCGCCGTCCAGACCGGACGGCACATCAATCGACAAAACAGGACAATTCGCCCCGCGAAGGTTCTCGGCCCATCGCGCCGCATCGCCGCTCAGAGCGCGAGACAAACCAGCGCCAAACATTGCATCGACGACCAGCGTCGAGGCATCGGGTTGCCAATGCTGGTGTTGCGTGACCTGCCCGCCCCAATGTGTGCGTGCACGGGTACAAACCGGGCCGGACTTACCGGCATCCACAACCGAAACTACCGATACTGCGATACCCGCATCGCGTAACAGTCGCGCAGTTACATAGCCATCGGCACCGTTGTTACCCGGCCCGCACAGCACAACCACCTGCCGATGCGATGCGAAACGCTTGCGAATGCAATTGACGACACGAGCGGCTGCGCTGCACACCAGATCGAATTCATCGATGCCGGAGGCGATGGTAGAGGTATCGGCTAGCGCCATCTGGCTGTTGGTGAGTAATTCCACGGGTTCCAACATTTGCAAAGCGCCATCATAGCGCTTTCGCAAAACTTCTACTCACCACGCGTGCTGCGACTTACTCACTCAGCGAAAACAGATCCAGAATGTCATCAGCCTCGAGCGACTTAAAACTCAGCTCGGCGTTTTCTGTCACCAGATCAGCCAGAGCTTTCTTGCGCCGTTGCAGCTCGAGTATTTTTTCCTCGACGGTTTGCTCGGTGATAATTCGATAGACAAACACGGGTTTGTCCTGGCCGATACGATGAGCACGGTCAATCGCCTGATTCTCCACCGCCGGATTCCACCAGGGATCATAGAGAATAACCGTATCAGCTGTGGTGAGGTTGAGTCCGGTGCCACCGGCTTTCAGCGAAATCAGAAAGACCGAGGCCGAGCCCGACTGAAATTCATCGATCGCCTCGTCTCGCTTGCGCGTCTTGCCGGTTAGCATTGTGTAGCTGATACCGGCATCTTTTACGGCTTGTTCGATATGACCTAACATCTCGGTAAACTGGGAAAACAGCAATACCCTTCGCCCCTCCTCCACAAAGTTGGGCAACATTTCCATCAGGGCATCGAGTTTGGCCGAGCCGTGCACACTGCGCGCCTGGCTCATTTTTACCAGGCGTGGGTCGAGGCAGGTCTGGCGCAGACGCAACAGCGCATCGAGCACCGTGATATGGCTTTGACCAAGTCCACTTTCCGCCAATGCGCGTCGAACGCGAACTTCCATTGAAGCGCGAATGCCTTCGTATAAAACCGCTTGATCAGGGTGCAGAGACACGCGCTGAATAATCTCGGTTTTGGCAGGTAACTCAGACGCTACGGCATCCTTACTACGGCGCAAAATAAAGGGCCGGAGTCGTTTCTGTAAGGCTACAGACGGCAGCGTCTCCGACGATTTCTCAATCGGATTGCGAAAAATTCGATTGAACTTTTTTTGATCACCAAAAAAGCCGGGCATCAGAAACCGAAATTGCGACCACACTTCACCAAGATGGTTTTCAACCGGTGTACCGGTGAGACAAAGCTTGTGGCTGGCGCGCAACTCACACACGATCTTTGCCTGCTTGGTCGCAGGATTCTTGATCGCCTGTGCCTCATCGAGAATAAGATAGTGATACTCCGTTGCGAGATGCAATTCGCTATCGCGCGTGACCAGTGCGTAGGTCGTGAGCACGATATCGTAGTCGGTCAGTGATTCAAATTGTTCCAGCCGATCGGTGCCGTGCAGCAATAACACTTTAAGATTGGGCGCAAACTTTTCAGCTTCTCTGCGCCAGTTACCCATCAGGCTGGTTGGCGCCACCACAAGCGATGGCCCCGTCATTCGACCCGCTTGTTTCTCGAGCAAAATAGTTGCCAGCGCCTGCACGGTTTTACCCAAACCCATGTCATCGGCAAGTATGCCGCTGAATCCGAATTCACGCAGGAACTGGAGCCAGTTCAAGCCTTCACATTGATAGTCACGTAAGTCGGCCGTCAGGGCGGTTGGCACCTCGACTGTCTCAATACCCTTGAACGACTTGAGTTTATCCACGACCGCGGCAAGCCTTGCCGGAATATCCCAATCCAGCGTGACACCGGATACAGCCTCGATACCACTGGCGATGTCACTGATTACCGTTGCCTGCAACTCGGAAAAGCGCAACTTGCCCTCTTCATGATCCTGCAACTCTACCAGCACTTCAAGCACCGGCTTGATGTGCGCGACCGGAAACTCAACCAGTGTCTCTTCGTCGAGCCAGACGTTAGCCGTCGCTTCGGGGTCTGCAAGAATAGCCTGCAGATTGGAACCCACGCGTTCCAGAAAAGCTGCAAGTACGGGAATCAACGCAAACGGTTTTCCGTCGATAATAAAATTCAGATCCAGATCGAACCATTTATTTTCGGCAGAGTGATCGATATGCATCTGCCACTGACTGGAAGTCACAATCCGGTATTCGAAGGCAGGTGTTTTTTCAATAACCCAGCCATTGCGCCGCAGATCGGCCAAACGTCCATCGATAAATTCCTGCCACAGGATAGTATCTCTGGTACCAGCGGCATCGACATGCAACTGAATGGCACCACGCAAGTGATGCGTGCTCACCCATTTGGGTAAACCGGGACCAGTTAATTCATTCATCAACCCCAGTTCATGATCGGTAGAGCGCACCACGCGCACGAATCCGCCATCCTCGCGGCGATGGAGTATCTCGCGTCCATCCTTGAGTGCCATCATGTGCGGCAAGCGGGCACCATCGTATTCAACCATCACTTCTGCATAGCGATGCGTTCCATCGACATCCTTGCGCGCAGTAAGAATTACCACTCCGCGTGGAAGAACGCCCGCAATTTGTCGAACATCCACTGCAGCCGGTAGCGGCAAATCAACTGAATCCAGTGATTGCACCATTAACTCCGACAATTGCATGGCCAATGACTCGGCCACCGGTGGCAGCGAAGGCAGGCGCGCCAGTAATGCCGCAGGCACATCGGTGTCGATGACACCGGCCTTGGCCGTGGCAGGCAGCACGTACCAGGGCGGATCGGTAGGCAAGCTGACAAAAGCCTCTTTTGACCCAAGCAAATTCATTATCAATTCGCGCCGGCCATCCTGCACATCATGCCACTCGGCCTCAATGGTTCGATTTTCATCGAGTGTTAAGGGGTCGCGATCGAAGGCTTCGTAAAAACAATTGCGCGATTCAACCATCCAGCGAAAAATCATATAGCCATTTTCGCCGTGCAGGTGCATGCCATCAGGACCATCCTTGAGTCCGATCAGTGCATTGCAAATACGCGCATCGTGGCTGCTGAGATCAGATGAATCAAAGCTGCGGCGATTGAGCGACAGCGGCGACGACTTGCCAAGGTCTCCGCTGCGCAGCTTGCGCGCTGAATACACTGCAACTTCAAAGCGCGTATCGTGCTGGGTTTGAATCTGGCGAATACGGTACAACAACACAACGGGCTGATCGCTATACAGCGTTTCATCAGCAGCGTTGGCACGAATCAGAGCGTCACGCCACATCTCCACTGCATCGTGGTCGACCGGTGTTTGCTCTTCGGTTTGCACCCAGCTCAGAATCGCAGCCGCAACATGACAGCAATTACGTCTTTCTTCACAACTGCACGAGCCACGCAGGCTTAAGTTCTCACGACCTCGGGTGATAACAATCTGCTGCCGCTCGACGCTCTCGCTATCAGCAGGTTCATCTGTCTGCTCATCGCTCCGGGCAACAGAATCCTCTGTCGATGTTTCGGGCGGTTGCGATTCGTCGCTGCGGGTATAGAAGGAAGACAGATCGGCACTCTGATCCAGAATGCGGGATGGCTGAACAACCAGTTGCTCGGCAGAGTAAGGCTCAAGTGTGCAGGACTCGGTATCCGCATTGTCTGTTTCACTGCTATCGGCTAATGCAGTCTCAGGCAGGCAAGCCGCTGTTAACGTATTGCTGCCGTTCCACTCCAGTTGGCCGACTCGACCGGACTCGACAATAGCTTCAGCCACCGCCATGGTTTCCTCGTCGAACTCAATGCTGCAGGCAGTGAGTAGCGCCGTCTTGCCATACGGGTTCTCGGGCCGCGGCTCTGCGCTCGATGTCGCTAGATCTGCTGTCTTCAATTTAGTTCGCTAAGCATTATCGATCGACAATTCAACCAGCGGTGCACTTTGCAGCAACTCGTCGTAGTGCTGCGTCACCCGCTTCAGGTCGATCGTATTTAAAAAAGCCGAATAGGCCAGATAGCTCAATAAAAAACGCATATCCGATACCCAGGACGGTAGAAAACGTGGCGGAAAACAAAGGCCTCTGGCATGCAAATCACACAACACCGGAATATCCTCCAGATCAAGTTTTCCGCAAAATAACAATGGCAGGCAGTCTGCCCGGCCGCTGGACACAACTGAACGCAGGAAATTGTGTACCCTCAACAAACCGTCGAGATACACAATATCCTTGGTAAACGGCGCGCCACCTCGAAGATCACCACCTCGAAACACCCGTCGGGCATTTTCAAAGGCCTGTCGCTCATCGCCTCTGGTACGTTCCAGAAAATATTCGTACACCTGCAGAAAATCCGCACCATCGACCGCCATTTGAATGGCGATGATGCGATCCGACAAACGCCGCAGCCGCTCAGGATCCATCGAGCCTGTTATAAACTCGGCGAAAACCGCCAGCCCTTCCTGCGTGCGAGTAGTCCCCGGATGGCTGGCTGCAAGAATCGGCAAGCGCATCTGGGCAAGGCCGTTTAATGACGTAGCGACATGAATGCCAGCTTCGTGATGTATCAGCTGCGAAACATCCTTATCGTTGAATATTGCGTCCCGGCGCACGCGTATGCGCTGAGCACCGGCAAGCGCATTGGCTGACAACTCATCCACCACACTGACTTCCGGCGCGTCACTGCCAAACATCTGCCCTACCGCCAGCGAAATCTCCTCCGCCAGTTGCTCGGCACCGACAGACTCACTGGGCAGCAAATCACTGCTGAAGCCATCGAGGCTGGACAGCGCTGTGTCAAAATCAGCAGCCAGCGCCAGTGATGTGGTGGACTGGTCCAGCAACACATCACCCGGTGCACCGTAGAGTTCACGGGAGTGCAGATAGAAATCCGCGGTTCCTGCACTTGCGAGCATCCGTGCACTGTGCTCCAGCGCCAAGGCCTGTCGTGCCAGCCATTGATCGGCGTCCGAGGTTTGCATCAGCGCTCGCGCGTAGGTAATTTTCTCCAGCACCGGCGAGGCATCGTAGTGTGGATATTCCGGGCGTGGCAGTTCCCTGGCGCCCGACGAAAAAAATGCTTCGCGCACGGACGCGTCCCAACTCACGTGGCGCAGAATACGCACATCGCGAGCGGCATCACTAAGGCGCCCGGCGATCGCCACAATGCGCTGGTCGAAGTTGTTAGTCATGGCATCACGCGCCGGCAATCACCGCAATGAGCACTGACTGGCAAGCGTGGAACATGTGATTTTCAAACCCGCCGACGAGGTCAAATCGCACCGGCAAATATTCTCAGCACCAGATGCCGCAGCAATTCCTGCTGCATTTCCTCGCGCAGAATTTGTTCTTCATCGTCCTTCGCCAGCACATCGGTTTCGTTGTAGGTGTAATCGCGAATAACCGATACGGTTTGCGCCTGCGAGTCTTCCATCAGTATTTCAGCAAGTTTGGCCGGTTCGACTTCGTCGATATCAAAACCATCATCGGATCGCAGCACGCGAAGATCTATCGCATGCAGCAACTCGTACTCGCTCACCCTGCCGGAAGCACTCACCGACGCCACACGACGCGAGAGATTTTCGTTATCGAGAATGATAATGGTATCGGCCTGATCGGCGCGAGGTACGAATCTAACCTGCTGCGCTGTCAGGGCATTGCGCAGCTCAACGGAAACACTGATTGAACCGGATTCAACCAGAAAAACATCGCCGACTATCTGATCACCGGATTGTCGGCCGCTACCGCGAATATTGAATCCGCAGGCACTGACCAACGCAGCCACTAACAGCAGTGTTGCAAATGTATGCAGCCGACCCTTCATCAGTTTGCCACTATGTTAACCAGTTTTTCGGGCACCACGATCACTTTGCGAATGGTCTTTCCGGCAGTGTGCCGCACAACGTTTTCATCTGCCAGCGCCTGACTTTCGCAGTCGGCTGCAGAGGTTCCCGCTGCGACCGTCATGCGCCCTCTCAACTTACCGTTGACCTGCAAGACCAGATCAAGTTCATCGCGGACCAGCGCTTTTTCATCCACCGAAGGCCACGACACATCAACAACAGACTCGTCCGTGTGACCCAACGCCTGCCACAGGGTGTGGCAAACATGCGGGATAACCGGTGACAACATCAACACAGCACTCTCGACTGCTTCAAGCACCACAGCCTGATCAGCAGGCGACTGCGCATCGAATCGGTTGACGTCATTGAGCAACTCCATCACCGCTGCAATGGCGGTGTTGAAGGTGTGGCGGCGATCCATGTCATCACTGACTTTGGCGATAGTCTCGTGGGTTTTGCGCCGCAGCGCGCGCTGCAGATCGCTGGGCTCGGCAGGCAATCCGCGTTTGGCAGTGTAGGTATGGCACTCGTTGCAAACCTTCCACAAGCGCTTGATAAATCGGCTGGCACCTTCGACGCCCGAGTCGTTCCACTCAAGCGATTGATCGGGCGGCGATGCAAACATGGAAAACAGCCGCACCGTATCGGCACCATAGCGATCGATCATGGCCTGCGGATCGACACCGTTGCTCTTCGATTTGGACATTTTTTCCATGCCACCTACCGAGACAACACTGCCATCGTCAATTTTTTTCGCACCGACGACCTTGCCCTTATCGTTGCGCTCGACCGTCACATCGGCAGGCGCCACGTAGGTTTTGCGGCCTCGATCATCTTCGTTGAAGTAGGTTTCGGCGACCACCATGCCCTGAGTGAGCAGACGCGTAAACGGCTCATCGTTGGTGATAAGCCCGACATCACGCATCAGTTTATTAAAAAAACGCGCGTAGAGCAGATGCAGTACAGCGTGTTCAACACCGCCGATATATTGATCGACCGGCAGCCAGTAATTGGCGCGCTCATCGAGCATGCCGTCAGCACCCGGGCAGCAGAAGCGGGCGAAATACCAGGCCGATTCGAAAAAGGTATCGAATGTGTCGGTCTCGCGAGTGGCTGGCGCGCCAGTCCCGGGCATCGTAGTCTGAAAGAAGGAAGGATCTTCCTTCAAGGGGGAATTCACCCCCGAGTACTTTACGTCCTCGGGCAACACAACCGGCAGATCTTCATCCGCAACCGTGTGCATTTCACCGGCTTCGTCATAGATCACCGGAATCGGGCAACCCCAGTAGCGCTGCCGCGCAACGCCCCAGTCGCGCAAGCGATAGTTGATGCGTTTTTCGCCGACGCCCTTTTCAACCAGAAAATCAGCGATTGCATCGAACGCGGCGGGAAAATCCAGCCCATCGAACTGACCCGAGTTGCACAACTTGCCGTGCCCGGTAAACGAAGCTTCCGAGATATCGGCCGGCAAATCATCCTGCCCGCAAATGACAACCTTCTTGTCGATCCCGTACTTGCTGGCAAACTCCCAATCGCGCTGATCGTGCGCGGGGACAGCCATAACCGCACCGGTGCCGTAACCCATCAGTACGAAATTAGCGACCCAGAGTGGCACTTTTTCTCCGGATACCGGATGGATCAGCGACACACCCAGCGGCATGCCCTTTTTGTCCATCGTCTCCATATTCGCTTCGGAGGTGTCTGTCCTTTTGCACTCATCCAGGAACGCGGCCAGTTCGGCGTTGTTGGCAGCCGCTGCTTTGGCCAGTGGATGTTCGGCGGCGACCGCAGCGTAAGTCACGCCCATGATGGTGTCGGGGCGCGTGGTGTACACCGCCAGCGTCTGGCCATCCTCCACTGCAAACTCGAATTGCACACCTTTCGATTTGCCTATCCAGTTGCGCTGCATGGTTCGCACTGAATCCGGCCAGCCGTCGAGTTTGTCGATATCGGTTAGCAGCTCTTCTGCATAATCGGTGATACGCAGGAACCACTGTGGAATTTCACGCCGCTCCACCAACGCGCCGGAACGCCAGCCACGGCCATCGATAACCTGCTCATTGGCCAGCACGGTTTGCTCTTCCGGATCCCAGTTGACCACTGCCATCTTTTTGTAGGCGAGGCCCTTTTCAATCAGTTTGGTGAAAAACCACTGCTCCCAGCGATAGTATTCGGGTGTGCAGGTGGTGAGTTCGCGGTCCCAGTCGTAGGCAAATCCCAGGCTTTTCAACTGGGACTTCATGTTGTCTATGTTTTCGTAGGTCCACTGGGCGGGCGGCACCTGATTCTTGATCGCCGCATTCTCGGCCGGCAGACCGAAAGCATCCCATCCCATCGGCTGCAGCACATTCTTGCCACGCATACGCTGAAAGCGGGAAATGACATCGCCAATGGTGTAATTACGTACGTGCCCCATGTGCAGTTTGCCACTGGGATAGGGGAACATTGAGAGGCAATAAAATTTCTCGCGCGCAGGATCTTCTGTTACCGCAAAGCTGCGGTTTTCGTCCCAGTATGTCTGGGCGATTTTTTCTACCGTATCCGGGGAGTAAACGTCTTGCATTGAATTGCCGATTAGAATGGTCTGGCCAATCGCGAATCATACCGCAGTTGGCATCGAATATCCGCCAGTAGGAATATCACTGGCGACCAGTGCACAAACCGTAATAGACAAAAAGCGCGCCGTCAGCTCAGCAATATTGTGTCAGGAGAGTGGGTTGCAAATCGTCTCGCGCGAAAGCAGAGATGAAAAATCCTCCCGGCCAGGTCAGCCCTGAGCGCACAGCTTGTCGCAGCCGAGTCAAAATTGAGAGCTCAAAGGCTGAGCGCAACACCTGTTACAGCGGATTAGGCAACTTTGCGATAGTCGTACAACCACACGACTTCATGCACAGTTTTTACAAAGTCCTCGGGCCGGCTGCGACGCAGATCCAGCCGGCTGGCGATGTCACCGCGCTGCTGGGCCGCAGCGCGGTACTGCATAAATGTGCTGCAGTCTCTGATCGCATCATGTTTGCCGTTGCGGGCATAAAGGGTCACGTAACCTGATTCCGGAACATTGCCGGCAGCAATGCTGCTATTCAGCCGCTCCTCGGTCAAAAGCGACTCAACGACATCACTGGCGAAGCTGTCGGCGTCACATTCGGGATCGAAAAACTGCCGAATAAGGCAATCACGCTCCAGTACCGTCAGCTGATGCTCATCAGCCAGGATGGCCAGATTTTGCACGGCGTACTGGTCAGCGCTGACAATTGAAAACATCAGCACCCGGCGCAGGCCTTCGATCAGCTCGGCATTCCAGCGCTTGTTTTTGTAGTCGCCGGGGCTCACCTCATAGTGACTGATTTCGTGGCTCAGTTTAAGCAGCAGCGGGCGCACGATACGGCCGCGAACATTGTGCGACCAGAAAATTCTGATCCCGCTATGCTTCCACCACGCCGACATCACATCCGGATCGCGTATGCCCTCCTCCTCGCTCATCGCGGTATCGATCAGCTTGATCACCACACCGCCCAGCGTATAGGGCTCATGAGTCGCAGTTGGCTCGAGCGGCATCTCGGTGAATCGATCTACATTGTACTGTTCTTCGGGTAGCGCCAGATTATGCTGCTGCAGCGTTGCGTGCGCCTTTTGCACCCCCGCGCTCGCGGTATCGGCGTCTGTGAGCTCCGACACCATTGCCGCCAATGGCCCGCCAAAGCGCAGCTTGATATTACTCAGCGACTGGTCGTATCCGGCCACCAGCCGGGAGCCATCCTCAACCACATCGTGCAGTATTGCCGCAGTGGCAATACAGGGTTCCAGCTCGGCACCGAGCAAGCGTTCGGCCGTGGCGGCAAGCCGCAGCGAATGACCCAGCATCGTCGAAGAGGATTTGCGACGCCCTTTCTCCAGAAACTGCATCATTTCAAGTGCCGCAATATGTATGGTGGCCAGCGAATTTAAATTCTCGCTCGCGTTGTAGGATTCAATCAATGGCAGGTTCATATGCACATCCCGCACGGCTTTGCCACGCCGACCGACAAGCCGCCGGCGCTTGCCAGGGTCCTCCAGTACATCCTGCACGGCAAGCATCAGCGTTTGCCCAATCG
The DNA here is from genome assembly GCA_937920585.1 of uncultured Granulosicoccaceae bacterium. Taxonomy (GTDB): domain Bacteria; phylum Pseudomonadota; class Gammaproteobacteria; order Granulosicoccales; family Granulosicoccaceae; genus CAKZSB01. The sequence continues at coordinate 21,361 of CAKZSB010000161.1, read as the reverse complement.
GTTCAGCCAATGCGCCGTAGTCCACGCCGGGTAGCTGCATCGCATGACGCGTGCGCTCGTACTGGGCACGCAGCAGCGGCAATTCGGGGAACTCGCAGTCGCAGTTTATACCGAGTGCTGAAACCTCGGCCTTTCTGGCCGAATCGAGATTGGCGAGAATTTCATCACCCGCCGCGCGCGCGATCAAGCGCAGGCTGGCAGCCTCAATAGCCATTACCACCGAAGCGAAGGGCCGTGGCAATTTCAGCTTGGCGCAATTTCCACTGGCAAGCGAGACCTCAAACTGATCAATGAATCCGCGCAGCTGATACAGATGCTGCACCACTGCAGAGCCGAACAGCTCCTCGATTCGATCCATGTTGATGTTTTCGCAATCACCCGGAAGACCGGCAGAGTAGCGGTCCGGCCGGCCGACAGCATCGCGCACCATCGCGGCGATGATCAGATCATTGGTTAGCGAAGGGGATCCGCGCCGGCGATTGCCATATTTCTGCACCCCAAGCAAAAGATTGCCGAGCAGCACCTCCGCGGCAATGGCGGGTTCCAGTTTGGGCAGGCTGTTGCTGTTGACAAATTTATCGCTTGAAGCGACCTGCGCAAGCAGCGAATCGACATCGATGGCGTCGGGATCAGCGTCGAGGTCGGGCATCAGCGCATCGACCATTACTTCTCGCCCGCGCACACTTCGCAGGGTTCCTGCTGATAGGGATGATAGCCTCAGCCAGTCTTCGCTCTCGCTCTGCAGCCACTCCCTGGAGACCTGCCCTACAATGGTGCGCTCGTGATCACGAGTGACTACCAGTAAATTGTAGGCGCGCAGCAGCTTGCGAATATCCTCTGAACAGTAAGGCGCTGTTGACACCACGTCGGTCATGCGCGTCGCTCATTGATACCGTAAAAACAGGCGACACAGGGGCTCCGTTCGCCTTAGAGTCTCAGCGGCGAGTAGCGCGCAAACCTTGATGACACGATGTGAATTTTACGCACACGACAACATACGCTCCGGGCAGGAGCAGCTCATGCAGGATGCGATGCGGGCTGGTACCGATTGCGCTGGCGGCATTACCGCCACGCATGGGAGGTCGCTAGTCTTTGCTGTACACGGCAGAAGTGAAGATATGCCCTGCCTCCACCATCCAACGGCCCTCAGTCCGGATTTGCAACTGCTCTCCGAGATGGCTGGTGCAGCCAATCAGCGACGTGAAGGATTGCTCGCGCATGTTCAACCGAACCTCACATTGCTGAAAGTCGATAAACGAGCGCACCTGATGGTAACAGCACTTGTAGTTGCTCTCTTTGATCGAGAAAATCAGCTTTCGAACCCAGCCGTCGGCATTGCGGGTGGCGACTTGTTCTGCCGGGGTCAGGACCAGATCGGTGACTGCATCGTCAAGGCTTTCCAGCACTTCAACGTCAACGCCCAGACTGGCGACGTCATCGGTTCTGGCCAGCGCCACCGCGCAGATTTCATCGGCGTGTGAAATGCTGCCGACCATACCCTGTGGCCACATAGGCTGGCGGTAATCGCCGGTCAGCAATGGCACCGGATCGCCGTGCAACGCAACCATCAGGCGCCTTGCGCAGTTGCGGCCGGCACTGAATTCAGCGCGCCGCTTGTCGCACACATCGCCCAGTTGCTTTTCTTCCAGCGGCAGTAATTCTTCCGACCAGTTCTCGCGCACTTCACAGGCTGTGAGCACACCGTCGGGGAATAGCCCGGAGATATCCGGTGCGCTTGCGATAATACTGTTGGCAGGTAAAAACATTCCCTCACCCACGGTTGCGATACTAGCCAGACCTTGTGCCATCTACTCTTTCCACCCCGTTTCAGCCGCCGTGCAGGCTACCGCCCGCTTCCATTCGTCAATCCATTCCATGCCACACGGATGACCTGAACTGCCCAAAACCGCCTATTATGTCAGGTCAAAAAAGGAGGAATCAAGAACACAGTTCACGCAGTCACGATATGCACTCGCTTGTGACCGTTAATTGTGAACGCCTAGTCATGTTGCCTGGCTGCAGGCAGATCGAGGGGCACACCCAGGCCGGCGTTCATTGCGCCAAATCCACGCCGCAGGCCGGGAATTAAATCGAGTGTGAGCAGTGACGACGATTTCAGCAATCCCATGATCGCGTTGAGCCCCGCTGGCTGGCGCCGAAATACTCGCGCCAGTGCGTCGGTTTGCCGCACGACGCGACGCTGATCGCTGAGGCGACGGGCAGTAAAATGCTGCAAAACCGCCGCAGCGCCCGGATCGTCACTGCGCTGGCAACTACCCGCCAGTTGAAAAACATCGCGCAACGCCAGATTGAGCCCTTGTCCGGCCACCGGGTGGACAGTACGGGCCGCATTGCCCAGCAGCACGCAGCGCCCGGACACCTGTTGCCGGCTTTCGACCAGCTCGAGGCTAAAAGCATGTCGACGCCCGACCTGCGACAAGCGCCCAAGCCGTCCACCAAACTGCGACTGTACAAATGCCAGAAATTCGTGGTCTGTCAGCGCCATTGTCGCGCTGGTGTCGGCCTCGGGCAGGGTTAGCACCATTGCCACCTGATCTTCGCCAATCGGCAGAAAAGCCAGCGGACCCGACTCGGTAAACCGTTCAAATGCCTCGTTATTATGTGGCCGCGCGCACTGCAAATTGCCAACGATTGCCGACTGACCATAAGCGTAGCGCCTGGTTTCCATACCCATTGCACTGCGGATGGACGATTCAGTGCCATCGGCTGCAATCAGCAAACGGCACAAGGTTGTTGCCGGCAATTGATCGCGTCGGCTCCTCACCTCTATGGCCTCGGCATGTTGTGTCAGGCTGTCCAGCGTCCATGAGTAATCGAGCCTGATCCGCTCGTGGCGGCTCGCCGCCGCCAACAGTTGTTGTTCGAGCACCTGATTGCCAACTACATAACCCAGCGCCGGCAAACTGAACTCCGCTGCACGCATGCGCACTGAACCAAAACTTCCGCGCTCGGATACATGAATTGCGCTGATCGGGCAACACTCATCGAGTTGCCAGATACCTGCTTCTTGTAACAGTTGCACGGAGCGGTGCGCCAGCGCAACCGTACGCAGATTGAGCCCATCCGATGAATCGGCCATGGCTCGAACCGCTGGCCGTTTGTCGGCCAGCAGCACCTGATAGCCGGCATTCGCGTACAGCAGCGCTGCAGTGGTGCCGACCAGGCCGGCACCCACAATCAGAACGTCAGTGCGATCAACGCTCAATGCGCTTGGGCCGCCTGCATCAATGCTTCGATTTCATCGACGCCCTTTGGCACGCTGCCGGTTAGAATGTCCGGGCCGTTCTCGGCGATGAGCACATCGTCCTCAACCCGAATTCCGATGTTCCGATAGGGTTTCGGCACACCCGGGCCAGCGGGCAGATAGAGCCCGGGTTCGATGGTCAGCACCATGCCGGGCTCCAGCAATCGCCATTTGTCGTCCACCTTGTAACTACCCACATCGTGCACATCCAGCCCCAGCCAGTGCCCGGTTCGATGCATGTACCAGGGTCGGTAGGCTTCATCGCGAATCAGCTTTTTAAGGTCGCCCTTCAGTAAGCCAATACTGACCAGCCCCTTGGTTAGCACTTTTACCGCTGCGGTGTGGGGATCATTCCAGTGATTGCCCACGACAGCCTTTTCAATCGCTGCGATATTCGCCTCGAGAACTATCTCGTAGACCTCGCGCTGCACATCGCTAAACCGGCCATTCACCGGGAAAGTTCGAGTGATATCACCCGCGTAGCAAGCCCATTCGGCACCCGAATCAATCAGCACCAGCTGACCGTCGGTCAGTTCGCACTGATTTTCGGTGTAGTGGAGAATACAGCCGTTGGCACCACCGCCTACGATGGGCAGGAACGAGTGTTCGGCACCGGCATCGCGATACACCGCAATCAACGCCGCCTCAAGTTGATACTCCATACAACCGGGAACACACCGCTTCATTGCCGCGATATGGCCGTCAGCACTGATGCGCGCGGCCTTTTTCAACTGCGCAATCTCAGAGCGACTCTTGAACAACCGCATCTCGTGCAGGTGATAGTCGAGCGAGACAAACTCACTCGGAATACTGCCGCCCGAGCCGATCTTGGCCTTCAACTGGTTGATCCAGCCAATCACGCGATTATCGAACTGGGTCTCTCTGCCCATCGAGTAAAAGACGCGCTCGCGCCCCTCCAGCAACCCGGGCAGGATCTCGTCGATATCGTCGATCGGAAAGGCGTCATCGGCATCGAGCGCCTCGGGCGCTCGCTCCACGCCCAGTCGCCGGCCGTTCCAGGTCTCGAGGGTCTCATCGCGCTCGCGGCAAAATATGATGTATTCGGCCTGCTTGCGCCCGGAAATCAGCACGGCGACGGATTCAGGCTCATCAAAACCCGTGAGATAGTAGAAGTCGCTGTCCTGGCGGTATCGGTACTCGGTATCTCGGCTGCGCACCTTGTGCGGCGCAGCCGGAATAATCGCAATCGAGTCCCGGCCGATCTGGCGCATCAGGTTTTTTCGTCGCCGAGCGCGCTCGCGACGCATTGTGGTTGATTCCTGCATTTTATTCTCAGTCCTGACAGGCACCGGATGACACCACCCGATGCGATCAGTGAATGGTTGGCGTTTGCCTTACGGGCTGCAATTCATCGTTCAGCAGCAGCACGCCCATGCGCACGTACTCCTCGATCTGCACCAGCGATTCCTCATCCTGCTCGTCGTCTTCGGCATCGTCAGCGAATCCGGCCGAGGAGATTGCCTGCAGATCTTCGACAAATTCGCGCGAATCGCCGGTGGCGAGCATTTGATCGTTAAGGCCGCCAAGCGTCAGCCCAAAACTGAAGCCGGCACACCACTCCGACAAGCCCCGCGCACGATGCTCAATCAACTCGGCAGCGTTCGGCAACAACAGCGTGAATTCCAGCGTTTCGTGGTTGATTTCGGCAAGCGTGGCCTCGTGCACACTGTGCAATACCCCGAGCGTCTCGGCCGACACTTCGTTGTCACCGACGCGACCCTCGAACAGATACCTGACCCAGCCCTGCATGTCCGAGGCGCCGGAGGCACACAGAATGCCACACAGAACCCCATGGCATTCTGCCGCGTCCACGGTGCACCCGCTCTCGCGCAGAACGCGGTCTACAAGCGTATAATCAGGGAGTGCCGCTACCACAAGCCACCCCTTCTACCTGGCCTCTGCCAGTATGTTTTCTTCATATTTTTGTGGAAGTTACCGATAGCAGATTGTAAAGTTAATTAACGTTCATGTTCGATCGCAGAGCCCGGCGTTACCATGGCTGCGGTCCTGAGCCCAATATACAGACCTGCTGATGGATGAAAACCCGAATATATACAAGGAACAACTGGCGAGTCTGGAAGACAAACTGGCCGACCTGATTGACCTTGCCGATCGCCTTAAAGTCGAAAACGAATCGTTGCGCGCGCAACAGACCGGCATGGCCGAGGAGCGCTCGCGACTGATCGAAAAAAATGACGTGGCCAAGGCGAAAGTCGAGGCTATCATAACCCGCTTGAAATCTTTGGAAACATCCTGATGGCTACAGATAAATTGTCTGTGAAAGTTCACATCATGGACAAGGAATACCAGATCGCATGTGATCCCGAGCAAAAGCAACGCCTGATGAAAGCGGCCGTTGCGGTTGACAACCAGATGCGATCAATCAAGCAATCCAGCACGCGGCTTAGCGTCGAAAAAGTAGCGGTTTTGACCGCACTTAATCTTGCCAATGAATTGCAGGATGCGACCGATCATAGCAGCATGCTGGAATCCTTTTCAGACAGTATCGTCGATATGAGCTCGCGCATCGACAGAGTGCTGGATGAAAAACCGTCTGTGCCTGACAGTGATGGCACTGACTCAAAAATTGTTCAGCTGTAGTTTGTATCCTGCTGCGTCAAACACCGCGAGTCGAACGACAAAGATAATCAATCGTCAACGAATATCGATCTGGAAAAACGCGTCCAGCCCGACTTCCGTTTGTCGCAGCAATCTTGTCAGCCGACTCGCAAGCGCTTGATTTGTGTTCGTACTCGCACCCTTTTGACACTCGCATGACACTGAAGCCCTGACAGACGCCCGCGTCTGATTAAGGCTTAAAAACTGCAGCACCCTGTTTTGGACGTTCTCTGCTGTGTACGTTAGTGCACCCGTAATATCCCTTGAGCCTAATTTCGTACCCCGGGATGTGGTTGTTTGTCGTTGTTGTGCATGTCCGCTACGGCGGGAAGCCTGATTCGGCATCAGCTTGTCCCACCTGAACCGATTGGTTCAAGGTAAAAGGTTCACGACGGCACGTGTGGAGAACGTCCACCTAATTTGATAAGCCACTGGCCTACAGAAACGCCTGATAGGCCAGGTTGTCGTCTTCAGACCAATAGCTGTAACCCAGTTTATCCAGAAAGATCTGCAGACCTTCGGCATCGGCAACCTGCATACCCACCAGCACCCGGCCAAACGCCGCACCATGGTTTCGATAGTGGAATAGTGTGATATTCCAGTCGCGGCCCATGCTGTTGAGAAATGTGGCCAGTGCGCCCGGGCGTTCCGGGAATTCAAATCGGAACAATCGTTCGTTCTGCACATCGGGTGCGCGCCCGCCAACCATGTGCCGCACATGCAGCTTGGCCACTTCATTGTCGGTTAAATCCCTGACGACAAAATCCGCCTGCTCAAGTGTGTTGATCAGCCCCTCGCGTTCTGGCTGCCCGTCGGTCAATTGCACACCGACAAACACATTGGCACGCCCCGGATCAGCATACCGATAATTGAATTCGGTGACATTGCGCGGCCCCAGCGCCTCGCAGAAATGTCGAAAGCTGCCCGGACGCTCCGGAATCGTCACCGCCAGCAGGGCCTCGCGTTGCTCACCCACCTCCGCCCTTTCAGATACATGGCGCAGGCGGTCAAAATTGATGTTTGCCCCGCTGGTGACAGCCACCAGGTGCGCATTCTGCAGCGCCTCGCGCTGGGCATATTTCTTGAGCCCCGCGACACTGAGTGCACCAGCGGGCTCCATCAGCGTGCGGGTGTCGTCAAAGACGTCCTTGATTGCAGCGCACATTTCATCGACGGTCACCGTAATCACTTCATCCAGTGTTTCGCGGCATACCCGGAACGTCTCTTTTCCCGGGCACTTAACCGCCACACCGTCCGCAAATATTCCCACGTGCGGAAGCGTCACGCGCTCGCCCGCCGCCAGTGACTGCTGCATAGACGCCGCATCTACCGGTTCAACACCAATCATTCGAACCTCAGGACGCAGGTATTTCATTAACACCGATACACCGGCCGCCAGCCCGCCACCACCTACCGGCATGAAAACCACATCCATCTCAGCCGGCATCTGTCGGCATAGCTCAACGCCAACCGTGCCCTGCCCGGCGATGGTATCCGGGTCATCGAACGGATGAATGAAGGGGTAGCCTGTTTCCGACTCGATCTCACAGGCGTGAGCGAAAGCATCGTCGTAGCTATCGCCGTGCAGAATCGCCTCACCGCCAAGCGCCACCACCGCATCGACCTTGATGCGCGGTGTGGTCTGCGGCATCACAATCACCGAGTGCAATTTCAGTTCACGCGCGGCCAGTGCAACACCCTGGGCATGATTACCGGCGGACGCGCACACCACACCCGCCAGATCCGGTTGCGCCTGGACCAGATTGAAAATCCGGTTGTAGGCGCCGCGGCACTTGAACGAAAATACCGGCTGCAGGTCCTCGCGCTTGAGGTAGACCTCGTTGCCGGTTCTCACCGACAAGGTGGCAGCGCGATCGAGCGGTGTCTCGTGCGAAACATCGTACACTCGCGCCGTCAGGATTTTTTTTATATATTGGTTCATACGAATTTCGCGAAAACAGCCTGCTACTGTAACGCAAATCACTCGCGCCGAGAATGTACACAGCGTCACCCGCACCACCAGGCCGGCGCCCTCCCCGCATACCAGACCGACAATCCGATGACCGCAGACGATATGAAGAAAGCGGTGGCACTCGCCGCCCTCGAATACGTGCCCGATGACACGCCGATTGGCGTCGGCACTGGCTCAACCGCAAACCATTTCATCGATGCGCTGGGCGCCAGTCGTATCCGCGTAACCGGCGCCGTCGCAAGTTCCGAAGCCACCGCCGCGCGACTGAAAAAGGTCGGTATCGATGTGCTCGATCTCAACGCCACTGGCACCCTGGCGGTGTACGTCGACGGAGCCGACGAAGCCAACCATCACCTGCACCTGATCAAAGGCGGTGGCGGTGCGCTCACGCGGGAGAAAATAGTTGCTGCGGCAAGCCAGAAATTCATTTGCATCGCCGACGAATCCAAAGAAGTGAAAGTGCTGGGTGAATTCCCGTTGCCAGTCGAAGTACTGCCAATGGCGAGAAGTTTCGTTGGTCGCGAAATGGTAAAACTCAACGGCGATCCCGAACTGCGCGACGGATTTCAAACCGACAACGGCAACCTGATTCTCGATGTTCACGGTCTGTCGATCATCGACCCGGTCGAGCTCGAATCGACGATCAACCAGATACCGGGCGTCGTCACCTGCGGACTATTTGCCAGGCGCCCCGCCGATGTTCTGTTACTGGGCACGCCGGATGGCCAGGTACGCACAGTTACCCGCCAGGACTAGCGCCCGGAACACATTAAAAACCATAGTACCTTCGATGTGCCACTGGAAAGTGGCAGATCAAACGCCCCCCGCATTGCCGACCACCGGGATACTGGCTATATTGACGCTCTGAGCCAATCGAGCAAATGCCACCATGCTAAGCGAACAAGAGGTGCAGCAGTACCACGAGTCAGGCTATGTGACCCCGGATTTTCGTCTGCCGGCAGAAACCGTCGACGAAATCGGTGACCTGCACGCACGATTACTTAAAAAACACCCGCGGTTCAACAACTACTGCCCGTCCCTGCTCGCCTACGATCTCGGCTTCCTGAACTTTGCCCGCACACCGCCAATTCTGGATATGGTGAGCCAGCTGATCGGACCGGACTTCGCGCTGTGGAATTCAAGCTTCTTCGCCAAACCGGCGCGCGGTGGCCACGAAACGCCCTGGCACCAGGACGGTGAGTACTGGCCCATTCGACCACTGGCGACTTGCACCGTCTGGATTGCGATCGATGCTGCCACCGCCGAAAACGGCTGCCTGCAAGTCATACCCGGCTCACACAAAGCCCGGCGCCTGCGCAAACACAACACCAACCCGAGCGACAACATCACCCTGAATCAGGAGCTCGACCCATCCGAGTACGATCGCGCCGATGCCGACTACATCGAACTACAGCCCGGCCAGATCTCACTGCACGATGTCTATCTGGTGCACGGTTCGGAAGCCAACCACTCCGATCACTCGCGCCGTGGCATGACATTGCGATTCATGCCGACAACCTCGGTATACGATCGCCAGATCGCGGCTGAAAAAAGCCGCGCTTCGGGGCTTGTCGATCAGAGCGATCGAACCCTGTTTCTGATGCGTGGGCAGGACTGCAGCGGCGCGAATGATTTTGTTATGCGACAGTAGCGATTCCCCTTTTTAAAGCTCAGTCAGTTGCGGCACTGATTGCCGCCCGCAATTCATCAGCACTGATCGCCTGCGCCCTGAAATAGACATTCGGATGCTGATCGGCTGCGGGATTCTTTCGGCGAATCCTGTCACAGGTACGCTTGCCCTTTTTGGCGCTCTTGTCACCGCGTTTTACTTTGCCGTCATCACTGAGGATCAAAACACCACCGCCACCGGTTGTTACGATTGCCTCGGCACGCAGGCGCTTATCGAGAATCGGTAAAACAACCGGGTCGGCTCCCGGCACCCAGTAGTAGAGTGAAAATTTGCCACGCGATTTGGCACCTCCGGCAACCAGTAAAAAGCCTTTCTGAAAACGTGCCAGCGCGCGAATTCCGCGATTATCAATATCCAGCCAGTGCACATCGGCTGTTGTTGTTTGTGGCTGCCACTCAATGACCATCGCCCTTCCGCTATTACCTCTGGACAACGGCGAGCGAACCCCGATCATTAAAGCACCGTCTGCGGTACCGGCAAGCCCTTCGAAATTGACCCCGCCCTTATCGGGCTTGCGCAACAGTGCCTGGGCTGGAAAAAGGTCGCGCCCGAATAGCCGCAGTACATCAATCGCATCACTGGCAACGTTCGCGGGTTCGCTGCGCGTGGTGCGAAACAGTGAGCGCCGATTGATCGCTATATCGCCATCACCATCGCGACCATGCGAGCCCAGCCACCAGATGTCATCGCCGACGGTTGCCACCGCTTCGAGATCAGCTTCCGCTTTGCGCTTGAAACCCAGTTGCCTGCGGTAGTCAATCGATTGCAGGTAGTGCCCGCCGGTGGCGTTGAACCGATACCAGGCATTGGATTCATCGTAGCTCACCAGCAACTGACCATCGCTCAATTCAACGGCTGCCGAGCCATCGCAAATCCCGTGGAATCGCAGCAGCGAATTGTCACTGCCTTTATGCTGGTCAGCGATGGCAACCGCACCACTTAACAGGATCACAAGACAGAACAGAGTTTTTAAAATTCGCAGCATGGTGCGGTAAGCCGTCAGCCACCAATGGGCTGAACATACTAGCAATGTTTATCGATCGAGCGGAACAACCGGGCAGGCGGGTATGTAGCCGCAAAAAAAAGGGCCCGCAAAGCGGGCCCCGAATACCTGATGCACCGTGGCAGGCAGCTCGCCCACCACAACTGCGATAACGAAGTGCCTAGAACAAACCTTCAACCTGACCTGATGCACCGATCTTGATGCGGTTGGCCGCCGGTTCGCGAGGCAGACCCGGCATGGTCATGATGTCACCGCAGACCACTACAATGAATCCGGCGCCGGCCGACAGGCGCACTTCGCGCACGTTGAGCACATGTCCGGTCGGCGCGCCTTTCATATCGGGATTGGTTGAAAAGCTGTACTGGGTTTTAGCAATACAGATTGGCAGATTACCAAAACCGCCGTCCTGCAGATCCTTGATCTGATTGATGGTCTTCTGGTCGGCGGCGATATCATCGGCACGATAAATCTTGGTCGCGACTGTTTTGATCTTGTCCCAGATCGGCATATCGTCAGGGTATAGCGGAGAGAAGTTGGCCTCGCCACTGTCCGCCACGGCGACAACCTCGCGCGCCAGCTCTTCAGTGCCGGCACCACCGTCCGCCCAGTGCGTCGCATCGATCGCTTTGACACCTTTTTCAGCACAAACACCTCGAACCGCCGCCATTTCTGCATCGGTGTCAGCCGAGAAGCGATTGATCGCAACCACTACGGGCACACCGAAGGATTTAACATTTTCGATGTGGCGAGCCAGATTGCTGCAACCGGCCTTGACCGCCTCTACATTCTCGGAACCCAGGTCGTCCTTGCCAACGCCACCGTGCATCTTGAGCGCACGAACGGTTGCAACGATGGTGACCGCATCAGGCTTCAGGCCAGCGCTGCGGCATTTAATATCGAAGAATTTCTCGGCCCCGAGATCAGCACCAAAACCTGCCTCGGTGACAACGTAATCGGCAAGCTTCAACGCTGTTTTGGTCGCCAGTACGGAGTTGCAGCCATGCGCAATGTTGGCAAACGGGCCGCCGTGAATAAACGCCGGGTTGTGCTCGAGTGTCTGGACCAGATTCGGTGCGATGGCATCTTTCAGCAACACGGCCATCGGGCCGGGTGCGAGAATCGCATCAGCACGGATGGGCTTGCGATCGCGGGTGTAGCCAATCACGATACGGCTTAAGCGCGCCTGTAAATCGTCCATGTCAGTGGCCAGGCAGAAAATAGCCATCACTTCCGAGGCGACGGTAATATCGAAGCCATCCTCGCGCGGAAAACCGTTGCCTGGCCCGCCCAGTGCGCAGGCAATGGAGCGCAACGCACGGTCATTCATGTCGACCACGCGCTTCCAGGATATACGGCGCGAATCTATCTCGTGCTTGTTGCCCCAGTGAATGTGATTGTCGAGCAACGCAGAGAGCAGATTGTTCGCCGCACCGATCGCATGAAAATCACCAGTAAAGTGAAGATTGATATCTTCCATCGGAATCACCTGCGCGTAACCACCGCCGGCTGCCCCGCCCTTCATGCCAAAGCAGGGCCCAAGACTCGGCTCGCGCAGACAAACCATCGCTTTCTTGCCAATTCGATTCAGGCCATCGGTCAGGCCGACAGATGTCGTGGTTTTACCTTCGCCCGCCGGCGTCGGGGTGATGGCGGTTACCAGAATCAGCTTGCCATCGGGCTTGTCTTTGAGCGTACTGATGTAATCGAGATCTATCTTTGCCTTGGTCTTGCCATAGGGGATTAACGCATCCTGTGGAATGCTGATTTTGTCGGCAATCTCCTGAATTGGTTTGATAGCCGCCTTTTGTGCAATCTCGATGTCACTCATGATTCATTGCCCTTGGTTGATAGATGTGCCACTTTCAATTGCGGCGGATACAAAATTGTTTTTCGCTAGCAAAATGTGCTGCCAGTACTGACACCGGCATATTCAAGGAACTCGCCCGCGGCCATTTTCCCGCTACCGTCCAGCCTTACCCTTGAAACGACGATTGCACCGGTTCCGGCGGCAATCAGCATCCCGTTGGCATCTGTTGCGATCAGTTCACCCGGCGCACCGCTGCCGTGTTCAGACAATCGGCAATCAAAAATCTGTAGCGTTTTGCCGTCGCAAACCGTCCAAGCCCCGGGTTGCGGATCGCAGCCGCGAATCAGGTTGTAGACATCTGCAGCCGGTTTGCTCCAGTCGATCATTGCCTGCTCGCGTCGAAACCAGCCTTCGTAGCTGCCGGTTGAATCCTGCGCTGTTTTTTCTGCAGTGCCGGAGGAAACTCGATCGATTGCCTCGAGCAAAGCCTGCACCCCCAAAGGCTGCAAGCCGTTTTCATATAACGAGCCGCTGGTATCGTGCGGGCCTATGTCTACTTCTTTCTGCAACAATACCGGCCCGGTGTCGAGCCCGGTGTCGGGCCAGAAAACCGTTACGCCAGTTTTGCGCTCACCGCGCACAATCGCCCATTTGACCGGACTGGGCCCACGGTGCATCGGCAACAGCGACAGATGCAGCTCGATTGTACCGTGCAGGGGAATGTTCAGTGCCTGCTCAGGCACAGGTGTTGTCACACCGGCCATCACACACAGATCGGCCTTGTGCGTCTTCATTTGCTCCAGCACCGCGGGATCATCCCAACACGCCGGCTGGTGTACCTCGAACCCTTTGTAGAGCGCAAATTCCCTCAGCGGATCGGCGTTTGCGCCACTGGCAGGCGGACAATACACCGCAACCACATCATCACCACGGGCAAGCAAAGCCTCCAGCAAGGATTTGCCGAAGGCTTGCCGGGCATGAACGATGAGGCGCAAGCTTATCCCTCGCTGTCACCGACGAGCCAGGTTCTACACCGCGCCCGAAGCGACTATCTTCTCGATCTCACTGGACGAATATCCCAGTACGTCCTGCAGGACTTCCTGAGTGTGTTCTCCGAGCAAAGGGGATCGCTCGACGTCCACGGGGGAGTCCGAAAGTTTTATCGGGCAACCTACCGTCAGGTATTTGCCTCGCTCCGGATGATCGACCTCCACAATGGTGCCAGTGTCACGCAGCGAAGGCTCTTCGGAGATTTCCTTCATCGACAAAATCGGGCCGACCGGAATATTGAGCGGATTGCAGATGTCCATCACCTCGAACTTGGTTTTGGTCATCGTCCATTCTTCGATTGTGCCGAAGATCTGGTTCAGTTTGGGCAGCCGGGCAACCGGCGTGGCGAATTCTTCATCTTCCTTCCACTCGGGCTTACCGATCACATCGCAGATGTTCTTCCACACCGCCGCCTGCGTGATGAAATAGGTATAAGCGTTGTTATCCTGCTCCCAGCCCTTGCATTTGAGAATTCGCCCCGGCTGTCCACCACCGGAATCATTACCCGCACGCGGTGTTGAATCGCCGAAAGGAATGCCCTCACCATATTGTGAGTACTCGGTTAGCGGCCCTGCGGCCAGGCGTTGCTGATCACGCAGTTTCACGCGTGTCAGGTTGAGCACGCCATCCTGCATGGCGGCAGAAACCATTTGCCCCTTGCCGGATTTTTCGCGCTGGTAAAGTGCTGTCACGATTCCCAGCGCCAGATGCAGCCCGGTGCCGGAATCGCCAATTTGCGCGCCGGTAACTACCGGTGGGCCATCGAGAAAACCGGTGGTCGATGCGGCACCGCCCGCACACTGCGCAACGTTTTCATATACCTTGCACTCGGCATAGGGGCCCGGGCCGAAGCCTTTGATTGATGCCAGTACCATACGCGGGTTCAATTCCTGAATTCGCTCCCAGGTAAAGCCCATTCGATCGAGCGCACCGGGTGCGAAATTTTCCACCATCACATCGCACTCACCGATCAAACGCTCCAGTACCTCTTTACCGGTTTCGTTTTTAGTGTTCAGCGTCAGCGAACGCTTGTTGTGATTAAGCATTGTAAAGTAAAGCGAGTCTGCGCCTTCCACATCAACCAGCTGCTTGCGGGTGGCATCACCCACGCCGGGTCGCTCGACCTTGATAACGTCCGCGCCAAAAAAGCCCAGCAGCTGCGTGCAGGTCGGGCCCGATTGAACGTGGGTGAAGTCTAGAATACGGACTCCTTCAAGTGCTTTCATGGACAGAGAATCTCGCTAGATGGATTGAATGGAAGTTGGTATTGAATTCGTCTTGTGCCGATAGTGACAAATCAAACGGGGCCGAGTCCTGTCAGACACGACCCCGATTTATCACAGGCAGTGCCAGGCGCTCTATTTATACATCGTCTGCGCTTTGGTGCCAGGCGCATACTCGTTCGGATCGACCCACACATTAACCACCGCACACTTGCCGGTTTTTGCGATCGCCTCGCGCGCACGCTGCATGGCTGGCTGAATCTGGCTTGCCTCGGTCACCTCTTCGCCGTAGCCACCAATCATCTCACCAAACTGACTGAACGGCACTTCGCCCAGCTTGTTGCCAACGTTGCCACGGTCCTGCCCGTACTTGGCGATTTGTCCGTAGCGAATCTGATTCATGTGAGAGTTGTTGCCAATCACTGCAAGATACGGCGCACCGAATCGCTGGGCTGTCTCCATATCAAATGCAGTCATGCCAAAAGAACCATCGCCATACAGACACATCACTTCTTTATCCGGGTGGGCGAGCTTGGCTGCCATCGCGAACCCGGTGCCAACACCCAGTGAGCCCAGCGCGCCAGGGTCCATCCACTGGCCAGGATTACGCGGCCGCACCGCTTGCGCAGAAATGGTGACAATGTCGCCGCCGTCACCAATATAGATGGTGTCCTCACCCAGGAATTCGTTTATTTCATAGGCCAGGCGGTAGGGATGAATCGGATTCTGATCGGTAGTAAACATCGGCATCAGCTTTTCGAGCTTGGCAGCCTCGATACCACGCAGTTCCTGCATCCATTTTTGCCTTTCGGCTTTTGCTCCGTTGTCGATGCGCCCACTCGCGGCCTGCTCAACGGCAGCCAGAATGGCACCGGGATCACCCGCCAGACCCAGGCTGATATCGCGATTCTTGCCGACTGTGGCGTAGTTTTGATCTATTTGTACCAGAGTGGCATCTTTAGAAATACGCTTGCCGTAGCCCATACGGAAATCAAATGGAGTACCGACGATCAGGATCACATCGGCGTTCTTGAATGCATCGGAGCGGGTGCGATCGAAGTGATGCGGGTCATCACCGCGCATCATGCCGCGACTCGCGCCGTTCATGTATGCCGGAATATCCAGCGATCGAACAAAACTGATCGCATGTTTATGCGACTGCGAGGCCCAGACCTGCTGACCAAAAAGCACTGCCGGTCGCTTTGCCTTAACCAGAATATCCGCCAGCTGTTCAATGCTCTCCGGATCACCGATGGATCGCACCGAGGCACGATAGGCACCGGGCTCGGGAATGACAGCAGATTCAACGGGTATTTCGCGATCGAGAATGTCACGCGGAATTTCCAGATAAGACGGCCCATAGGCACCGGTGAAGCACTCGCGTGCGGCCATGCTGACCATATCCGCCACGCGCTCGGTGGAAAACACGCCCGAGGAAAATTTGGTGATCGGTGCCATCATGTCGACATGCGGCAGATCCTGCAGCGAGCCCATCTTGTGTTGCGACAGCGAACTCTGCCCACCGATATGCAATATCGGGCTCTCTGATCGAAACGCCGTTGCGACGCCTGTCACTGCATTCGTGCAACCAGGGCCCGCAGTAGTCACCACACAGCCGAGCTTGCCGGTTTGCCGTGCATAGCCATCGGCCGCGTGTGCTGCGGTTTGCTCGTGGCGAACATCGACAATGCGGATGCCCTCGTCCAGGCAGCCATCGTAGATATCAATAATGTGTCCGCCGCAAAGTGTGAAGATCGTATCCACGCCTTCATTCTTCAGTGCCCGGGCAACCAGATGCCCACCCGAGATAACATCAGTATCACGACTTTTCTGCACCAGCGTATCGGTGGCGGTATCGCCCTTGATCTTGTCTGTCGGTGTTGCCATTAAAGTTTCCCCCTCGTTATTTCAAGTAGTCGATGTGCTCGTTTACATGCTCGGCCAGACTCAAGCCATGGCCAACAACCAACTCGTGTACTCGTTCCGGCAAACGAGCTTCAAGCGCATCGATGATCAGAATGTGATCACTGACGGATCGCGCGGTTCGATCGGCATTGCGCACCGAATGACGCCGGATAAATTGCATTTGAATGAACAGCCGGTCCATCATGGATTTCAGCAGCTCGGACTTACCCAGTTCCACAATACTCTGGTGAAAGCGGATGTTTTGATCGGAATACTCATCGATGGCGGCGCTGGCTTTGTCGGTGCTGTCGAAGGTGACAAACCTGCTGCGCAGCGAAGCAAGCTCCTTATCGCTTGCCAGTTCCGTAGCTAGCCTTGCCGCCATGCCCTCAAGTCCGGCCCAGACCTGAATGATCTCGACGATCTCGCGCTTGGACTTGCGAACCACAAACGCGCCGCGCCGCGGCACCATGCGCACCAGACCCTCGTGTTCGAGGCGCGCAAGTGCCTCTCTGACCGGCGTTCGGCTAACGCCGAGTTGCTCGGCCATCTGGCGTTCGTCGAGTTTGGGCAATTCCTCGCTGGCGTAGATGTCCATCTGCACGATGGCACTCTTCAGCGCATCATAGACCCTGTCTTTGAGGCCCGATTCGATCTTCAGTGATTCAATCTGCACGACCCGAAAAACCAACATTGCGAATTCTGGGATATTGTATACCAGAATAACGCGACATGGTGCAAAGCCCCGATTTAGTTGCCTTGTCCGCAGTCAAGCCATGTTTTCACCGGCCGTTACCCTGACTAGCACCCGGGCTTCGAGTGTGACTCTCAGACGGATTACCAGGTTAGCGTCTTGAAATCTTCAAAATCGGTATTTCGACGAAACACGCCTGCCGCCGACCGCCGAAAGCACCGGCAGACGCTGCGCTGGCGGATTCAATCCATCGCCATTATCGGGGTGTTGGGGTTTTTTATATTCCTGACTGTCATGCTCAGCGAATCCAAAGACCGCGCTGACCTGCTGCAGGACATAAAAGATGTGCGCTACCCGATGCAGCAGTCGCTGCTAGCGGCTTCACACGAGCTGGATTTCATTCAAACCAGCCTCGAACACGCGGTTATATCCTCCGACACCACCCTGCTCGACAATGCAATGGCCATTGCCAGCCGGTTTCGCAAACACCTGCACAACGCGCTTTTGCTTGAGCAAACGCACGCGCTGGAACTAAACGAAGTACTCGGCAGCTTTGATCGATACTTCGGCGATGCACACGGCCTTTCGCTGGCCATTATCACCGGCGACAAGGCGCTCGCCAGTACCGCCGATGAGAGCCAGCTCAATGCGCAGGCATTTCAGCAGGTTGCCGATGCGCTGGAAGATCTTGCCAATCGCGAAAATCAATCGATGATAGCCGGTGTCTCGGCCGCCACGGTGCGCGCACGCGAATCATTGCGCCTCGGCCTGACCACCGGCCTGCTTACCGCGATTCTTCTCTTCCTCACCGCCTTTTTCACCACCAGAAGCATTTTGCGACGAATCAACAATATGGTGTCGTCGCTTAAAAGTATCGCTGTGGGCAATGGCGACATGAATGTGCGAATTCCGTTAACCGGCTCGGACGAAATGACTGAGCTTGCCTTCTGGTTCAACACCTTTATCGAAAAACTGCAGCAGGTAACATCTGAGTCTACGCGCGAAATCAAACGTCTGGCCTTCACCGATACTCTCACCAACCTGCCGAATCGCCGAATGTTTCTGCGCTGCCTCAGCGCCGAGATCGAACGCCAACGCGACATCCCCGGCAGCAAGCTCGCCGTGATGTTTCTGGACCTGGATAACTTCAAACCGGTCAATGACCAGCTCGGTCACGATGCCGGCGATGAGCTGATTCGGGAAGTCGCCGACCGTCTGATCAACACAGTGCGCGAAGAAGACGTGGTGTCCCGCTCGCCGCAGCGAATCGACGACCCGGAACCCGGGCAGCCGGTTGTTGCGCGTCTGGCGGGCGATGAGTTCATGCTGATCATTTCAGATCTGCAGGAGATTAAGCAGGCAGAGCTTGTCGCCGAGAGAATCCGGGTTGCGCTGCTCAAGCCGTATTTCATCAACGGCATGCAATTCTCGATCGGTGTCAGCATCGGCATTTGCCTGTCGCCAGAGAACGCCACCGAGGCCGATGAGCTCATCACGTTCGCCGACATGGCGATGTACGAAGCGAAAAAGAACGGCAAGAACACCTATCGATTTTTCGACCCCGAGCTGCGCGTTGCAACCGATCTGAAAGTAAAGATGGACAACGCCATCAAACTTGCGATTGCGAACGACGAACTGCGCCTGCTGTTCCAGCCCAAAGTGCGCCTGAGCGATAGTGTGCCGATAGGCGCCGAGGCGCTGTTGCGCTGGGATCACCCGGAACTGGGTGTGTTTACCCCGCAGGATTTTATTAGTCAGGCAGAGGCCAATGGCCAGATCTGCGAAATGGACGAATGGGTACTTGGCCGGGTGTTCGATTACCTTGCCGAGTGGGAGGAGCAGGGTCTGCCGCCTGCCTCGATAGCGCTTAACTTTTCCTCCACTCAGGCCAGCCGTCGCAATCTCGTCGACAGTGTTCGAGAGATCGCCGGCGATCGCCAGCATCTGGCGCACCTGATCGAAATCGAAATCACCGAGACCTCGGCATTCGAGAATCTGGAGTTTGTCGAACACAATATCCGCAGCCTGAAAAAGATGGGCATCAAGATCGCCATGGACGACTTCGGTGCCGGGCACTCAAGCCTGGCACTGCTGACCCGCTGCGAGATCGACACACTTAAAATAGATAAAGAAGTCACCCGTGAAATAGAAAGTGACCAGAAGAGCCGCCACATCGTGCAATCGATTATCGAGCTGGCGACCAAACTGCACGTCAATACCGTGGCAGAGGGGGTCGAGGATGAAGCGCAGGCCCACGTTCTGGCCGCAATGAATTGCGACTACGGACAGGGTTACCTCTACTCCACACCACTGTCAGCCGAGCAGTTCCAGCGATGGATGAAAGAACAGACCTCGCTCGATCGCGCCGCCTGAGCGGCATTCAGGGAGTACCGCCTTACAGGTTATCGCCCCCACGGATACACCATTCGGGCTAAACTCATTTGCTGTCCACCTTAACCGGAAAAGCAAATGGCCCGTGTCGATGCAGTGCTCACCCAGATAGATAAGGATCTGGACAATACTCTGGAGCGGTTATACGCGCTTTTGCGCATCGAGAGCATCTCTACCGATCCCGCCTATCGACAACCCTGCATCAATGCCGCGCAATGGCTGGTCGATAGCCTGGCCGAAATGGGTGTCGAAGCCTCCGTACGCGACACCGCCGGGCTGCCAATGGTCGTCGGCCACGCGGGGGACTCGGGCCCGGAAATTCTTTTCTACGGCCACTACGACGTGCAACCCGTGGATCCGCTGGAACTCTGGCATCGCCCGCCATTCGATCCCGCCATCGAAGATACCGCAGACGGCAAAGTGATTCGCGCGCGTGGCGCCGCCGACGACAAAGGGCAGCTGATGACTTTCGTCGAAGCCTGTCGCGCCTGGAAAACAGTTCACGGCCAATTGCCTGCGCGAATTACCTTTCTATTTGAAGGCGAAGAGGAATCCGGCTCCCCGTCGCTGGTACCGTTCCTCGAGAGCCATGCCGACGAGTTGCGCGCCAGCATGGCACTGGTTTGCGACACCGGTATGTGGAACGCCTCCACCCCCGCGATCGGCACCATGCTGCGCGGCATGGTCGGTGAAGAAATCACCATCACCGGCCCCGATAAAGACCTCCACTCCGGCATGTACGGCGGCCCGGCACAAAACCCGATCCGGGTCCTTAGCCGGTTGTTGGCAGGCCTGCACGACGACACCGGCAGAATCACCTTGCCCGGCTTCTACGACGGTGTGCCCGAGCTGCCGGCAGAGATCGCCGAACAGTGGCGCGGGCTGGATTTCAAAACCGAGGAATTTCTCGGTGCCGTCGGTCTGCGCGAAGCGGCTGGCGAGCAAGACTACAGCGCGCTCGAGCAAATCTGGAGCCGCCCGACTTGCGAATTTAATGGCATTAATGGCGGCTACACCGGCGATGGATTCAAGACCGTACTGCCGTCGAAGGCCAGCGCCAAAGTGAGCTTCAGGCTCGTCGGCACTCAGGACCCGGAACAGATTCGAAAAAGCCTGTACCAGTACATTGAACAGGGCCTGCCGGGCGATTGCAGCGTCACATTCGAACCACACGGCAGCTCGCCAGGCACGTCACTGCCAATCGAAGATCCAATCTTTGAACAGGCGCGCCAGGCGCTGAGCGATGAATGGGGCACACCGGCGGCCTACACCGGCTGCGGCGGATCGATTCCGGTGGTTGGACATTTCAGTGACATCCTCGGCATGGACAGCCTGATGATCGGCTTTGGCCTCGACGACGATCAGATTCACTCACCCAACGAAAAATACAGCCTGACATCCTTTCACAAGGGAATACGCAGTTGGGCACGCGTGCTGGATGCAATATCGAAGGACGGCTGAGCACGCGCCGACTGCCGCATAACGAGCAAACCCGGCTGACGAATTAACAATGTTTGTACAATGCCGGCCCGCAGCGTACTACCCTTGCATCACACTGCGAGTCGGCTTGCACCACTGCGTCCGCTGAGGTTCAGCTTTAGCCGTTAAAGTCGTACTCGCCAAAGCTAAAAAGCAGCCCACAGCCACCTATTACCGGCCAGCGAGACCCAAGATGAAACGCCAGACAACTCCAACCAGCCGCGAAATACGCCAAATATTCG
>CAKZSB010000160.1 GCA_937920585.1 uncultured Granulosicoccaceae bacterium | reverse complement strand
CTGCGATCAACACCAGTGCACCACCGAATGCGCCACCACCGCCACCGCCACCGCCACCACCGCCACTGTCGTCTGTGGCTGGCGGCGTTTCCGTAGACGCCGGCTCATCGTTGTCGTTGATTTGAATGCTGCCGGTCACATCGTCAGTTGTTGTTGTGCCTGACACTGGCGTTACAGTTACTGTGAAGGTCTCTGCGGCTTCGTCGATCGTATCGTCGGTCAGCGTCAGCGGGATCTCGGTGCTATTCAATCCCGTGCCGATCATGCCGCTGCCAGACAGTGCGCCGCTGAAATCGGCACTGGTTGCACTACCAGGTGAGATTTCATAGCTAAATTCCACCGGTGCCGAAACAGTGCCGCCGACGGTGACAACGATACCGATCTGGCCCGCGCCTTCGTCAAACGACTGCGCCGCTACTTGCAGCTGTCCGGCTGGCAGCGGTTGGTCATCATCCTGAATCGTGACGGTGATGATCTCGGATGCGGCGCTGCGGTCGGTAAAACGCGCGCCTGATAGTGAGCCGAGCGTTATCGTAAAGTTCTCGTTGTCGTCGTCTTCGGTATCGTCGACGATCGGAATCGACAGCGTGGTTTGCGGCGTGCCGGCTGTGATGGTGAACGTACCGCTGCCCGGAATGAAATCGGACTGATTGAGCGCGGTGCCCGGATTGGTCGCAAAGGTGCCAGTGACATCGTAGGGCGCGATCGGATCCATGGTGATAGCAATCTCGAGGATGCCCTGACCACCCAGATTTTCCTGCACACTGACGGCCAGCTCACTTGAGACCACTGGATCCGCTATCATCGTTAAAACAGCGGTATCGGTAGAGGCCAGCAGGATGTCACCGAGGTCACCATTGACCGAATTGGCGGTCTGCGAAATGCCGGTAATCACCTCGGCGTTGCCATCGATCGTAGCGAGGCGCAGAATCTGGCCAGCGCTGTCGATAAAGTGCAACAGACCATCGAATTCGGTCAGGCTCACCGCGTTGCCCACACTGATCGGCGTGCCATCGGTCAGCGTCACCTGGGCCGTGTTCGCCGCCGAGCCGTCGGTGCGCATCAGAGTGCCGTTGGCCGGGAAGAATAGCTGGCCGCCAAATTCAAACCCAAGATCCGGTCGAATTGTTCCCAGTCCGGCTCCGAGTTCACTGATTCGCTCTGTGCCACCAGTGGTGCCATCGGTGATCCAGAGATCGTAGCTGTTGTTGCTAAACGCGGACGCTGCAAACAACTTGCGCCCGTTGAATTCTCTAAACGCCGGCTGGCTCGTGCCGTTTCCCTCGGGATTGAACAGCTGTGGTCCGGCGTCGCCATTGAAACGGAACACTTCCAGCTCTGATTCATTCAGGCCATCGGTCCGATAGATTTGCCGATTGTTGCTGGTGTTCAGTGCGGTGAAGAATATCCTGTTGTTAAAGCGTGTCAGGCTGCATGGCGAGGTGAACACGCCATCCTGTGGGACAGGTTGTGGTGCACTGGTGCCCTGGGTAAACCCGAGCACAGTGGTCAGGCCTCCATCGAAGCTGTGCGGATATAGTACCGTGATATTACCGGCCCCGGCCAGTTGCGTAGCGCCATCGGGGCAATCTGTATTTCCGGACGCTCCGGCTCCGGATATCTCAGTGTTGTTAACGCCGTCGAACACGGCGAGACTGCCATCCAGCCCGAGCACATAGAGCAGTTCGCTGCTGTTGCCATGCGCGAGCATCTGCCGCGCAGCGCTGCTGCCGGAGATGAAGGTGGTATTGGGGTCACCGGGTCCTATTGTGTTGACACCAGTTCGCTCGGATACCACAACAGTATCCAGAAACGGCAAAATCTCGGTGGCCGCGCGAATGGTACTACCGTTTTGATCTCGAACACCACGTAGCTGATTGCGATTGGCTGCGTACAGCGTTTGTCGAATGTCGGAACCGTCGGCTGCAGGCACGGAAAATAAAAGCTCATCCCCAAGTCGCACACCATCGGACAGCGCCGCCCCCGGCGCGAGAAATACCGCGTTGTCATCGGCCGTCAGCGGTTGCAGTCGGTCCAGTTGCTGCGCATGTCCGGACAGGCTCACTAAAATAGCGCTGGCTAGCGAGGTCAACGCAATCCTTCGCGTCAGGTGGTTTCGAGTTGTAGTCATTACGTTCCTTTTTAAGTTCCATTGGGTGAAAACGTCACAAAGCGCAATCGGCAACAGCGCGACACAGGAAACTTAGCGCAGGAAAGGCGCAAAGAAATGCCGTACAGGACAGAGTAAATCTGGTAAAAATACCAAGCTGCAACTCAACACGGCCCGGAACAAGTGTTGGTGCTATTGGAGCTGCAGCCGTTGAGAGGGGCATTCGTCGTTTTAACTTCTGGCGCCTGAAGAGATTTCATCGAGGTCATACAGGCATACTTTCCGAGTAAGTTTTAATCGCTGGTCGGGATGATGTTTGAGCTAGTGGGCCTGCTTAGTGGCCTTGTCCCGTATATTGTGTAAGTTCTTCATATTGGAGCGTAGTCGGTCAATCGATTACAGTGAACCTGGCTGCGCTGTTGTCGCTCGGCCTCGCAACGCTAAGGCGAACTGACCCGTGGTCGAATATCGCGTCGGCACTGTTGATACATAAATTGAGTAATGCGCTTTCCAGCTGATGATCGTCGCTTAAAAAAAGTCAATGGTTTGGGGTGTGTTTCAAAACACAAAGTCACACCTTCTTCGACGCTGAGATCAATCACTCCATTGTCCAGTTTGTTGAGGTCGGTTTTCCAGTGGTCGAGTTGCGGCTTTCGAGCAAAAGCTACCAGGCGTTGGGTTGGCGCTCCACCCGGTACGGTTGCATCTGTTATACATTCCATTGCTTTGTCGCACATTGCTTCATTACGTAAAGCTGCCAATTGCTGGCACACAAGTAAGCAGATTGTCCTGTGCAATCATCAAATCTCTGAACCTATTTTTATCGCGACAGTCTGAGTGTGAAACGTTATCTGCAACCAGAGAGGGTATTTGATGGATATTTTTCGAACACGCAGTCTACTTGCACTCGGTTTGTCCGGGGTGATGTCTGTCGGGGCAGCGCAGGCCAGGGTGGTATCAACTGAACAGGTGGATGGCAATTCGATAGTTGCTGTCAGTGGCCCGAATGTGAGGGTAACCGTATACGATGGTATAGCCACTGTGGTTGGTGTTGCTGATTCTGTGCAACAGGCGGACGATATTGAGTCTCAGATAGCGGCTGTCGACGGTGTGGATCATGTGATCAATCTGGTTTTGTGGTAGCTCTACAGGCTATTGCCTATACCGGTGATTTGCCGACATTGGCTGTCGATAGTCGGCCCTTGAACCACGCTTGATTGCGGCGAATCCAGGGCTCACGCTCACTCGTTCGAGTGGGCAGTTCTGGAGCTGCCTGCTGCGCCACTTGTCCCGATAATCTCTGTAACCAGTTCAAAAGTTCTGGTTGGATCTTTGCCCAGCAGCCAGGTGCCGGCGCCTTTGATTCGATGCACAGATGCTTGTTCAAGTCGCGACGCCAGCTCGTCGATATCCTCTATATAGTTCAGGGCGTCCTGGTCACCGTGTATGAAATGAATCGGTAGTCTGCACTGCAATAAGGGTGTCCAGTCTGGTTTGGCGATGTGGTGGATGTCGTGTAGCAGTGATGGGGCGGAGTGAATAATGCGATATTGAAACGCACGCGCTGCGTTTTCATCGCTGAAAATCTCCTGCAGCACCCTTTGATCGCTTTCACTGCCTCGATGCACGTGTTCAAAAAACCGCTTCAGGTTATCCAGATCGTGAAACGA